>DASYTZ010000265.1:0-38104 GCA_036001745.1 Pyrinomonadaceae bacterium
CCATTCATTTCCGCTGGCGACGTTGCGCACAACGATCTCGCTGTCATCGTCCTGCGCCATGTACGCGTAAGCGACAAACTTTCCATCACGCGAGATCTGCGGCGAGACGATCGAGCGCCACGAATCATAGTCCGCATGCGTAATCGGCCGTTTCGTGGCCGACGTTTGCTGCGCAAGCGCACTGGCCAGCGAACTTGTAAGCAAGGCAGCCGCGCAGACAAACGACACGACTCGCCACAGAACTCTTTTTTGGGATTTCATGATTCACTCCACGGGTGTGCGCAAACCTCTTTCGCCCGCTGCGCGGGCGCTACGACGGGTTTTGGATTGTGATCCCAGGGTGGCGCGCTGCGCGCTACCCTGGGCTATCGAATTGGAACGCTTTCAGCGTTCGAGCTAAAACAGTTGGAACTTGATCGTCAGATACTTCTTCGGGTTTTGGCGAAAATCGTACAGCAGCTTCACGCCTTCGGACGAAAGGTTGTTGACGTTGTTGTAGAGCGCTTCGTCGGTAATCAGTTTGCCGAGCGTGCCTTCGCCGCGTTGCGCGCCGGCGACAACATTGTCGATTCGTTCCGCAGTCGTGTTGAAGCGGGCAATCGCGGCGCGCGCGTCGTTGTAAATCGCTTCGTCTTTGACTAAACGCCCCAGCGTTCCGCGGCCCGCGTTCACATCAGCGACAATCGAGTCGATCTGATCCATTGAGTGGTTCACACGATCGGCGATGCGATTGACCTTGTTGTAGATCTCGTCGCTGGAAACAAATTTCCCGGCTGAGCCGCGGCCGGCGCGAATATCGTCAGAAATCTTTTTAAGATTGGCGGCGATGTCGTTTGCGTTGTTGTAGAGCGCGTCGTCGTAGATGAATTTGCCGGCTGAGCCCCGGCCGCTCTTGATTTGCTGCGCCAAATCTTCGGCGTCGCGAATCGTCGCGTTCAGGTTGTTGTAGAGCGATTCGTCATTGAACAGGCGGCCGACGGTGCCTTTGCCCGCGCGCACGTCTTTCACCACATCGTTAAGCTGATCAGACAGTTTGGTGAGCCGATCTGCCAGCTCGGTGCCGCGATTGGCCAGATCGCTCATCGTGTTGCCCGAGGTTGAAAGCAGCAAGTCACCGTCTCTGACAGGCTGGCCCAGCGCCGTGCCGGGCGTAATGTTGACCATCATCTCGCTGCCCAGCAGGCTGGGAGAAGTTTGTTGGGCGGTCGAGTCGTTGCGAATGCGATCCGTCGCCGGCACTCCATCAATCGTACTGTTGATGGTCATGTAAACCTCGATCTTCTGCGGATTCGGACCAGGTCCAACTTCGGATGCCGTCATCAAACGGATGCGGTCGACTTTGCCGATGCGCACACCCGCCAGGCGCACTTCTGAGCCTTCGCGCAAGCCGTTCGCGTCGATAAAGCGTGCGCGCAGATGCAGGTGACGCGCGAAGGGATTAAGAGTGCCGGACGCGTTCAGGATCAAAACGATCAGAACGGCGATGGCAATCAAAACAAGCAAGCCAACGCGCAGCTCGCCTAAACCGATTTTCCTGGTTGATCGTGGCATGAGAAAATCAAGGATGAAGGCTGAAGGATGAAGGATGAATCAGCATCCATTCAATCTTCGTGTCTTCGTCCACAATCCTTTCTGTGAAATGCAGTGGCTTAGATTCGGGATTCAGCGCTTTCATCCTTCCGCCTTCATCCTTCATCCTTGCCTTTCAGTGTCCGCGCAAAAACTTCTGAATGTACTGGTCTTCAGCCCGGCGCAAACTCTCGTCGGTGCCGCTGAAGATCACCTGCCCGTCGCTCATCATCAAAACCTTACTGTTGATTAGACACAGTTTTTCGCCCTCTTTTTCGAAGACGACTTCGCCCGCTTCGTTGACCACCGCGTATTCCGAGCAAAGATAATCCAGATTATTCATTTCATGCGTGACGAAGATCGACGAGACGTCTTCGAGATCGCGCAGCTTCATCGCCAACTCGCAAATCGTTCGCGCGGTCGGCGGATCCAAACCAGCCGTTGGTTCATCGAACATTACGATCTTCGGATCGCCCACCAACGCGCGCGCAATGCCGACGCGACGGCGCATGCCGCCGGACAATTCCGATGGCATTTTGTCGATCGCTTGCTCGAGGTTCACGAAGCGAAGCATCCGGCGCACCTCGTTTTCGACTTCGTCTTCAGGCACGCCCGCCTCGTGCAGCTTGAACGCGACGTTATCGTAAACCGAGAGCGAATCAAACAACGCGCCCTCCTGAAAAATCATGCCAATCTTTTTCCGGACGTGCATCATTTCAACTTCTGAATAGTTCGTGATGTCTTCGCCGTTGACCAAAACCTGCCCGCTGTCCGGCTTGAGCAGGCCGAGCACTAACTTGATGGTTGTCGATTTCCCACAGCCTGAGCCGCCCAGAATGATCTTGGTCTCGCCCTTCATTACTTTGAAACTCAGGTCGTTGAGGACTTGCCGATCGTCGAACTCGATTGTGACGTTGCGGAACTCGATCGCGGGAATGGCGCGGTCAGAATCGTCGACTTCGCGAAAAGTCGAATCAGCAGCTTGCGCGCTGACCTGATTGTCGATTCCTTCGTCGATTGAAGATTGAGTCATCATGGCGCAGTGCCCAGAACCAGTTGCAGAGCTCTGGCAAGAATAAAGTCGGCGAAGATTACTATAATCGAAGCCGTCACGACCGCGGAAGTGGTTGACCGCCCCACGCCGACCGTGCCGCCCTCAGTCCTTAAGCCTTTGTGACAGGCGATCGTGCCCATCAGAAATGCGAACACCAGTGGCTTGACAATGCCGCCGATGATGTCGTCAGTATCGATTCCATTGCGCACCGAGCTGATAAACATCGACGAAGGCAACCCGTAAAGATAAGTCGAAACTGCCCAGCCGCCGCCGATGCCCACCGCGTCCGCTATCAAGGTCAAGAGCGGCAGCGTAACGACCAGCGCGACAATCCGCGGCGCCACCAGCTTGCGGATCGGGTCTGTGCCCAGCGCGCGCATCGCGTCGATCTGTTCGGACACCACCATCGAGCCGAGTTCAGCCGAGATTGCGGAAACGACGCGGCCCGTCACCATCAAGGCCGTCAGCGTCGGGCCCAGTTCTCGAATCAGCGAAACGCTGACCAGATATCCGAGCTGATCGACCGCGCCGTACGAGGCCAGTGTTTGATACGTTTGCAGAGTGAGTACGCCGCCGGTGAAAAATCCGGTCAGCATAATGATCGTCATCGAGCCCACGCCGATGCTGTCCATCTGCGCCAGCGTTTCCGGGACGTAGCGGGGCTTGCGGAAGAGTCCGGCGGCGGCACGTGCCACCAGCAACGCCATCTCTTGCAGCTCGAGCAACAGGCGCGTGAAGATATTCATGCTTTTCTCAGAACCATCCGCGACAGCGGGCCGGCGAGCTTAACTTCCGAAGCTTCGCAAAGGCAGGGCGTCACGAGTGTCGGTAGCAAAAATGCGAATTGAATCTCGGATAAGTGGCGTGGGCGCGCGATCACGCATCTCTGACTACCTGACATCCAACACCCGATACTCGACACCCGACACCCAAATAAAAGAGCGGCCTATAATGCGCAAACCAAACGACTTGCGTCAAGGATGTGGGTCACGAAATCAAACAAAAGGCCGGCGCGCTGGAGCGGGCCGGCCTTTGAATTGGTTGCCTCGAAGTCTTCTGCTAAGGCTTTCGCTGCTGCTGCTGTTGCCGCATCAGTCTGCGCTGCTGTCTGGGGTTAAGCGGCGCGTTTGGATTTT
Source organism: Pyrinomonadaceae bacterium (assembly GCA_036001745.1). GTDB lineage: Bacteria > Acidobacteriota > Blastocatellia > Pyrinomonadales > Pyrinomonadaceae > UBA11740. Next base: position 3,760 of record DASYTZ010000265.1, read on the forward strand.
GATTCCGTTGGAGTGCGTTCTGACGGCGGTCGAGCATACGCGGCAGTTGTTGCTGGTTGCCGCCTCGGCGCAACATCGCCTGCTGTCGCAGCTCGCGCAGTCTTACTCTCTGCTCCGGCGTGAGAACTTGCAGGACCCGCGCTTCAGTTAGCGATCGCAGTCGAATCGTGTTTGCCTGCGCGTCGGCGACTTCCTTCGAACGTTGCGCGATTAGTGCTTCATCCGGAGTCGGCGATTGAATCGCTTCGGTCAGCGCTCGCTGTGCCATTCGTAACCTGAAGTTCGCGGCCTGGCGGTCTTCACGCAGCTCAGCATTGATCCCACGAATCTTTTGAATCTGATCGGGTGTGAGATTCAGCGCACCCAACATTTGTTCGGCTTGATTGGTCTGCGCCTGCACCTGTCCGGCATCGCCGGAAGGTTGTTGCGGCGGCGTCTGTGCGTTAGCTCCGGCGCTGACCGTCAGGAGCAACGCTGCGACGATTGCGAACTTGAAAATTGTAATCGGGGCTTGTTTCATGATTGCACCATCTTTCGTGAACAATTATTGATTAGGTTCGTCCGGCAGCACGAACGGAACATCTTCCTCGCGTCCCGGAATCAAACCCAAATCTGCCGCAAGTTGCACGCGCTCTTCACGAGTTAACCTGTTACGCCGTTGCGTTTGTGTCCGAACGCCATTCGCGGCGAGTTGAGTACGCCGTTGACGAGCACCAGTCGGTTCCTTAACTGCCTGTGGCGCTGACGTTCGCTCGCGTTGTGTTTGATTTGACCCGGCAAGCTGTACGGCCACCTCTCGTTCTACGGCTTCCTTGAATTGTTCTTCGGTGTATTTGGCGTCGTTGCCAACGTTTATCACCGCACTCGGTTTTTGCCACAAACGTGAAACGGCGAACACGATTAACGCGCACATCAGCAGACCCGCAAACGCCGTCGCGCCACGCATCCACAGCGGCGAAACGGTGAAGAACTCGCGCAAGGCCGCAAGCGCTGATAGTTTCCGTTCATGCTGCACCACCTGGGATGGGACGAACGCAGTCTCTGTCGCCGTCGCCGGCGACACCATCTGTCCAAGCGCTTCGTTGCGCCACGCTACGATCGAATCGTGGACAGAATTGAACACCGTGAATTCAGCGCGGCAAGCGTCGCACTGCTGCATGTGGCCGGCGAAGTCGCGCGCTTCTTCGACCGTGGCTTCGCCGTACAGGTAAGTCACCAGGTCCTCAGCTCGATGACAAACCGGTCGCTCGTTTACGTTCTGCATGACATCCTCTTTCATAACTATGCCTTTGCTTTGCCGAATTTCTGCAAACGCATTTGTAACTGTCTCAGTGCCGTGTAGAGCCGGCTCTTGACTGTGCTCAACGGCACGCCGAGCACGTCTGATATTTCCTGAAACGTCAACTCTTCGAATTCTTTCATCACCACAACTTGTCGCAAGTCCGGCGGCAACGCACAGACAGCCTTCCGAACTGCGACGCTGACCTCCTGGTACTCTGCCGCGCGCGCCGGCGAAACATCTGCCGGTAAAGCAAAGACCGCGGCGTTCTTTTCGGCTTCATCTTCAAGCGCCGTCTCGCTCCTGACCTTCGCGCGCCGCTGTCGCGTGATGCATTGGTTAACGGCGATGCGATGCAGCCACGACGAAACTTTTGCTTCACCGCGAAAGCCGCGCAGGTTTCGGAACGCTGCCAGAAACGTTTCCTGCGTTGCGTCGCGAGCGTCATCCTCGCGGCCCAGCATTCCGAACGACAGCGCAAAGATGCGACGCTCCCAGCGGCGCACAATCTCGCCGAACGCCTCCGGGTCCCCGGACAAGGCACGTTCAACCATCTGTTCGTCAGTCGTGACCGTCTCCATTCGGTTCGCGTCGCCCGGTGGCGAAGCCGTCCAAATGCCAGCGCAACCCGAAACAGCTTGTGCGCTCAAACTTTAGACGCCGGCCGCCGCAGGCAAGTTGAGAAAGTATCGCACGATGAGCCGCCCGATTGATGAATTTCACTGTCTGACGGGAACGCCGAAGCGCCAATCGACCGGTTATTGAGCTTAATTCAAGCTATTTCAGCAGTTAAAGAATGGCCAAACTGTTGACACAGGGTGACTCGAGCAACTAATCTCTAGGAGGAGGCTCGACCGAGCCTCGTCCGCGCCCTCGGACTGTCTGGCCTCGCGTCTTTCGGGTTCAAATCAGCTACGCAACCTTCTTTGTGTTCGAACGTCTTCGCCGAATTCGTCTGCTGTATGTGGTGCTGGCAGTCTTGCTGCTGGTTGGCCTTTTGCCGCTCATCGTCGCCGGCACAATGGTGTCGCGCCGCAGCGCGGAAGAGCTGCGCGCGATCGAAGGCCGGTACCAGGCGCAATTGGTGCAGGGCAAGGCGCGGCAAATCGAGTTGTACGGTCAACGCTATCGCGACGTTGTCAGCGGATTGGCGCGCGCTTTCGAAATCGCGGGAGGAATTCACTCACTGACGGATGCCGGGTCAGACCAACGTTTACAGCGCACGCTTCAGGATGATCCCAACTTGATCGCGCTGGCGATTTGTCCGGTTAAGGGTGAAATTCATCGCGCGTTTCAGCCCGACGTAATTCGGAAGGAAGAAGTAGATCAGCGCATCGCCGATGTGCTCGCGCGCATGAGCGCTCGTGGCGTGATCGTGGGCCGGCCGCAAATCATTCGTTCCGGCCAGGAGATGGGTTTGACGATAGCCGCGCCGGTGATGGATGGCGATCAGATCGTTGCCGCGGTGGTCGCGGTCGTTTCATTTCAGGAAGCCTTCAAGACAGTTCAATCATCGTCTTCGAAAAGCGCGCGGGAATTACTCGACGCTGGACTTCCAGTCGTGTTCGTCGTCGATCAAAACGGCAAAGCCGTTGCTCATCCTGATGCTGCGATCGCGTTCGCTGAACGTCCCATGACGGACTTGAAAGTGGTCCAGGATTGGCTCGAGTCTGGTTCCCAGGTGCAATCGGCGCTTTCCCCGTTTTCGCTGGCGCGCGATGGTAAATCAGTTGCGATGCTCGGCTCGTACGCAACGGCCGAGCTGGATCACAATTCGTTACTCGGCGTCATTGCGATTCAAGACGAATCGGCGGCGCTCCGGTCCGTGCGGGACATGCGCAATCAGGTTTTCTTCGTCAGTTTGCTGGCCGCGACGCTCGCGTTGATATGTGGATTCTACTTTGCCGAGAAGTTGACCCGTCCGGTACGCGAGTTGGCGGCCGGCGCGACGCGCATTGCCGGCGGCGATTTTTCCCAACGCGTGAAGGTTCTTGGTCGTACGGAACTGGGTGAGCTCGGATCTTCGTTCAACCAGATGACTGATCGAATCGAGCGCTTCGTTCAGGATTTGCAGCGGTCGGCTGACGAGAATCACGAACTGTTTCTGGGCACGGTCAAGGCCCTGGCTGCCGCCATCGATGGCAAGGACCCGTACACGCGCGGGCACTCGGAACGCGTGTCGCGGTTTTCTGTGGCGACTGCTGAAGGTCTCGGCTTGAATGAAGAAGAGATAGAGAAGGTTCGCGTCAGCGCGTTGCTCCACGACGTCGGCAAGATCGGAATTGACGATCGAATTCTGAAGAAGCCTTCCGCCCTCGACGATCAGGAATTCGAGATTATGAAGACGCATCCGCAGAAGGGCTACAAGATCATGTCGCAGATTCCGGCCATGCGCGAGTTTCTGCCGGGCATGTACATGCATCACGAAATGATCAATGGCCAGGGCTATCCGCAAGGTTTGAAAGGCGACGAAATCCCGATGCAGGCGCGCATCGTGTCCGTTGCGGACACCTTCGATGCGATGACCACTGAGCGGCCGTATCAGGCGGCGATGGAACTTGAAGCGGCTTTGACACGCTTGAAGAGCTTCGTCGGGACGCGTTACGACGCGCGCGTGGTGGCTGCATTTATCGCGGCCTGCGAAGCGGGAAAGATTCGCCCAGGCGTCACGCGCCTAAAACGAAATCAAAACGATTACGTCGGCAGCTCAATTCCTGCCATGCCGATTACTCCGACATCAGATTCAATCCTGGCAGTTAGCTAGTTCGCGTCAGAAGCCCGCCCGTTAGGTAAGGCGACCAAGCTACGTGCCTTCGTGGCGTCGGCTGACGCCGCGACGTTCTGCCACGTATAATCGAATCAAACGATTCGACTGACAATTAGCTATGCCCTTTTGGCGCAGAAAAAAGGATGAGTTTGTTTCTCTCGGGCTGAACACGCCTGCGGTTGATGAGCCTGCCAGTCAGCCAGCGCCGGAAGACCTGGCCCCGGTGGCGCCGCCCCCAGAAGAACCGGCGCCCGCGTCCACACCCTGGCAGACGTCTGTGCTCGGCCTCGATATGTCGATCGAGCAGCTACAAGCGCGCGAAGCAGCGCTGGAACAGGAATTCTCGGCCCGCTTTCGTCGTGCGGTATCGGCAACGCGTGAATCGCTCTCGCAAAAAATCGATAACGTCTTTGCCGGCGCGAAACAGATCGACGCCGATTTGCTCGATGAACTGGAAGAGGCTTTGATTGCCGCGGACATCGGCGTGCCGACGACGATGCACGTTCTCGAGACAGTCCGCCGCGGCATCAGCCGCAAGGAAATCGATGACATCGAAAAATTAAAGGCGTCGATAAAGTCGGAGTTGCTGTCGATTTTGCAGGGAGCGGAAGAGCATGGCGTCGCGTCGGAAACCAGTGTCCCCGAAAGCATCTCGCCGTACGTGATGATGATTGTCGGCGTGAACGGCGTGGGCAAGACGACGACGATCGGCAAGCTCGCGCAGCGAATAAAATCCGAAGGCAACGACGTTTTGATTTGCGCGGCCGACACATTTCGCGCGGCCGCGAGCGATCAACTGGCAATTTGGGCTGAACGCACGGGCGTGCCTTTGATTCAGCAGAAGCAGGGAACTGATCCAGCCGCGGTCCTGTTCGATTCGATGAAGGCAGCAAAAGCGCGCGGCTCGGACGTTTTGATTGTGGACACGGCAGGCCGTCTGCACAACAAATCAAATCTGATGGCGGAACTCGAAAAGATGAAACGCGTGGCCGGGCGCGAAGTTGAAGGCGCTCCGCACGAAACACTGCTCGTGGTCGACGCGGTGACTGGTCAGAACGGTTTAGAGCAGGCGCGCCAGTTTTTGAAGATCGCCGGCGTCACCGGAATTGTTCTAACCAAACTGGACGGCACTGCGAAAGGCGGCATCGCCGTGGCCATCGCGAAGGAGCTTGGCCTGCCGATCCGTTACGCAGGCATCGGTGAGAAAGTCGACGACCTTGTAGTCTTCGATCCGGAGCAGTACGTGAATAGCCTTTTCAATTGAAGCATTTAAGAATAATTTCCACCGCAGAGGACGCCGAGGATTCCGCAGAGGTGCGCAGAGAAATTCCGCCAGGGCTCAACAACTTTTCGGTTCCTCCCACCGAGAAACGAAAACACTACGAGTTGCGCGCACTGGCGCTCCGCGATTTTGCCGGCGTGCAAGCTGGAGAAGCTCTGGATCCTTTCGCGCTCGCGCAATTCGCGAAGTTGCTGGTCGTAGATTTCGATCAGATCAAGGGCTTGTCAGATGAGTCGCGCAAACATTTGCTTGGCGCGGGGACGGACGAATGGTCAGGCGGTGCGTGTTCACAACCACTGCCGAATGGCTGGCGGATCGTGATTCTGAATCCCGCGCATGGAGTGCATCGCAACCGCGCGACACTGATGGAAGAGATTGCGCACGTGTTCCTCGGTCATAAGCCCAACCGATTGGCGATACTCAGTGCGGGCGCGAGCGAGGGCGCTCGCGCTCCAGTCGCACGCGATTACAACAAATCCGATGAGGAAGCGGCGTATGCGATCGGCGCGGCAGCCCTCATACCCTACGCAGCCCTGCGCCAACTCGTCTTTGAAGGTCGCACCGCCGAACAAATCGCGCGGCGCTTTCGCGTCAGTTGCCAACTCGCCGAATATCGCATCAAAGTCACGCATCTTTGGCAGTTCTACAAAGGTGCTTCTGCCTCGCGCGCTCAACACGTATAATAAGTGAGCTTGGGACGCGAATATTCGCCTCTCAAGCATTCTTTATGGCTCAAGTAATTCACAAAAGCGCCGTTGGCTTGTCGGTTGTGGACAAGCTGCGGATGCTGCTCGACATCACCAAGACGATTAGCCGTTCGCTCGATCTGCAGGAAGTCCTTAACCTGGTGATGGACACGCTGGATTCCCTGATTCCCTACGATGCGGCGGGCATTTATCTCGTGAAGCATCTGCGCCCATCCAATTGGGTTGAGGGTGAGGAAGAAACGTGCGTCTTTCACACTGAAGTCGTGCGTGGTTACGACATCGCCGACATGCAGGAACTGCATTTGAAGATGGGTGAAGGTTTGATCGGTCACGTCGCCGTCAGCGGCAAGCCTTTCATCTCACCCGATGTTCGCAAAGAGCCGCGCTACGTCAACGCTCGCGCGCGGACGCGCTCAGAGATGGTCGCGCCGATCATTTCGAACGAAGAGGTCATCGGCGTCTTTGATTTGGAAAGCGACGAGCTTAACGCGTATGCGAACGACGACCTGGAAGTGTTGATGTTGCTGGCGTCGCAAGTCGCGATCATCATCGAGAAGGTGATGCTGCACGAGCAGTTGATCGAAAAACAGCGCCTGGAAACACAACTCGAGGTCGCGCGGCAAGTGCAACTGGAACTGCTGCCCGCCAGCGATCCACAGCTCGACGGCTTTGACATCAGTGCCTACAACTTTCCGACGGAAGAAGTATCGGGCGATTACTACGACTGGGTGCAGATCTATGAAGACCAAATCGGCATTGTGATCGCGGACGTTTCCGGCAAAGGCGTGCCGGCGGCGCTGCTGATGGCTTTTCTGCGCGCGAGTCTGCGCGCCGCTTCGCACATCGGTTACGCGCCGCATATCTCGATGTCGAAAGTAAATTACCTGCTGTGGGAATCGATCGAGCGCAACCAGTTCGTGACGGCGTTTTATGGCATTCTCGATGCGACAAACCGCACGCTCGCCTACTCAAATGCCGGCCATAACCCGCCAATTTTGATCGATACGGACGGAAAAGCGCATTTTGAAGAGCGAGGAGGTGTTCCGCTCGGCATGTTTCGCGATTCGCGGTACTACGAGTACTACGCCACGATTGATGCGGGACAGATTTTCATTCTCTACACGGACGGCGTGACCGAAGCCACGAATCCAGCCGGTGAAGAATACGGCCGCGACCGCCTGGCCGATGCAGTGCTCCGCGCGCGCGAGCTGCCGGCCCGCGAGATCATCGACTCCATTCATCGCGACCTTATGTCGTGGACCGATGGACAAGGCGCGACTGATGACGTGACGTTCTTCGTGGTGAAGGCCCTCTAAATCATGACTGAAACTGAATTGGTAAACGAACAAGCTGCTGCGCAAATCTCGCTGAATCTCGGCACGGTTCTCCAGCGCATGCTCGCTGTCTCTGACAAAGTCAGCGATCTGATCTTCTCGCCGGGACGGCCGCCGCAGATCGAATTGGTCGGAAAACTTCAGCCGGTGGAGATTCCCGGCCTGGAAAAACTAACGCCGGCGCAGACTGCGGGCATCGCGAAGATAATCATTGGCACTCACGAAGAGCCGGCGCAAAGCCTCGAGAAGTTCGGTTCAGCCGATCTCTCGTTTAGCGTGCCGAGTCTCTGCCGTTTTCGCGTCAACATATTCAAGCAGCGGGGCACGCATGCAATCGTGATGCGCGTGATTCCTTCGCGGCCGCCGCGGTTTGAAGATTTCGATCTGCCACCGCAGTTGCGCGAGATTGTCGAGTTGAAGAACGGCGTTGTGCTGGTGACTGGTCCCACCGGCAGCGGCAAGAGCTCGACACTGGCGGCCATCATCGATCTGATTAATGAAACGAAGTATTACCACATCGTCACGATCGAAGATCCGATTGAATTTCTGCACAATCACAAGAATTCAACTATTCATCAGCGCGAGCTGCACTCAGACACGCCGAATTTTGCTCTCGCGCTGCGCGCCGCGTTGCGACAAGCGCCGAAAGTGATTCTGGTCGGCGAGATGCGCGACCGCGAGACGATGGAAGTTGCGATGGAGGCAGCCGAAACGGGTCACCTGGTGCTTTCGACCTTGCACACGATCGATGCCTCGAAAACCGTCGAACGCATCATCGGAGTTTTCCCCAAAAACGAAGAGCAAATTATTCGCACACGGCTGGCCCAATCGTTTCGCTTTATCGTTTCCCAGCGGCTTTTGCCGCGCGCTGACGGCAGCGGGCGAGTCGCCGCCATCGAGGTTCTGAAAGCAACGTCCCGCACGCGCGAATACATCGAACGCGGCGAGTCCGAAGGTAAATCGCTGATGGACGCGATGGAACAGGGCGAGCTGGAAGGCATGCAGACTTTCGATGGCGAGATCGAAAAAATGATTCGCGGCGGCATCGTCAAAAAAGAGGATGGGATGGCGTACGCATCGAACTATGGCAACCTTCTGCTACGGATCGGAGACTTCGGCAGTGGCGACGGCGCGAAGCCCAAATCCGAACCTGAAGTCGGATCGATGCTGGATATGATCGAGCCCTAATTTCAGATGTGCCGCAATTCACGACGCCGGCCCTCTCCCGTGCTCGTTCGCGAGATGCTGATTGTTGCGGCTCTCGTGATGGCGAACAGCCTCTGGTCTCATCGCAGTTTCACCGCATTTTCCCAAAACTCAAACCCAAGTCTGCGATTCGAATTGCCCGCCAACGGCAATTTGCGAGTCGAAAATTTGCGCGGCGCAGTCATCGCCGAAGTCTGGGACCAGCCCAATGTGTCGATTGCCGCGGTGACAGACAGTGGAGAAGTGCTGCGCTCTCCGGCAGTGATCCAAACGTCCGACAGTTTGCTTTCGGTGCGCGTGCCGCGCGTCGCCGGCAATGCAGCGCGGGTGAATCTCGAGCTGCGAATTCCCACGCGCACGCACGCCGCGATTTTCACGGCGACGGGTCCTGTGGAAGTGCGCGGCGTGTCGAGCGCGCTCCTGGTACAAACGACTTCGGGAGAGATTCGCGTCGATTTGCCCACGTCGTCGAATGCAAATATCACGGCCGAGTCGAAGACTGGAAACGTGTCGTCGTCGCTACCTGCGGCAATAAGTAATCAGGCGCAGCGGCCGCAATTGCGGGCGCGTCTCGGCGCCGGGGCCAATAGTATTCGCCTTTACTCGCAAGCCGGCAACATCACACTCGCGCCGCGCGTTGATGAACAAACCGCGGCGCGGACAAGTCCGGCCGAAACGCGGCAGGAAATTTCGCCCCGCGAGCCTTCGGCGCCGCCTCAACGTCCAGAGCTAATCGGGTCTGAAGCCCAGAAACCAGCGGCGGGCACTCCCGCCCGGCCTTCAAACACGCCTGAGGAAGTCTCGGAGGACGACGTCATTCGCGTTGACACCGAACTCGTCAGCGTGAATGTCAGCGTGGTGGACCGTGGGACGAGTCGGGGCGTAAACGATCTCACCAAAGACGATTTTCGAATGTACGAAGACAACGCGGCGCAGCAGATTTTGCACTTCGACTCGTCTTCGGCGCCGTTCAATCTCGTGCTCCTTGTCGATCTATCAGGCTCAACCACAAAAGTTGTCGATCTAATCAAAGCCGCCGCGCTGCACTTCGTTGACGCGGCTCGACCATTCGATCGGATCGGCGTAATCACATTCGCGGGCGGCCAGGTGGTTGTCTCGCCGCTCACCACCGATCACGCAGCGCTACGCGAACGCATCAACGGAATTAGGAAGCCGGAGGGCAGCACGAAACTTTATGATTCGCTGGCCTTTGCGATGGATGAAGTGTTTCGCGAAGCAAAGGATTCGCGGCGCAATGCCATCGTGGTGATCAGCGATGGACTCGACAGTGTGATGCCGAACGTGACCGGCGAAGGATCAAAGCTTACTTACCAAGAAGTCGTGAGGCAGGCGCGCGAATTCGACGGAGTGATTTATTCGATCTGGACGGACACGCAGAGCTACGAACCACTGAGTCCGGGCGACATTCAGCAGGAGACTTTCGATCTTGCGCACGATCGAATGAAGGAAATCGCCGATGTGGGTGGCGGCGCATTCTATGAATGTTTTCAGTTGCAGGACTTGGCCGGGTCCTATGATCGAGTCGTGGCAGATCTCGGGACGCTCTACACGCTCTCGTATCGGCCCACGAATAAAGTTCGCGATAGTTCGTGGCGCACGATTCGAGTCATAGTCAACCGACCGAATGCGGTCGCCCGAGGCAAGCGTGGATACTTTGCAAATTGAGGGCGGTGCCGTATTTGCTGGACAAAGGGAACGACGGTGCTATAATCGCGCCACGAAAATAGGTCGTAACGCTTTGCTGCCTCTCCCCAAGAGGAGGTCCATCTTGAAAACATCACTTCGCACCATTATCGGATTGCTGCCGGTAATAATCATCGCTTCATCCTCGCTCGCGTTTGCGCAGAATCGTGAACGGTTCGGCATTTCCGCAAAAGCCGGCGGCGTCAATGTGGTTGTCGGCCACGTAATGGTCGCACGCAAAGATCAGGATCCGCAGCTATTGTCGAGCAAGGATAACCTGACGGCTGGAGAAGTGGTGACAACCGGCTCGACAGGAAATGCGGAAATCCTTCTCAATCCGGGCTCGTATCTACGTCTGGCCGAAAACAGCGAATCTAAATTTGAAGACATCTCGCTCGATCACCTGCAACTGCGGCTCGCCAAGGGCAGCGCAATCATTGAAGCCACGGGCGTGGCCGACATGGACTTGGGCATCAAGATTTCGACACCGCACGCGAACTTCTCGATCATCCGTAGCGGGATCTATCGCATCAACGTGCAACCAGATTCTTCTGAGTTGGCAGTTCGAAAGGGCCGTGCCAGTTTTGGGCCGAACAAAACCGACATCGTGAAGGGCGGGAACACAATCACAATCGGCCGAGGCTTTTCCGCTCAAGGCAAGCTTCCTAAGGAAAAGGATGCCTTTGAAGTGTGGAGCAAGCAGCGCGCGGAATTCCTGGCGAAGGCGAACGAGAAACTTTCGCAGCGGACGTTGAATGGTTATCTGTCGAGCTTTAACGGCTGGGATTCGTGGTTTTGGGGCCCGCGCCGTTTCGGGCTGTGGACATTCAACGCCAGCTTTGGGTGCTATACGTTTTTGCCTTTTTACTACGGTTGGTCATCGCCCTACGGCCACTGGTACGGGAGCTACTATTGGCGCGGTAATCCTTCTGGAGGGACTTTCGGTAATCCAAATCCCATTATCGTAAACAACCAAACGCCGCCTCCAGGCTCGGGCTCGACTCCAACAGGCGGTACGCCACCAAGCGGAACGGGACCCGGCCCAAGTCCAACGGGTTTTGGAAATCCAGGACCAGGCTCATCCAACGCGGCTCCACGCGACCCGGATTCCGGCGGGCGCGCGATTAACCGACCGCGTGACCCCTAATTCCCAAGTTCACGGGCGCCGCTGCGCGAAGAACTGTTGGAGTTCTTCATTCACGATCGCGACAATTTCTGAGCGTGTGAGGCCAGCGAGCGCAAGATGCGTCAAACTCGCTTTGACCGCCTTCCGCAGATCGGCGTCGCTGACTTCCGCAATCCTTCGCGTTGCCACGATGGCCCCTGAGCCGTGCCTGACTTTGACTAACCCTTCGCGTTGCAGTTCCCGATACGCCGCAGCGATGGTATTCAGGTTCACGCCCAAGTCTGCGGCTACTTGTCTGACCGGTGGCAAAGTCATGCCCTCGTGAAGCTCACCTCGGGCAATTAGAGTCTTTATTTCTTCAGCAATTTGGCGGTAAACGGGTCGGCGGTCGGTTTCGTCAATGGTAATGTACATAGTCGCTAGACACTGTACAATGTCAGGCCGATAGCTGCAAACTACTCGATGAGGACTTGCGAGAGCGAAAGTGCTGATCGAGCGATGCTTTCCAGTCCAAATCCAACGGAGACGGTATCGCCAATCAAGAAGAGGTTTGGAAAAGGCGTCTCATGGAACGCGAAGTCGGGATGATGTTGCGGTGAACCGATCATGCCGAGCTTTCGACGTGTAGTTTCGTAGTAAGTCTGGGGAGTCGCGGTTTCGATAACCTCGACGCCGTCGCCGAGTTCCGGCAAAGCTGCATGCAGACGGCCCCACAAGGTCTCGAGCGCCGCCTGATCCTGTTCTTCGTGCCAGGTCGCGTCTTCGTGAAACGCGAACCATTCGTCCGCATCCGTGAATGCGGTAAGCGTCGCTGCCAGTTTTCCTTGGGGTGCTCGCCCGTCGTTCTGCGCTGCTACGTTCAGCATCAGGTGCTGCGGCGCAATCGATTCTCCCACACTCTCGGCCGCAAGCATTATCCGATTGCCCGGCAATCTGAACGCAGCAGCTTCATCCAGTCCAAGAAAAATCTGGTAAACGCCACGCGCGGTCGTCTCTTTCAGCGCGACTGAAATCGCTTTAGGCGTGCGGCTCAGGCCGATCAATTTTCCGTATGTATCCCACACAGTGAGATTGCTAACGATTGCGCGCGTTGCCGCGACGCGTTCACCACTCAACAGGTCGACTCCGACTGGTTCGCCTTTACTGCCATACGCCAGTCGCAGAACCGGTGAATTCAGGCGCAGCGTTCCGCCGCTCTGTTTGAAACTGTCTTTGAGGCGATCGGCGAGAGACTGCACGCCGCCGGCGATCGCCCACAGCTCTCCGATCGCAATCCTGAGCGCCGCTATTGCGCGGGCAGCGGTGCATTGGTCGATTGCGCACTGAGCGCGAAACTGAAGTTGCGTGTCAATGAAGAGTCGAAATTCGGCAGACGTGCGGTTCAGAAGTTCGAGCGCATCTTCCGCGCTCTCGCTGTTAACTTCAGCGGCGAGCAATTCGCGGACAAAACGAATTGCGGAATCGGCGCAATCGGGGAAAGCGCTTACGATGTTTTCTTCCAGCGCGTCACGTTCGGACGTGACTGCAACGTCACGGCCGTCAGGCAAACGCACAATGAAATTGGGTGACAGCGGCCCGACTTCCGGCGGTGGGACTGACAAGTTCGCGAAGACATTTTGCCAGGCGCCGCCGTTGCCCCAGTCTGAATACAAGCCAAAGGTGGGATCGAATGAGTAACCCAAATGCTCGAAGTTCGCGACGCAACCGCCTACGTGCGATTGTCTCTCGAAAAGGCAAACGTCAACGCCTCGGGCCGCCAACAAAGCGGCCACAGTCAAGCCGCCGATGCCGGCGCCGACAACGATGACTTCGCTTTGCATTAGAGTAGTTTCACAAGGAAGTGAAGAATTGCCGGCGCCGCGTCAGGATGTGGAGTTTCGAAAATCGGGCGGATATAAGGGTCCGCGACGATAATAACTGACTGAATGCCGTTGAAAACCAGATGGATAACGTAACACGGCAGCAGGCGACCGGTACGCGCTCGCACAACCGTCAGAACCAGGCTCAACAATGAAATCGCTGCGATTGCGCCGGCGTTCGGCCAATATTGCAGCACATGCAATCCGGCGAAGGTCAGCGTAACTATGGCGACGGCCGCAACCGCTCCCGCCACTCGGTGTAATGCGGAATAAAGCAGGCCTCGGTAGATCACTTCTTCGACCAACGGCGCGGTCACAGCAGCCACGAAGGCGGTAATTAGCGCTGCGGCGCGCGAGCTGCGCAGAATCCTTTCCAGATCCGTGTCCTGCCCCCCGAACTTGGAGATAATCAGCATCGCGATCAAAAAGAGCAGTATCGCGACGGCCGCGCTTTTCCAGAATCCGAGGTTTCGTGGCCAGTTAAAACCCAGAGTCTGCAACGGCGAAAATTTTCCAAGCCTGCTTGCGATCGCCCATGCCAGCAGTAAGGTCAGCACATGCGCCGGCAGGAAACCCGCGACCAGTATCAGAATGAAAGTCCTGTCGTTGAGCAGCAGTTCTTTCGTCGGGGCCATGCCGCGATAGTGCGTAGCGATGTACGGAATGGCGCAGAACTGCGGCACCAACCAAAGCAGGATCACACTAGCCAGCCACGCCAGCGAGGCCTGCAGCAATCCCCATGGTGGATTGTTCGGATCGACAGTTGATCGAGTTTCAGTTGGCGCCGGCGCAGCAGCGGCGAAGGAGGTTACTGGTTCCGCCACTCCGGAATCTTCAGGTGTGTTCACGCGGCAGAAGTTTAGCGCACCGTATCGATCAGCGCCATTGCCGCAGCATCATTCGGCGGCCGCATCAGGCTCGGTGCGCTTGCCGTTGTACTGATCGAGTTTGCGGTAGATCGTTTTGCGCCCAATGTTCAGCAGCCGCGCGGCGCGCGTTTTGTCGCCGGACGTGTAATCGAGCGTCGCTTCGATCGCTTTGCGTTCGATTTCTTCCATCGACGCCGGCACTTCAATTTCCAGGGTGGAACTGCGGCCCTCGCTCGCGGCGTGGGCGCGTTCAGCGCGCAGCATCGCCTCGCGTTGTAACACAGCGTTGCCAATGGCTGCCGGCAGATCGTCGAGTTCGATTTGTCGGCCCGCGGCGATGATGACAGCCCTCTCGATCGCGTTCTCGAGTTCGCGCACGTTGCCCGGCCAGTCGTAACTGGTAAGCGCGCGGAGAGCTTCTTTGGAAATACCTGAGACGAAGCGGCCAGTGCGCTGTTTGTAGTGCTCGAGAAAGTGAATCACCAGCAAGTGAATATCTTCAGGACGATCACGCAATGCCGGAAGCTGAATCGGAAACACCGAAAGACGATAGAACAAATCGCGTCGGAACTTACCATCCTCGACCGCCTGCTCGAGATTCACGTTTGAGGCCGCGATGATGCGCACGTCGGCCTTGATCACGTCGTTGCCGCCCACGCGTGTGAACTCTCCATCCTGCAACACGCGCAAGAGACGCACCTGCGCCGCGAGGCTCATTTCGCCAACTTCGTCGAGAAACAACGTGCCGCCGTCTGCTTCTTCGAATCGGCCGCGACGCCGCGCCCGGGCATCGGTGAACGCGCCTTTTTCGTGGCCGAACAACTCACTTTCAAGCAGTGTTTCGGGAATCGCACCGCAGTTGAGTTTGATGTACGGTTTGTCTTCGCGACCGGAATTGAAGTGAATCAGGTTCGCCAGCAGTTCTTTTCCCGTGCCTGACTCGCCCTGAATCATGACGGACGTTTGCGTGTCGGCGACGTTGAGCGCCAACTCGATCGCGCGGCGAATCGCGGGCGCTTGCCCGATGATGCGGTCTTCGCCATAGCGCTCGTGCAGCGCGTGCTTTAGCCGCATCACTTCGGCGGAAAGTTGGTCGCGCTGTAGCGCCGTGCCGATTTGGTCGGCGATGCCTTCGACCAGCGCGATTTCCTGGTCCTTGAACGGATCGCGAGGCTGACTCCAAACAAGTCCCAGCAAGCCAAACGTGTGACTGCCGACGCGCACCGGCGAAACGAGCGCGGCGCGTCCGCCCAGCGTCGCATTGAACATCATGCGCAGCGGCAACGGCAGATCGGTCTCGAGCAGCCTCAACGTTTTTCCTTGCGCGAGAACATCGACCATCGCCGGATAAGCAGTGATGTCGAGTGACTGGCCGTGGGTTTCGATCAAACCGCGAACGCTATCAGTGACGGCGTGAGGCGCGGCCTTGAATGCTGCCAGGCGGATTCGCTTCTCGTCGGAATCCAAAACACCAAGCGCGCAATAATCCGCGCCGACCAGCGACAGCGTCCGCTCCATGACTGCTGACGTGACCTCGCCAAAATCCGAACGCGCGTTGAGGACATTCGCAATTTCCAGGAGCGCCTTGGTCGTGTCGGCTTCGCGTTTCTTGTCCGTGTAGATGCGCGTGTACTGGTAACCAATGCCGAGCTGCGTCGCAATCGAAACCAGAAACGAAACTTCCTCGTCGGTCCAGTTCCGTGGCGCGCGTGTTTGATGCAGCCCAATCAGACCCAGAACTTCGTCATCAAGCACGACCGGCACGATTAACAACGAACGGGTGCCGAGGCTCTTCGCGAAGAACCTCACCTTGTGATCGAGCTGAGGCGATGATGTATCGTTGAGCCGAATTGGCCGTTTGATATCGATGTATTCTGAAAGCGTCGCCACGTCCACGGGGATGCGCGCGTCGAGGCTGGAAGGCACCGCATCAGAAGCTCGCCACTCCTGGCTGACCCGAAGTTCACCCTCGGGTGTCAGCTTGATGATGTCGCAGCGATCGACCTCCATCATCTGACCAAGTTCAGCGACAATGACCCGCAGAAACGTGTCCAGGTTGATCGACGTCGGCAGGTCAGCGGCCAACCGTCCAATGATCGATTCACGCGCTTCGTGCAGTTTGAGCTTGCGTTCGAGGGAAAGACTCTGTCCTGTTTCTTTTGCAGGTTGCATTCGGGTCAAATCGTCGCGATGAAGCGGCGATTAGCTTGCTTCATTGCCAGCGATCATAACGAACCGCGTGGTAACTTGCAAAAACTCGGTCTGCTCGCTGCCGGCGCCGTCGTTTGCCGTCGCCAGATGCTCTCGTATAATCAAAAAGATTTGCATAGTGCCCGACAAGAATTGAAACGACATGCCTATTTACGAATATCGATGCAAGAAATGCAACGCTCATCACGAAGTTATTTTGAAGTTTTCTGATAAACAGCCTAAACGGTGCAAAAAGTGCGGCGGCGCGCTCGAGAAACTAGTTTCCACTTCGGCGATTCAGTTTAAAGGCGAAGGCTGGTATGTGACCGATTACGCGAGAAAGGGCAGCGTCGCCGAAAAGGTCGAGAAGGAATTGTCTTCTCCGGACGGCAGTTCGGATAAGCCCGCCAGTGGCGACAAGGACAAGTCGAAAAAGACACCCGCCAAGAAAACCGACAAAGCCTGAGGAAACAAACAGCCTGTATTTTTCATCTACCAGCTAATGCTTCAAACAGGCGGCAAACCTAGTAATCCATACAGGCGCGTTAATCGTCACGTGTTGGTTCGCGCTTTCGTGATGGTTCTGACCGGTGGCTGTTTGATCGGAAGTCTGCTGGGACAGGCCGGCCGGCGCTCTCATCCAACCGAGGGCGCCTCAACCATCAATGTCGTCGCCTTTCGCGAAAACGAATCGGCGAATCCAATCACGTCGGGCGACATTTCGTTGTTCGACAACGGCGCCGAGCAAACCATCAAGAGTTTTGTGCCCGATCGTTCTGCCGCGCGCATCGTGCTGCTCGTGGACAACTCTCTGACCATTCGCGCCGACGTCGAAAAGCTGGAGGCCGCAGCGCTCGAATTTGCTTACGAGATTTACGATGGGGACAAACTGCTGATCGTTGGCTATGACGATAACGCGGAAATCGTTTCGGACTGGACGGACGATGCGAAGAAGATCGAGACGGAGTTGAAGACGTTTCGAAAAAAGGGTGACCCGCATTTGTTCGATGCCGTGATGGCCGTCATCGAAGACGCTTTGCGGCCGCTGACCGCGCAGAAGCGCGCCGTCGTTGTCATCAGCGACGGCCTCGACAAAGGCAGCAAGGCGAAATTCATTCAGGCGCTGAGTGCTTTGCAGTCGCTCGACATTGCTGTCTACTGCGTGCAGGCGCCGGATCGGACGCGTGGCGCGATTCGTCGCGACGTGCCGAAACCGCGGCAGGTCATCGACGAGCTTGCTGAGGGAACTGGCGGCCGCATCTTTCCGATTGACGATCTCGGCTCGGCGGCGAAAGCCATTTGTGACGAGCTGCGAAAGAATCGTTACGTGCTCTCGTACTTGCCAAGGAGCGTTGTTGCCAGTGAGCCGCGACGCTTGTTGGTGGTGGGCGAAAAGGGAATCGTCGCGCGGTCGAAGACAATGCAACCGCCGGATTGATTTATTAGAGGCTATTGCCCGCCGGATTTCTTCCTCGAATACAAATAGAACAGCGTCGCGATGATCGCGAGCAAGATAATCTCCCAAAACACAAACACTGACCTGTCAAAACGGCCGAACTCGTCGCGCGCATCCTGATAGACGATGAACGTGCCGAACGAGATTCCGGCGACGAGCCAGATGATTTGTCGCTTGGTGTCCCACATTTGATTGGAACTTTGGTCTTTGTCCTTTCGGCTTTGTGATGTCAACTCAACCTGAACCAGACATCCAAGCACAAAGTACGAAGTCGAAAGTACGTAATCACAGATTCATCCGCATTCTGGGTAGTACTCTTGGGTTGCAATCCATCTCGGCCGTGACTTCACCGACACGCGTCGTTCCCATTCGTTCGTAGAACCCTTCAGCATTCGGATCCGCGGAAAGCTCAAGCACGTGCGCGCCACGCTCCTCGGCGCGTCGTCTGGCATGATTGAACATGGCTCTGCCCACGCCGCTGCCCATGTGTTCCGGCTTGATCCACATGTGCTCAATTTCCGCGAGCGATCCGTTTAGCACCAGCGCGCAGCAACCGGCGATTTCTTCTCCAGCAACCGCGACGAATACCTCGTTATCACTGATGAACTCACGCGTGATGGTGAGATCGGACTCCCACTGTTGGACCCATTTTTCGGGATAACCCCAATGCCGTTTCGCCGCGTGAGCGATGGCGGTTAACGTGCCCGCTTCACTCGGTTCGGCTCGACGAATTTCGATGTTCACGACGTTTCGCAGTCTAACATGCGTGTGTCGGAAGCCCGACCATAAGGGAGGGCAACGTACGTGACCCGCTTCCTTCGTTGTAGAATGCGACGATTCACAAACCGTCATGGAACGCATCGTCTTTCTCGAACGCAAAACGATTCAGGCGGAATTTCGCCGCCCGAACTTCGCTCACGAATGGATCGAGTATCCAGAAAGTCTTCCCGAAGAAGTGGCCGATCGCGTTCGAGCCGCGACTATCATCATCAGCAACAAACTTTCTTTGGGCGAGGCGCAATTGTCCGAAGCGCGCGGCGTGAAGCTGATTGCCATCGCCGCCACAGGTTCTGACTGCGTCGATCTTGATTATTGCCGGCGCCGGGGAATCACCGTGTGCAATGTCCGCGGCTATGCGGCGAATTCAGTTCCCGAGCACGTGCTCATGTTGAGTCTCGCGCTCCGGCGCAACTTGCTCGCCTATCGCCAAGATGTACAGGAAGGGAAGTGGCAACATTCGAAACAGTTTTGTTTGCTGACGCATCCACTACACGACATCAAAGGCAGCACGATCGGAATTGTTGGCTTCGGTTCGATTGGAAAATCAATGGCACGACTCGCGGAATCCGTGGGCATGAACGTGCTGATTTCCGAGCACCAGAACGCGCGCGAAGTTCGACGCGGTCGCACGGCGTTCACGGAAACGCTTCAGCAAAGCGACATCATTACTCTGCATTGCCCGTTAACGGAAGATACGCGGGACATGTTCGGGTCACAGGAATTCGAAATGATGAAGCGAAACGCGCTCCTCATTAACACTGCGCGCGGCGCTCTGATTCAGGACGAGGCGCTGATAAATGCGTTAGAAAATGGCTTGATTGCCGGCGCCGCCGTCGATTGCTTGCGCGAAGAGCCGCCGCGAAATGGAAGTGCTCTGCTCGATTTGAACCTGCCGAACTTTATCGTCACTCCACACGTCGCCTGGGCGAGTGATGAAGCCGTCCAGGCGCTGGCCGATCAAGTCATCGACAATATCGAAGCATTTGTCGCGGGACGACCGCAGAATGTTTTGACGTGACGGATGTTTAGGAGGTCGCCGCTTCGCTGGCCGTATGTTCGACGTCTTCGGTCGTGTAGAGGTTGAGGATTTCGCGGCCTTGTCGCGAACGCGGGTCAATCGTGCGCACGTGCTTGCGACCTTTCATTTCCCAGATCGCCGTGACTACGCCGTCTTTCTCAACCGCCTGATAAGTGATTTCGTCTTCTGATGGCGCAGGCGCGGCCGCGTCCGTTAGTGCAGTTTCATTCTCTGCCATGAACCTTTGATTTACTCCTCGTGTTGTGCGGATTGCTTAAGGCGGATTCTGTCACAGCGAATTGCCCGATGCAACTTCAACCGCGCGCCGCGCGTTCACGACTCCCCAACCTTGCCGGTCCACTTCGACCTCGGGAACGCGTTCAGCCGTTGCCATCAGGATCCTTTTGATTTGTTGCGGCGTGAGCTTTGGGTTCGCTTCCAACATGCAGGCGACGATCGACGAAACAATCGGCGCGGCGAATGAAGTTCCGTCAACGTACTTGTAATGTTGATTGATGACGTTGCCTTCACGCAGCTTGATCGTAATCAGTTGGCGCAAAACAGAAATGCGTAGCCCGGCCGCTTGATCGATGTCCCTATCGACGCCCTTGTTCTTTTCGATTAGCGCCGGCAGCTCTTCATCTGAAGCTGCGTCAAGTTGCGCGTACAGTTCAGCCTCTTCCGCCGTTGGCGTGCGCGGCAGAATCGGCGCCGCCACCCAAATTCCGGGCGCGATCAATTCCGGCTTTTGCAGTCCATCGATCGTCGGTCCATACGAAGAGCGATACATGCCACGTCGCGCGCGATCCAGCGAGTTCTGATCGTCAAGCCCCCCAACCGCGATACACGAAGGCGCGCTCGCCGGCGGCAGAACCGGATGGCCAGGCAGGTGGCCGGCGTTCCCGACGGCGCACACCAGGATCAATCCCTCGCGCGTGCAAGCTTCGACTGTTTGCGACAATTCGTTCGTCAGGTAGCTTTCTTCGAAGTCACCGCCGGCGGAGATGTTGACGACGCGAATGTCGTGATCGTCGCGATGCTCCAGCACCCATTCGAGGCCGCGACGAATCTGCTCTTCGCTGATCCGGCCAGTCAATCCGATCTTCACCAGGACCAAATCAGCATCCGACGCAATCCCGCGATAGAAACCGTCAGACAAGGCTCCGCTACCGGCGGCGACTACGGAAGTCATCATGCCGTGCCAGCTGGCAACGTCATTCGTGTGCAGAGACGTGTCGTCGCCATCGGCCGCGAAGATGCTGTGATAAGCGACGATTCGATTTCTTGGTTGCGTGAGATCCGGGTGAGCATAAAAGCCGGAATCGAGGAACGCCATCGTGACGCCGCGGCCGGTAAATCGTTCGTCAGCATCCATACGCAGCGGCGTCGGCAAAACGAAAGCATGCTGCTCAAAGACGGCCGCGTGCGAATCAATCTGCCGCTGCGCGCGATGAAAGAGTTGAATGCAGCGGGCGCATATCTCGTCAACATTCGCAGCGTTCGACTCAAGGATGGCGCGCACATTCGGCGGCAGCGTCGCGACCGAAACTGTCTCGCCGTGTGCCATGCGATCGCAGATGGAACAGACCTGGGCCAGCTCGGTTTGTTGTTCAAGTAATGTTTGCGTCTCGCTCATGTTCAAGGTGAGTCTATGTTCCGGTCGCATCCACCACCCCACGCGGGCTGCCCGCGTGGGGACCCCGGTCCGCTCCCGGTTCTGACACAAGAACTCTCGGCATCCAAGCCAGCTTGTGCAAGTTTAAAATGTGCGCCACGAAAACCGGCCGCGCGTAAAATGCGCGCGAAGTGCTTCCATGCCCCGGGCCTTTTGTGCGCGCCTGCACCAGTTTTCCCAAATCTCCTGTTACTGAGTCAATCCCGCGCGTGCGAATCTGCGCGCGAATGGACTCGTAATCCGCGGCCACTTGATTCCGAATCGCCGGATTGTCCAAATCGAATTCCGCCGCAGCGTGCAGGACCGAATGCAACTCTTCCTTGCTTTCATAAATGCGACTAACGACAACCATGCTCCGCAGCTTGTCGTAAAGATGGCTGTCTTCAAATTTGTTGGCGACGACCTCGGCCGGTTCGATCATCGTAATCGCCATCGACTCTTTGACGCGCAGATTGCCGTCCGGGTCCTTACGAAGCGATACAACCTTCAATTCCCAGTCGCCGAAGTCAGGCGCCTGTCGCGAGTTCTGTGGTAAGCCGAGATAGCGTTCGATGACCAATCCGGCCCAGCCCTTGTTTTCGCGACCGTTCTTCCAGACCGGAATCTTGTATTCATCAGCCATCAAGCGCAGGTCTTTGCCCGCGAGTTGATTGATGCGACGAATCGCCTCCTTGCGATCGAGTGATTGAGTGGTGACGAAGTAGGGCAAATTACAGTCGCTTTCTGGCCATAGACAATTCTGCTGCCACGCGTTCTGGCGCGGTGCCGCCAATCTGCGACTTCGTTGCCAGCGTTTTCTCAAGCGACAACGCGTCCGTCACGTCGTCCTCAAACAGCGGCGAAAACGATTTGAGCTCATCAAGCGAGAGCCCATCTAACTCAACGTGCTGTTCAATCGCGCGCATCACAATCTTTCCAACCGTCTCATGCGCCTCGCGGAAAGGAATGCCTTTGCGCACCAGGTAATCTGCCATCTCAGTGGCGTTCAGGTATCCGTGGGTCGCCGCGGCACGCGCTCGCGTTTGGTTGACGCGAATGTTTCGCAACACGGTGGCTGTAACTGAAAGGCACGCCGTGACCGTGTCAACCGTATCGAACAGCGCTTCTTTGTCTTCCTGCATGTCTTTGTTGTAGGCGAGCGGCAATCCCTTCATCGTCGTGAGCAATGATTGGAGATGTCCGAACACGCGGCTGGCCTTTCCGCGCACCAGTTCCATCGAATCGGGATTCTTTTTTTGCGGCATCAGGCTCGAGCCGGTGGCGACGGCATCGCTCAATTCGAAGAATCCAAACTCGGCAGTCGCATAAAGAATGATGTCCTCAGCAAGGCGCGACAGATGCATCGCGATCATTGAAGCTGCACTGACAAACTCGATTACGAAGTCGCGATCGCTGACCGCGTCGAGACTGTTGTGCGAGACGGATTCAAACCCAAGTGCTTTTGCGACCGCTTCGCGATCTATCGAATAAGAAGTTCCGGCGAGAGCAGCCGAGCCGAGCGGCATCACGTTGACGCGCTTGCGAACGTCCGCTAACCGTTCGCGATCGCGCGCCAGCATTTCGAAATAAGCAAGCGACCAGTGAGCGAGCAGAATCGGTTGCGCGCGTTGCAGGTGCGTGTAACCCGGAATCACCGCGGCGCGATGTGCTTCAGCAAAATCGAGCAGCGCCTCCTGTGCTCGGCGCAACTGGATTTGCAGGTTGTCAATTTCATCGCGCAACCACAATCGCAGGTCAGTGGCGACTTGATCGTTGCGGCTGCGGCCTGTGTGCAGCTTGCGGCCGAGATCGCCAATCAACGCGACGAGACGCGCTTCAACAAATGAATGCACGTCTTCCGAAGGCAGATCGTCAAAGTACTTCGGATCGGAACCCCCAGTTTCGAGGATCTCAGTAAGGGCGGTTGTGATCTGTGTGGCTTCATCGCTCGTTAACACGCCGGCAGTAGCGAGCCCGTCGCAGTGTGCGATGCTTCCGCGAACGTCTGCTTCAAACAGACGGCGATCAAAGGCGAACGATTGATTGAACTCAGCGAAGCCGGAATCAGCTTCGCCCGTGAACCGGCCGCCCCAGAGTTTGTCTGCTTTTTTCTCTGCCATCGATAGTGCCGCTACTCTAACACCGCTCCCGCGGGCCGTGCTTTGCGACTTGACGATTCTGCATAATCAGCGTAGTTTATGCAAGTATGCGCAAAAGATGCAACTATTCTGCATTTTCAAGCGTCTGAAAGTGCGGCAAAGCTGGGCTTGCTGAAGTGGCAATGCTGAAGCGGGAACGACAGACACGAATCCTCAATCTGATTCGCGCGAAGCGGATCGGCACGCAGGAAGAATTGCGGGCGCAGCTCGAGCGCGCCGGCGTTCCGGCGACCCAATCGAGCCTGTCGCGCGACCTGGAAGAGTTGGGCGTGGTTAAGCATCACGGCTTCTATGCGATGCCGCACGCCAACGGTGATGCCGCGCGCGGACTCGTGAGTCTCGATGTCGCGGGTGATGTTTTGGTGATTGCCAGGTGTTTGCCGGGCAAGGCCTCGGCGGTGGCGGTCGAAATCGATGACGCAGCGATTCCGGAAGTTGTCGGCACGCTGGCGGGCGAGGACACAATCTTCATCGCGGTCCGCGATCAAAAATCGCAGCGCGCGGCGATGAAGAAGATTTGGGAGATGTTTGGATGATTTGGAGTGCGTCGGCAGAGCACAGCGGCGCTTCGCTTGCCACCGCACTCCAAATTTCTTGAGCAGAAATGAAACAGAGAATAAACAAGATTGTCCTCGCCTACTCCGGTGGTCTCGACACTTCAGTCATGCTGCGCTGGCTGAACGAAAAGTATCAGTGCGAAGTCGTGTGTTATTGCGCGGATGTCGGGCAGGGCGCTGAGATGGACGGCCTGGAAGAAAAGGCCAAGGCGACCGGCGCATCGAAGCTCTACATCGAAGACCTGCGCGAAGAGTTCGTGCGCGATTACGTCTGGACTTCAGTCAAGGCGAATGCTGTTTACGAGGGCGTGTATCTGATGGGCACGTCGCTGGCGCGGCCGGTTATCGCAAAACGGCAGATTGAAATTGCGCAGAAAGAAAACGCTGATGCGGTCGCCCATGGAGCCACCGGAAAAGGAAACGACCAGGTCAGATTTGAATTGACTTACTACGCACTCCAGCCGGACATCAAAGTGATCGCGCCCTGGCGCGAATGGGAATTCGGCGGGCGCACTGATCTGATCGCGTACGCGGAAGCGCACGGCATTCCGGTGACCGCGACCATCGACAAGCCATATTCGACCGATCGCAACTTGATGCACGTCTCTTACGAAGGCGGGATTCTCGAGGACCCCTGGACTGAACCACCCGAAAATATTTTTGAAATGACTGTGGCGCCGGAGCATGCAAAGTCAGCGTCCGAATACCTCGAAATCGGTTTCGAGCGTGGCGAGCCCGTCACGATTAACGGTGAGCGGATGAATCCGGTGGCCCTGCTGGATTGGCTGAATGGAGTTGGCGGCGCGCATGGTATCGGTCGCGTCGATCTGGTTGAGAACCGTTTCGTCGGCATGAAGTCGCGCGGTGTTTACGAAACTCCCGGCGTAACAATTCTTCACGCGGCACATCGGGCCCTGGAATCGATCACGATGGATCGTGAAGTGATGCATTTGCGCGACTCGCTCGGCGTCAAGTTTGCGGAGAATGTCTATTACGGTTTCTGGTTCGCTCCGGAATTCGAGCTAATGCGAAAGATGATCGACGAGACGCAAGCTGCCGTCACCGGCGAGGTGCGGCTGAAACTGTATCGCGGAAACGTGATCGTCGTGGGGCGTCGTTCGCCGAATTCGCTTTATGACGAGCGCATCGCGACCTTCGAAGCGGACACCGTTTACAACCAGCGCGACGCGGAAGGATTCATCAAGTTGAACGCTCTGCGCTTGAGATTGCGGCGCCCTCTGTGATTCCTCAGCGCACTCTGCGGTTTCAAAGCTTTACCGCAGAGGAAGCAGAGGTTCCGCAGAGGTTCCGCAGAGGTACACAGGGGTAAGAACACAGATGAAAGAAGTTTCGCAAATCGAGATTGACAAGATTGGATCGGCGACCTCGCCGCTAAATCTTCCGCGCACTGTCTCGATTGTTCCGTCGAACGGGGCCGCGCGCGCGGGCGACGTGGTTGTCGTCCGCGTGCTGACCGACAACGCGACTTACAACATGCTGGAACTTCCGACCGGTCGTTTGGCGAAAGTAAATCCCGGCGACGTTCTCGCGGGAGTGCTCGGCCGGCGTCGCGCTTTGAAGGGCTTTGTCGGCGACGTTCCTGAAACCGTGAAGGCCGGAGACGAGCTTCATCTGCTGAATCTCGGTGGGGTGATTGGCAGGTGCAGCGGCCATCACTCCAGCCTCGACGATGCGATCAAAGTTGAAGTCGTCGGTCTCGCCACGAATGGCAGCGGCGCGATCAAGAACATCGCGGATGTTGCTTTGCCGTTGCGCGACACGCTCGGGCAAACGGCGCCGCTGGTGGTGATTGCCGGCGCCTGCATGAACAGCGGGAAGACTTATGCGGCGACTGAGATCATCCAACAAGCGACGCGTGCGGGAATGCGCGTGGCGGCCGCAAAGCTGTCCGGCATTGCTTGCTTGCGTGACACCTTGAACATGCAGGATCACGGGGCGATCGCGACGGCGAGCTTCCTCGATTGCGGACTTCCCTCAACCGTCGGCGCAGAAGATCTGGCGCCGGTGGCGAAAGCGATCATCGCGCGGCTCAATGAAGGGGCGCCCGATCTGATCGTGATTGAACTCGGCGACGGCATCCTGGGCGGCTATTCGGTTGAATCAGTTTTTGATGACGAAGAACTTCGCCAGGCAATGACAGCCCTCGTTTTCTGCGCTTCCGATTACGTCGGTGCGTGGGGCGGAATTGAATTGTTACGTCGCCGCGGGATGAAAGTAGATCTTGTCGCGGGCTCGGTAACTGATTCGAAGATGGGCGAGGATTATATCGAACGCGAGTTTGGCGTCCCGGCGGCCAACGCGAGAAGGAATGGCAACAAGTTGTTCGAAGTCGTCAAAGAGAGAGTTTCGAGTTTCGGGTTTCGAGTTTCGGGTTCGCCATCCTCACAGAGATTGGATTCGGAACAGCCCGTCGTCAATCAAAGCGGGGGTCGGGCGACATGAACTCGAAACTCGAAACTCGAAACTCGAAACTGCGAATCGCAATCTTTGGCGGCTCTGGTTATGGCGGATCGGAACTGCTGCGCATTCTGCTTCAGCATCCGCACTCTGAGATTCAGTTCGTGACTGCGAATGAACACGCAGGCAAAGCGGTCAGCGATGTTCACAAGAATCTACTCGGACTGACTGATTTGAAATTCACCAAAGCCCCGGAAGACGTCGCAAATCTTTCAGAAGTCGATTGCGCTTTTTTCGCTCTGCCGCACGGGCAGGCAATGGAAATCGCGCCGAAGTTACCCGCAACTGCAAAAGTGATTGACTTGTCTGGCGATTTTCGCTTGAGCGATGCGGAAGTCTTCGAAAAGCATTATGGCCGCGAGCACACGACGATGGAGGCCCAATCCCAATTTGTTTACGGGCTCACTGAAACGAATCGCGAAGCCATCAGATCGGCGCAGCGCATAGCCAATCCGGGGTGTTTTGCGACCGCGACGCTGCTGGGACTTGCGCCCCTGGTTGCTAACAATCTTTTGAGTTGTCGCGTGATTGTGGATGCCAAGACTGGCTCTTCAGGTTCAGGCGCGAAGGCCGCAGCAAACACGCATCACCCGCAGCGATCGAATTCGTTTTACGCATACAAGCCTTTCACGCATCAACACGTGCCTGAGATTGAGCAAGAGCTGAAGTCAATCGGACAATGGAACAACGAACTGATTTTCATGACGCATTCGTTACCGGTGTCCCGCGGCATCTTTGCGTCGATCTACTGCGAAACCAAAAACGAAATTAGCGTGGCAGACGCGCGCGCGATGTTCGCTGACTTCTATCGCGAATCCTTCTTTGTGCGGTTCGTCGAGGGCAGCCCTGACATCAATTGGGTGAAGACGACGAACTTTTGCGACATCGGATTTGCGGCGCGTGGACGACAACTGGTCGTGTTCACGGCGATTGATAATCTCGTGAAAGGCGCGGCGGGACAGGCAGTACAGAACATGAACTTGATGTACGGGCTGGATGAGAAGACGGGACTGATGCTGATCGGAACCAATCCGTAGGAGAGATTAACCACAGAGGACACAGAGGAGAACGACGTGCAAAGAGCAAAGCGGCAAGCGCAAAGAAACAACGCGTTAGCACGCAACGACTGAGAAATATTCTAT
This sequence comes from Pyrinomonadaceae bacterium, assembly GCA_036001745.1. Lineage (GTDB taxonomy): Bacteria > Acidobacteriota > Blastocatellia > Pyrinomonadales > Pyrinomonadaceae > UBA11740. The sequence goes on from DASYTZ010000265.1 coordinate 31,327, forward strand.
TAACTCTTTGCCCTTACCTCTTAGCTCTTGGCCTTCTGGTTCTTCTCTGTGTCCTCTGTGGTGAAATTCATGTTGACGACTTTGCACGACATCACGGAACTGGAAGAGCAATATCAGCTCGCGACTTACAAGAAGATGCCGGTGGTCGCCGAGCGTGGCGAAGGTGTTTTCGTCTATGCGATCAACGGCGATCGATATCTCGATCTTTACGGCGGTCACGCAGTCGCAGGGACTGGCCACTGTCACCCTCATGTTGTGAAAGCGATTCGTGAACAAAGCGAGAAGCTGCTCTTCTATTCGAATCTCGTTTACTCAGAGACGCGTGCGCGCGCCGCTGAGAAACTTATCTCGATCGCGCCCGAATCGCTGGCGAAGACGTTCTTTTGCAACTCGGGAACTGAGGCGAACGAGAACGCAATGCGCATGGCACGCATGGCGACTGGTCGCGAAAACATCATTACGTTCAGCGGCGGATTTCATGGGCGGACGGCGGATGCGATCAGCGCGACCTTTCTTGGGAAATATCGCGAGATCGGAAAGCCAAATGTGCCGGGACATTTGAAGGCAGAATTCGGCGACATCGATTCAGTGTCGGCGATCGCCGACGACTCAGTGGCCGCGATCATGCTCGAGCCCATTCAGTCGATGGCTGGTGTGAATATGGCCGAGCCATCGTTTTATCGCGCACTCCGCGAGGTTTGCGATCAGCGCGGGATCGTTTTGATTTATGACGAAGTGCAGACAGGGATCGGGCGAACCGTCGACTGGTTTTTTGCGGGCGGCTCGGCCGGTGATGGAGTTGTGCCGGACGTCATCACGCTCGCGAAATCTCTGGGCAGCGGAGTTCCCGTCGGCGCGTGTCTCGTAACTGAAGCAATCGCTTCGCACATCAAAGAAAACGATCTCGGCACGACATTCGGCGGCGGAATGATCGCGATGGCGGCAGTCACCGCGACGTTGGAAGCGATTGAGAATGATCGAATGCTCGAAAATGTTCGCGAAGTTGAACGGTACTTGCACGAACGCCTGCGCGAAATCGAACAAGTCGTGAACGTTCGAGGACGTGGATTTCTTCTCGGGCTGGAATTCGCGGATAAAGCGAAACCAATTCATGAGGCACTGCTCGCTCGCAAAGTTATTACCGGCACGTCAAGCGATCCGAGGGTCTTAAGGCTTTTGCCACCGCTGTGTCTGGCGAAGCGAGAGGTTGATTTGTTTGTGGAAGGATTGAGAGGCGCGCTGAGTGCTCGTTAATCTTGCGGCTTTGCCGCAGCACACTGCGGTAAGGCTCAGCCTTACCGGCAAGGTGCACCCTATGATCTTCGCCGAGGCTCAGCCTCGGCGATATTAAATCAGGATGGATCGCCGGAAAGGCGAAGCCTTTCCGCACTGCAAGGCGGCGAAGCCGCTATGAACATGCAATACGCTTGGTACGATTTTGCGGGAAATATTGGTGTGGCGCTGATGGTGCTCGCGTACCTCTTGATTCAGGCTGAGAAGGTTCGCAGTCGCAATCTAAGCTATTCACTGATGAACGGCATCGGCGCATTGCTCGTCGTGGTGTCGTTGCTCTACCGCTTTAACCTCTCGGCATTCCTGGTTGAGTCGTTTTGGTTCGTCATCAGCGTTTACGGGTTGCTCAAGTTTGCCTCGAAGCGCCGTGCGAACGAGGGCCGTTAAGTTCATGCGTGGCGATTTCTTGAAAACCAGTGATTGGTCAGCCGACGAGCTGCGCGAGTTGATCGATTCTGCGGTTCGATTCAAGGCTGAAGAAAGTCAATCACGGCCGCTCAGTGGCAAGTCAGTCGCGCTTGTTTTTTTCAATCCGAGTCTGCGCACACGCGCGTCGATGCAGGTGGGGATTTACGAACTTGGCGGAAACGCGGTGGTGCTCGAGCCGGGCGGGACGAGTTGGACTCTCGAGCATCGGGAAGGCGTGGTGATGGACTCTGACAAGACTGAGCACGTCGCCGAATTCGTGCGCGTGGTTGGGCGCTACTGCGTCGCGATCGGCGTGCGCACGTTTGCAGCCTTGAAGAACTGGGAAGAGGAGCGAACTGATCCGATCTTGAATGCGTTCGCAAAATACTCGGACGTTCCGATTATCAATCTCGAATCGGCGATGCACCACCCGTGTCAGGCTTTGGCCGACATGATGACGATTCGCGAGAAACTCAGTGCGGGTCCCAAGAAAGTTCTGTTGACGTGGGCCTGGCATCCGAAACCTCTGCCGATGGCTGTGCCGAATAGTTTCGCGATGGGGGCGGCGCAAATGGGTCATGACCTGGTTATTGCGCATCCGGAAGGGTACGAGCTTGATTATGAGCTGATGAATGAAGTCACGCGGCAGGCGGCAGGAGCAGGCGGCACAATCACGATCGAGACAGACGTTGACAAAGCATTTGAGGGAGCCGAAGTCGTTTACGCCAAGAGTTGGGGCAGCAAGAGTTTTTATGGCGCGCCGGAGAAGGATATCGCCGCGCGCGCGCAGTTTCGCGACAAATGGATTGTTGATGAAGCAAAGATGGCCCGGACGAAGAAAGCGATCTTCATGCATTGTTTGCCGGTGCGACGAAATGTGATTGTGACTGACGGCGTAATCGATTCGCCTAACTCGGTCGTCATAGACGAAGCCGAAAACAGACTGCACGTCCAAAAGGCCATTCTGAGCAGACTGCTGGCGGCTTAGCTCACGCAAAGACACGAAGGCGCAAAGTAACGCAAAGAACGGAAAAAGATGACTGATACCAGTGAAGTTGGCAGCCAATTGAGACTCGACTTGCTCCGCGAAGCACTGCCTTATATCCAGCGCTTCAAAGGTAAGACCTTCGTCGTGAAGTTTTCCGGAAAGGTCACCGAAGATCGCGATCGACTGATTTCATTGTGCGAGGAGCTGGCATTAATTCATCAGGTCGGCATTCGCGTCTGTGTCATTCACGGTGGCGGCAAACAGTTGAGCGAATTGGCCAAGAAAATGGGCGTCGAACAGACGATTATCGAAGGCCGCCGCGTCACGGATGACGAAACGCTGGAGATGGCCAAGATGATCTTCGCCGGCAAGATCAATACGGATATCCTCGCAGCGCTTCGTCATCGCGGGATTCACGCGGTGGGCTTGTCCGGGGTTGATGGAAACATTGTGCACGCCGAACGCCGGCCGCCGAGAGAGATCGTGGATCGAAAGACCGGCGAGAGCACTGAAGTCGATTTCGGGCACGTCGGCGACATCATTGAAATCGATTCTAGCTTGTTGACGGTGCTGCTTGACCACGGATACCTGCCGGTGATTTCTTCTCTGGGCGCAGACGCGGAAGGCAAGGTCTTTAACATCAACGCGGATACGATCGCTTCCGAGATTGCTGTGCAACTACAAGCGGAAAAATTGGTATTGCTTTCGGATGTGGATGGGATCTTTCTGCGCGCCGGACAATTAGAGACGAAACTCTCGCGACTCACGGCGGCGGAAGCGAAGGCTTTGATCGATGATGGCAGCGCCACCGGCGGGATGATCCCGAAGCTTCAGAGCATCATCGACATTCTCACCCGCGGCGTGCGGAGTGCGCACATCATCAACGGTAATTCTCGCAACTCGCTTCTGGCGGAAGTCTTTACTGATGAAGGGACGGGGACGATGATCGCGGCGTGAGATTGAAGTGGCATAGACTTCAGTTTGTGAGCGGTCGTTGCATACACAGACTGAAGTCTGTGCCACCACGCTAGTCAACTCTCTCGAACACCACGATCTTGTTTCGAAAATCGAACGTCATCACGAAGTCCTGAAAGAACGCGTTGCCGATGTTGACTTGATATCGTTTGTTGTCGTGGCCTGTTTTGGGGAGCCACAAATCCGCCTGAACGCCTTCGGCGGAGTAGCGTCCCAGCCGCACTGATTTCAGAATCCCCTTTTTCCCTTTGTATTCACCGTTGTAACCAACCGAACTTTCCGTCCCGCCATTCGCGGCCTGATCGTCCAACCCGAGCAACGCCACTGCCTCAGGTGTCAGAGAAAAACTTCCGCTCGAGCCGGTGTCGAGCGTGGCGCGCATTTTTTCGTTGTTAACGAAAACTGAATCGACGATGACGTCGCCCTCTTCGCGACGAAAGGACATGGCAATCGTGTTCACAGTGTTGGGCGCCAACTGAATCCGCGGATACGGCGACTCGGCAAAGAAACGGAGTTTGGAATTCGGGTAATCGATTTGGATGATGCGGTCTTTCAAGAAGCTAAAACCGAGCACGCCGTGAATCGGCCGTTCGATGCGTTTGGAAATTTTGGCGAGATCAATTGTTGCGGCAGCAACCTGCTTCGCGATGACGCCGCCGAGTTCGACGCTGGGCAATGTCGTTGGGTGGACCGTGTTTGTTTCAGTGCCACTGCCGGTGGCGGGCGCTCCGCTCGAGCCGATTGCCAGCCCCAATTCGCGCGCGGTGGCAGCATCGATCGCCGACGGGTCGGTGTCCGTATCGACGAGCATATTGAAGGGCCCTTTGCTGGCGATCTTCACCTGAACGACGATTTGATTATGGACAAATTCGAAGGGAACTTCGATCGGCGCCTTTTGAGTCTGGCCGTTGGCGGTGCACGTGAAGGTAGTTAGAAGTGCGAGCAAAAGAACAGCTGCCCCGCAGAAACGATTAGCTGACTGATGCATAAATCCTGCTGCCAGAGTTTTCAATCTTGTCTTTAACCCCCGCTTCACTCCATTTCCGACCTGAGAGCGACGATATCGTACACGGTAGCGCAAGTGCCGCACGAATCTTACCTTCGAGCCGCAGAAAAACGCGACTGACTGCTTCGGAAAACCAAGGCCGGGAAATTCCATGCACAGTTGGCCGGATTGTGGCACGGCCATTGCCGTTTCGCTCCGCCGGAGGCAGTCAATGAAAAGGCTATTCGCACTCGTAATCGCCGTCGCTATCCTCGGGGCCGTTTCTATCCCCAGCTTCGCCCAGGGAAGAAATTGCCGGCGGTCTGATTCGCGCACTTACAGCTCGCAGGGGTATTACGACAATCGCGGCTATTACGATAACCGAGGTTACTACGACAATTCGCGCTCCTACGACAACCGCAGCTACTACGATTATGGCTATCGCAATCGAAGCTTCTGGGAAAAACATCGTGACAAGCTGACGGTAGCTATCGGAACCGGCGCTGGCGCAGCAATTGGCGCGATGGTTGGCGGCAGACGTGGCGCGGCCATCGGAGCACTGGCGGGCGCGGGCGGTTCGGCGCTGTATACCTATAAGTTGCGTAGTCGTCGGTACAGATACTAAGCCGACAGAATTTCAAGTTCGGTCGTCGCGAGATGACCGTGGGTTGAGGCCGGGATGTGAAGGGGAGAGCGCATTCCGGCCTCGATTTCTATTTGGGTCGCCCTACGGATAAATCAAGTTGTAGAGCTTTTCGGCCCAGTCTTCATCCAGGTTTTGAAGAATTACGTACTGCTCGATGGCTGCATCGCGTTGTCCCTGCGCCAGCAGAGTCTTTCCTAAATTGAAGTAGGCCTTGCCAAAATCCGGTTTCAGACGAATCGCCTGCCGAAAACTTTCGACCGCCTCATCGTTCCGACCAGCCGCCATGTACGTTTCGCCGAGACTGTTCTGCACGTTCGCATCGCTCGGTTTCAGCATCGCGAGTTGCTTGAAAGCTTCAATCGCGTCGGCGTACTTCTTCATTTGCAGATAACGTTGGCCCAGGCGATCGTACGCACTCGCGTAATCGGATCGGAGCCGAATCGCATGTTTGTATGCGGCGACTTCATCATCGAACTGGCCCCAGTCGCGATACGTCAGACCGAGCGCGTAATAAGCATCAGCGGCATTGTAAGGATCGAGTTTTATCGATTGGCGGTAGGCGGCTTCGGCCTCGCGATACTGCTTCAAGTAGTAATTCGCCAAACCGATGTTGAAGTACGACTCAGCCGAAGGGCGAATGCTCACGGCCTTCTTTGAAGCGTCGATCGCTTCGTTGTGGCGCCCGAGCTTTTCCTGGCAGAAGCCCATCTGCGCCCAGGCTTCCGCATAAGCATTGTCAGCGTCGGCAGCCTTCTGAAAATAGGGCAGAGCGCCCTGGCAATCGTCTTTCGAAAGAAAGCTGAGGCCGTTGCGGAAGAATTCAACCGCGCGCGCGCGTTTGTTTCGGCTGGTCGCGTTGACGAGTTCGCCGAGCGACATCGCCTGTCCCGTTTGCGTCTGTGCAGAGCGATCAAGTTGCGCGATGCGCTCGGAAGGAATCGCAAAGTTCACGCTTTGACCGCCGGTGATTTGCAAGGTCGCCACGCCGATTACCTGTCCCTGCATGTTGACGACGGGGCTGCCGCTGGATCCGGGAGAGATTGGTGCTGTGATTTGAATGATGCGGCCGAAGCCGGGAATGTCGCGCACCGCCGAAACGATGCCGTTCGTGACGCTGCCCTCCAAGCCGAACGGATTGCCGATCACGACGATGCTTTCGCCTTCCTGTGGCGAAGTCCTGTCGAGCGACAGCGGGCGAACCTGATTAGGCGGCGCGTCAACTTTCAAAAGCGCCAAGTCGCCTTCGGCGTCGACTGCGAGCACGCTCTTGACCTGATAACTGTTGCCGTAGATCGAGTGAACTTCGGCGCGGTAAGCCCCGTCGATCACGTGACGGTTTGTAACGACGCGATCGACATCGACAAAAAAGCCGCTGCCGCGCGAAAGTTTTTCACCGCGCGCGTCGAAAGTTTCAATCGCGACCGCCGAAGGCTTAATGCGGCGGACAAGTTCGGGAAGTTGGTCCTGGGAAACCCCAATTCGC
>DASYTZ010000266.1:0-10677 GCA_036001745.1 Pyrinomonadaceae bacterium
GCGCGCTCGGGATTGAATAGAAAATCGCACACATGGTTCGCATACGCCTCTGCCGGCGCAAGCGCGTCAAAAGTTGGGGCAGTGCGAATGCGAAAGTCCTCGCGCGTGCGGGGATATCCAGGAGGCCGTGGCGGAATCAAACGCAACAACGACTCCGGCAGCGCGAGATTCTCCGGCTTCAACGTGGCCAGCACCGCATACAGTGCGCGCTTCTGCTCGTCAGGCGCGATGATTTGCGGATTGCGATCGCCTTTGGCGCGCAGGCTGAAAGTGTAATCCTCGCCGCCAACCAATTTCGCGACTGCTTCAACCTGGTAGCGATGGTGCATGTAGAGCGGGACGAGCACGTCCTCCAACGTGGCCATCGGCGCGCCTTCGCGAATGTTCTCTTCACCAAAACGCCTAAGTGCGGCATCACGAACCTTCATCAGGTTGGCAAGTCCGTCGATCACACTCGTGCCGTTGTCCCAAAGGTGCGCGTAGGAGCTTGACGCACTCGCCGGACGCGCGTCCTGATCGGTCAGGTATCGCAATCCGCGCGCAAATGCGTCACTCAGAATTTTGTCCAGCGCGGCTTTCTCGTCTGTCCCCGCCGGAAAATCCTGATAGCCGAAAGCGATCGCGACCTTGTCCCACTCGCCGATGCCTTTCGCATAGGCGTCCGACAAATCAGGCAGCCCATCCGCGCCAAGCTTCACCAGCGGAGCCGGATAATCCATCACGGACGCGCGACCGGTCGTGCTCGCCGCGAAGTTGTGTTGCAGGCCGAGCGTGTGACCGACTTCGTGCGCCGCCAGTTGCCGCAAGCGCGCGAGCACAACCTGCTGCATGATCTTTTCGACTACGCCACGGTCTTTGCCGTATGGCGCCAGCAAACCTTGCGCGATGAGAAAGTCCTGACGATCTCTTAACGAGCCAAGCGATACGCGGCCCTGAATGATTTCTCCAGTGCGCGGATCGTCGAGCGAATTTCCGTAAGACCAGCCGCGCGTCGAGCGATGCACCCACTGAATCACGTTGTAACGCACATCCATCGGGTCGGCGTCAGGCGGCATGACCTCAACACGAAATGCATTGCGGTAGCCGGCCGCTTCGAAGGCCTGGTTCCACCAGCTCGCGCCTTCGATCAAAGCCGAGCGCACCGGCTCAGGCGCGCCGCGATCCACGTAGTAAATGATTGGCTCGACGGGATCGCTCATCGCCGCCGACGGGTCTTTCTTCTGCAAGCGATGGTGACTGAGATAGCGCTTCACGATCGGCTCGCTGATCGGTGTCGCAAAATCCATAAACTGAATTCCAGAGTAGCCGGCGCGCGGATCGTTTTCGCGCGGCTTGAATCCGGGCGGCGGCAACTCGACGAACGAAACATGCTCGCGGACCGTGATCGCCTGCGGATTCGGAGTCACCGATCGCACCAGCGGACCAGCGTCGCCTTCGGTGGTGAACGTCAGCGTCACTTCAACTTCGGTGTTCTTCGGAAAGTTTTTTGTATTCGGAAGAAAGAAAGCGGAACGCGAAGCGTCCAGACGAAACTGGCCTTGCTGGCTGCGTTGCAGCGTCCCGGGAACGCTGTGCACATCGCGCAAATAAAAGTTCGTCGCATCAACCAGCGCGCGCGCTCCATCCTCGGCGGCGACTTCAAATCCCCACAGTGTGGATTCGGCAAACGCGTCCCGGACGGCGCGTCTCTCGTCGGCATTGTCGCTGTTTGCGCGGTACCCTTCGTTGGACGCAATCAGCAGAACCTTTGGCCCAATGCGCTCGAATCGCACCACGTAACTTTGTCCGAGTTCGCCTCGATCCAAACCGAGGTCATTCGACCCCACGCCCGCCGGCAGAGCTTCGACGTAGAGAAACTCGGAATTCCACTTGTCGATCTCCAGCCAAATCTTTCCCGCCTTTGCATCCCAGTAGAACGGAAAGTAGCCGGTGAACTTCTGCATCGTCGCGACTTTTTCACTAATCGAAGCCGGTTTCGTTTCACCCGATGGCCGCGGTTGCGCCAAAAGATTTGCAGACAGCATCAGTGTCGCCAGCAAAGGAACGAGGCGTTTCATTTTGACTATTTCCTCCGAACGAATATTCGCGCTGAGGGCGAGGCGCTATCATACTCGAACAGAGGCTGAAATCGGGAAATCAGTGGGGAAGTTGATGGTATCTCACGCCGCCGCACCAGCCATCTCAAGGTCAGGAAGAGTCTTGCGCCCGCTCTGTATAAAGAAGGCGGGGGCAAGCCACGCTTCCGAACCATGAAACAGCCAAGATGCTCACCCTCAAGCCTAAGAAGGGATGGCCGGGGTGGGCTTCGCTCCGCTTTGACCACCGGCTACTTACTCGCAACCCTCCGGGTTGCAACACCTGCTGAAATGTTGCCGCGAATCAGGATTTGCTGAGCTATAATCGCCAGCAACCCCGCTTATTTTTCGCACAGTTGTTCGGCCCAGTATCCAGCGACACGAGAAAACTGTGCAGGTGAGCGCACCGCCGGTATGAAACCTTAATGCGATACACCCGTGACAGCGCTGATGTAACCGGTTCGGCAGTCGTCGTTGCACTCATGGCTGCTGTCCTGTTCGTTAGCTGCAGCGCGGCGCGCGCCGTCTCGCGGGTTCAGCATAGCTTCGACGCGACTAACGGGCTCACGGTTCCTACCGTTTTCAGTCTCGCCCAGGATGGCCATGGTTTCATCTGGATTGGCACCGCGGGAGGCCTGGTGCGCTTCGACGGTGTCGAGATGCGTCGATGGGCCAAAGAGACCATATCGCGCGATATCAGCGTTTTAGCCGTGAGTGCGTCGGGCGAAATCGTGTTTGGCGCATACGCGGGCGACCTGTATCGCGTCACTAACGATGGGGTTGAGATTTTACCGTGCCCAGACAGCAAGGCATTGGCGTCGGTTCGGGATGCAATGTTCGACGCGGCGCAAGGTTTGTGGGTCGTGTCAACAGACGGTGCGTTGCGTGTTCGTGATAAGGGCAACACGTGGCACTTGTTCGATTCAAGCACCGCATTCCCTGGTGAACGGGTGCGGCAGGTGCGGCCGGCCTCCGGCAATCAGGTCTTCGTGATTACCGATAAAGCAGTGTGGCGAGCGGCGATTGATCAGGCGCCACAAAAAGTCGTCGACGTACAGCGGGCAGTCGACGTCGTTAAACATTCGGATGGCTCAATCTTTGTCCTGGTGTGGGGGACAAGAGGAGAGGTGATTCAGCATTTGCCGAGCGGCCAATCGCGTATCCGCGCCAGTCTCGCCGCGCGCCCAATCGATTTAACTGTAAGAGGCGACACTGTCTGGGCATCATTCGATCGTTTTCTTATCTCGCTTCGTGGTGAGGATCCGCCGGACATTATCGGGCCAGACCAGGACTTACCTAGTGGTGGTCCACTGCTGGTCGACCACGAAAGCAGTCTGTGGCTGGGAACACTCAATGGTCTGCTGCAATATCCCGAGCCGGAGACGAAGATTTGGACCCAAGCGGACGGGCTCTCAACGTCGCACACAAGAAATCTCGCGTTGGCAGCAGATGGCGTATGGGTCGGCACCTGGGGCTGGTTGGGATTCATCGACAATGATGGACATGCCCGATCGGAGAACCGAATCGGCGGGCGCGTGCCGTGCATTGACAGCCGAGGTTTCGTATGGGCAAGTTCGGAAGATCGCAATTTGGTGACGAACGAAAACGGTAGTTTCACTACCCGCACATCGCAAGAGGTTGCCGGACTTCACATGTGCGCGCAAAGCCACGACGGATCGCTTTGGCTGGCGACAAACAGTGGTCTGTTTCGTGCTCGTGAAAACGATCAACGACTGGAGAAGCTTGCTTCGCCCGCGGGTGAGAACGGCACGCCTGAATCAGTAATCGCCGTACTAGAGGATCGCGAGCGCAGACTCTGGATCACGACCTCAGCTGGCAGCATTTGCTCGGCGACCATCGGCACGATCGATGCAGTTAATACCGGCGCGTGGGCGTGTCAAGTAATCGCAACTTACACACATATCTTTGGCCTAATCCAGATGCCGAGCGGCGACATTTGGGCTGCTACGAGTCGTGCTGGCTTATGGCGTTTTCACCGTGGCGGGTGGGAACCGCATCCAGCGTCGCAAGGACTCGCGTCACCGTCGGTATTCAGCCTAAGAGAGTCGGCCGCAGGCGGCGTCTGGGTATTGGGGAATGGCATCAGCATGCGCGTCGTCGAGCGGACGGACTTGGCCGAAGGTTGGCAGGTGCTTGAGCGACTGTCCTCCTGGCACGGACTGCCGGGCGAGGGCGCAAGCGATTTGGTTGAAGCGCCGGACGGCACGTTATGGCTGGCGACTGCCGAAGGAGTGATTCGCGTTCCTAAATCGGCACGCGGTACAGAACACGAAGCGCCGCGAGTTCGCCTTGTGGAAGCCCGCATCAATGGCTCTGTGGCGCCTACGAACGCAGGCCAGGAACTGCCGAACGGCAGCCAGGCCGAACTGCACTTTGCTGCCCTCTCGTACCGCGACCGCGGGCGACTTCAATTTCAATATCGACTAAAACCTGATGCGGCGTGGATCGATTGGCGCGACAACTCTGGCGTGTTGCGCTTTGTAGATTTGGGCGCCGGAGAATACCGGGCTGAAGTTCGCGCGTCCCTGGATGGAAAGAATTGGTCCGCCGTTCCGGCGCGGCTTTCATTTCAGGTGCTCAAACCGTGGTATCTGCAAACGTGGGCGTTGGTTTTGTTCATGCTGATCATTGCTTCGATTCTTTACTTAATCTACCGCACTCGCATTGCAGTGTTGATTCGTCTCGAACGGCAACGAGCCCAAATCGCGCGCGATCTTCATGACGAAATGGGATCAGGGCTCGGCAGTATCGGAATCCTTTCAGGGGTTGCAGCCGAAAACAACCTGAACGCAGCAGAGCATCAGGAACTCTCGCGGAAGATTGCACAGACTGCGAGCGAGCTGGGAACGACGCTGACAGAAATCGTTTGGGCTTTGAAACCCGGAACTGAAACGCTGGAAGCGCTTGCCTATTACCTGGCCGAGCGTGGCGGACGTCTGTTCCCGGGCACGAACCCAACGTTCAAAACAGAATTTCCGGCACGCTGGCCGCATGTGAATCTGTCTTTGGCCGTGAGACGAAACATTCTGCTCATCGCGTCCGAGGCATTGCATAACGCGGCCCGCCACGCTGATGCGCGGAACGTCACGCTCGGCATTGAACCATCCGATGGCAAGTGGCGGCTATGGCTGAAAGACGACGGCCGAGGCTTGTCAGAGGCAAGCGTCACATCGAACGGTTCGGGCATTGGCCTCGACAGCATGCGCCGCCGAGCTGAGGAAATTGGCGCGCAGATTTCATGGACGTCAAACAACGGCGTCGGGACTTTGTTGTCCATTGCGTTCGATCCAGGAGCCGAGGATCGACGATTCAGGTAACCCCGGCCTCGCATGATTGTGCGAGCGCGAGAACCACTTTTCTGCCGTATTAAGTTCCGATCAAAAATAACGAACCGTGAGACTCACCATATTGGAACTCAACGTTGCCATTGTCGAAGACAACAGTCAGTACCGGCACAGCCTGGAAACGCTTTTCCATCACAAAGATGGGTTCAAACTGGCGAGGAGCTTTGGCTCCGCCGAGGCTGCCCTGGACGAGGTCGAGAAGAATAGTCGTTGGGGGCGCGATCTCGATTGGAATGTTGTGTTGATGGACCTGGAGTTGCCAGGCATGAGTGGCATTGAAGCTACGCGCCGGCTGAAGCAGAGTTTGCCGCAGCTCTCGGTCGTCGTTCTCACCGTGTTTGAAGAGCCGACGACGATTCTTGAAGCCATCAGCGCCGGCGCCGATGGCTACTTGCTGAAACGAACCAGTGCGCCTGAGTTACTGTCACAGTTAAAGACGATTGTGTCAGGCGGTGCGCCGCTGACGGCCATCGTCGCGCGCAAAGTCCTGGAGCTGATACGCGTAAGTGACAAAAGGGGGATTCGCAATCCGTCTACGGGGTCACCGGGCAAACTCGACCTGACCGAACGTGAACAGGAAGTCCTTCAGTGCCTGGTGCGCGGCCAATCGTACAAACAATGCGCCGATCACCTCGGCATCAGTTTAGACACCGTCCGAACTCACATCCGCGCGGTTTACAAGAAACTACAGGTTCACAGCGTTGCGGAAGCCGTAGCGCGCGCAATCCGCGAGAAACTTGTCTAAGCAAGTGCACTCCACCGACTGAAACGCAACCGTTCTCGATTGCTTAAAGTTTGGGAAGCGAGACGCTTGCGCTCCAATCCCGCCTCTCACATCATCATGCGATTTCTCTGCTGATCGCGCCCGCATAAAGTACGGTTCAACATTCCCCCGCTTAAAAACATTGCGCCGAAAGAGAGGACTAAATAATGCCAAGGAATCGGAACGTATGGATTCTTTGCTCTGTCGCCGTGCTGGTAGCAACGCTCGCCATCATGCAAACCATGACAGCGCGTTCAGCAATTGCACAACAGCCTAATCCGACACCGACGCCGGACCCCAAACCGTCCCCGACGCCGCCGGAAAATTGTTCTACTTGTTGTGGTGTTCTGCAGCCCGGCGGGTTGACAATTGCCGGACCGGCTTCGGGTCAAGCCACTCCGGGAACACATTGGCATAATCGCGTGGTTTTTTTCCCCGGTCGTAATAATTACGTTTGTCTGACTCTACAAAATACGTCGTCTTCTAACATTTTTCCCGGGGTTATTCCTTTTGGGACTGCTGACGATTCAGTAGATAGAGAGGCACTCTCTTTTCCGATACTTCCCGGTCAAACACTTACCTACTGCCCCCATACCGCCGTCGTACTCTATACCGTAATCTGTGCGCCCGAATCGATAACGCCATGCACCTTTAATTGGCGTGTAGATAAAGCGGATTGAACAATGTAAAGCGATCCAACACTGTGGATTAGTTAACCAAAGAGGTAAACAGATGAAAGAGCTATCGCCGTGTTCGCTGGGCCTTTTCTTTGTCACGATTGTCATCCTGGTTGGCGTAAGTTCTGTCGATGCGCAGTGCCGCTTTCGCGCTTGCAATCGGGAAGGCGAGCGCTTCAATTCTGAGACGGGTGATTGCGAGTCCAGGGCAGGTTTCCCGACTTTCGCTATAAGTCACCGCGTCCCCTCTTGTCGTTCGGGCGAGCACTTCGATCGCGCCACCGGAAATTGTGTGCTGGACGCATGTGATGAGGGTTGCGAGGTGCGCGAGCTATGCCGCGGTGGGGAGCGCTATTCACGCAGCGGACGTGATCGCGAAGGCGTTTATGGCGTGTGTGAGAGCGGACCCAATTTTCTAGGCCACAGATCCCACAGGCTTGTGCGTTGTGCTGAAGGCTTTACTTTGAACGAAACACGCGGCGTTTGTGTTCGCTGTCGCACGGCGCCGCCACCTCGAGTTCCACCTGATCTGACAATACGTCGCCTGTTTCTTCGCAGTACGCCAGCGGGACCGGTCGTAAGTAGTGTCAGAGTTGGCCAGCTTTATTACGCCTGCTTTGAAGTCGCCAACATCGGCGCCGGCGCATCCGGGCCTTTCCTGGTGAGCGGCGGCGGCTTAGGAGTAAGGGGAACGCCGACCGTACCGCAAGCGAACCTTGCGCCCGGCGCGTCACGCGAAGGCTGCCTGCTTTATCGCACGACGCCATCGGCAGGCACTTACCGGCTTGGCATAACTGCAGATCCCGTCAACGGCGTGCGTGAAACACGCGAAGACAACAACACCGCAACGCTGGAGGTTGACGTCGTTAGATGACGAGCTGGCCGAACGATTAACGTCTATCCGAAGGAGGAATATTCGATGAAGCGTCTAATTCCATTATGTATCGTATCTTGCGTGACGGTGCAGACGTTGATTTTCTTACCGCCACCGGCGAGGCCGCGAGGTTTTCCGAAAGGGACTGTGACACAGCAACAAGGCCCAAAGAAGAAGCTGCCTCTGGAGAAAAAACTCGCGAACTTTTACGCCAAGAGAGGCTTCAAGGATCCGATGTTGCCCGCGCTGGTTCTCGCACTAAAACGACAACTCAGCGGCGCCACCAATCAGAATCAATGGGACAAGGTTGTGCAAGACAATTTCAGGAAATACCAGGTCAGCCGCGCAAGCATTGAATCGATTGTGAAGAACTGGGACAGCCTGACACCACAATTTAAGGCGCGGTGGTTTCCGAAAGAGTTCGTGAGTCTCGATCCGAAGCGCCCGCTGGATCTGAACCTGTTTGCGAAGTTAGTTCGGGACGCAGCCGGCCGATTCACACCCAAAGACCGCGCGCCTTTGCCGCGTGGTGGCGTTCAGGGGATCTGTCCGCCTCCACAAATTACGGAAGTTCGCCCGGCGGGGATTGACTTCACTCTGGCGCTGCGTCCAGGCGCGGAATTCACCCTGATAGGCAGAAACTTCTCGTCCGTCGCGGCAGAGAATCGAATTCAGATCGGCCGCGTGCGCTCAGGTACCGGACCGGTGGCATTTGATGTTCTGTTTGAAGTAACGCCAACGTCCTCGACAACAACACAACTCCGCGCTCTCGCGCCCAGCGCACTTACGCCTGGAGCGGACTACAACGTGCGAGTTGTTGTAAACCGTTGCATCAGTAATCTGTGGCCGGCATACGTCGAACGGCCACCCGCGCCAGCAGCCCGGCTCGATAGTATTTCTCCGCCGACCTGTCAGTCCCCGGGGCAGCGAGTGTTGTTGCGCGGAGCGAACTTTATGCCCGAGTCGCTCGTCGAGCTCGAATTTCTCGACGCTGATGTGAGCACACCTGGTGACGTTCGCGCCGGTTATCGAGACATACGCGCAGGCAGACCGAGCGTCGAGTTCAGAAACGCGAACGAGATGTATTTTACGATCCCTCAGGAAACCTGGCCGGGCGATTATTCGTTAGCGGTAATCAACCCGGGCGCAGCTCCCAGTCTGCATTTGACGTTCAATGTTTGTGCCGCCAGTTACCACGTCGAATTGGAATCGATTTACTGCCGTGACGAATCCGATTGGGAATCGCCCGGCGATGACGAGGTTGCCGTGGTTGGGAAAGCGAATGCCGATGGAAATCCGTGGGTAGCTTTCGCCACCGACGAAATTTCCGGCTTCTTCGATGGCAGACGCCGGCCCGAAACAGGCTCGTTCGAGGGGATTAACCTCTTTCCAAGCAGTGGCATTGCAGTGCCGGTAGCGTACGGATTGTACTTGGATTACACATTGGTCGAGGCCGACGACTACAACAAAGCCGAAGCGATCGCAATCATCAGCGCGCTTGGCGGCGCCGCCGACGGAGCGATTTGGATCATAGGAGCGATCGCCGGCGCGACCGCCACGACCATTGGCGCAATCACGGGCGGCGTGGGAATTGTTGTAGGAATCATCATCGTCGCAGTTCTGCTCGATCGCAATGGCTACGACACTATCGGAGGACTGAGCGAAGTTTACACGGCGCAGTATCTGCAAACGCACATGACATCCAGCGGCGGGATCCTCTCGCTGACGCACAGTGTGGATTTCAACAATGACGACGATACCGGCAGCTATACTCTGTCTTATCGAATTGTTCGGGCGAGGTAGCGAGCTGTTGAATTTGAATTGGAAAGGGGCCTGACGATGAGTACGACTATCCTCGGCGTTCCATTAATGCTGGTGTTCGCTTGCGGTCTGGTTGTCGCGCAACAAAAGGTCGAGCCACCGGCAGCGCCAATCAAGGAGCTGCGCGTTCCTCAAGTACGCGTTAATCCCTCTCGCACATTACCTCCGCCAGTCGATTTCTCGGGTCCGACAAACAAGACGCCGATTAGCGGCGGGGGACCGTTGGCATCCGTGAATTGGAATGATCGAATCGAAGACCTGCGCCGCTCAGGAATAGTCGGTTTGCCCTCACTGCCCCCGCGCACATTGCACTTGTCTCCCGCGGCGCCCTTCATTCGAGAGGCCGGCTGGATTGACTTTTACTGTAGCAACGTTTGCGTTTCAGTCGTCAATGAGAACGCGATGAGCTTCAGAAATACCGCCGGCCATGGCAGCGTGATTGCGACGCTCCGCCTGGAACGCGGCGGCCGCTACATCCTCGATTTCAATGTGCGCGCGCCGTTTCGCGTATCTCCCGACTTGACGACGTTCCGGGCGATGATTGTCGGCCGTGAGGACGAACTATTCGAGTTTGTCACTCACCACGGTCCACAGCGAATCTCGCTGGTCCTCGACAGTACGTCCACGGGGTACACGCAAATCTATCTGTCCGCGGACATAGGAACTTGGGAGTTTTACAGCGTGGATATGATGCGAGTTGACGGCAGTGCTCGATAGCTGTTGGGCCGAAACCCTCGATGATCGCGCGTGGCTCGCGACAGTCGGATTGCCGGCGGATGGCGTTCTTTGATGGCCGACGTCGCTACTTCTCGTCCAGCTTCCTGCCCGCGTTCAAGTTGTCGAAGTTCAGAATCGCGTTGAAAACCAGCGAATAGCTGCCCGACGTCTGTCCGCGCCAGAACGGATTCATTGAGAACAGAATCACGTGACCACGATCGAGTGGCGAGTCAATCGCCGCTGCGTGTTGGGCGATTTCATCTCCGCCGTCAAGCAGACCTGAAACCAGAAGTTCATTCGCGTTGGCCCAACGCAGAATCACGCGTGGGCGTTGATCAGGCGGAATCAGACCGACCAGGTTGCGACGCTGTTCTTCCGGAACCGG
>DASYTZ010000267.1:0-2446 GCA_036001745.1 Pyrinomonadaceae bacterium
CGCGCATTACAATCCGCTCGACTTTTCGGAAACTGTCGGTCACCACGAACTTGCGTGCTTAATCTAATCACATCGCGGCTTCTTCTGGTGCTGCTGTTGCCGGTGATGCTGACGTTTGCCGTTACGACGCGGGCGCAGCAGCGACCGCTGATAACCGAAGACGTCGATATCATTCCGCCGGGCTCAATGCGGTTCGAAGTCGGCATCGACTTCATGCAGGGCGCAAAGTTTCCCGTGTCGGGATTGACGGGCGACCTCACGCGCGCCGGCGTGATTGGCATCAACATCGGTCTCGCGCCAAACGTGGAAGTGCAAATCGAAGGTGTCGCGCAAAACTTTCTCAGCATCAATTCGCGCGGGCCGAGCGCGATTCCGCTGGACGTTGCGCCGGGCGCGAACTCGACGAACGACTTTGGCGATTTCACACTCTGGACAAAGATTAAGCTGCGAAAGGAAACCGAAAAGGGGCCGTCGATCGGATTTCGTTTTGGCGTGCAGTTGCCGAACTCGAGTCAGGGGCGGGGAATCGGATTGAATCAAACCAACGCGTACGGACAGATTTTGGTTGGCAAGAAATTTGGCCGTAACGCGCGCGTGAACACATTCGGCAATTTGGGCATTGGCATTCTCACCGCGCCGACTCAACTCTTTTCACAGAACGACGTGGTGACGTACGGACTGGCGAGCATTGTGCGCATCAATCATCAGTTCAGCATTGCGGGCGAGGTGAACGGCCGCCAGAACACGCGACCTGGCAGCGGGCCGCTGGGAACTGAGTCGCAAGCCGAAGCACGCCTCGGCATGCAGATTCGCGCGTCAGGCTTGCGCTTTGATTTTGCCGGCATCAAGGGCCTGACGAGCTTGAGCCCGCGCTCGGGAATTACGGTTGGCGTCACCTACGACACTCCTTCGATCTTCAAACCAGCACAGTAAATGTGACAGATGTCAGGTATCAGGTGACGGGTAACAGGGTTGACAGAACTCGCGGTGTTTCCTGTCACCCGATACCCGTCACCTACTACTCTGTATGTTCACATGTTTGATTGGCTCGACGTCATTGCGCGGCGCGTAGGCAAATTCATTGTCGCGGTCCCGGTGTACGTTGCCGGTCCGGCAATGATTGTGATTGGCGCGCTTGATTCGTCGCTGCTGTCACTGCCGGAGATAAACGATTATCTCGTCGTCGCGCGCTGTTACACGCATCCGCACAGCGCATTCTTCTTTCCGATCTTCCCGGCGATTGGATCGGTTTTGGGCTGTTTGTTGCTGTACACGATCTTTAGTCGCGGCGGGTTGGCGGTACTTCATCGAAAGTTCCGCATCGATCGCGTGCAGAAGGTTGAGCGTGCGTATGCGCGCTTCGGAATTCTGGCGTTGGCCATTCCGGCGCTGTTGCCGCCGCCTTTACCCTTCAAGATTTTCGTCGCCACCGCCGGCGCTTTACAGTTTCCGCGACGCCGCTTTCTGTTGACGATCATGATTGCGCGGTCAGTGCGCTATTACACTGAAGGCATCCTCGCGGTTTACTATGGCCAACGCGTTCTGCGGTTTTTGAAAGATAATGGTTTGTTGATAGTCAGCATCGTCGCCGCAGTCGTGGTGATTGGGCTCGCGATTTATCTCTTAACGAACAGAGGGCGTCGAGCGGTGAGCGATTCGCGCGCTGACGAAGGATTGAAGAAAGGTCCTGATAATTTTTGAAAGCACTCATACATAAAGTCATCGCGGCCCTGGGCCAACTGGCGCAATACCTGGTCTCGTTCGGGCCGTTTGGGCTGTTCGCGATAGCGTTTCTGGACTCGGTGCTGGTGCCGATGCCCGGTGGAGTTGATGCCGTGCTTCTGTTGCTCGCAGCCTCGAGACCATCGTGGATGTTGATCTATGTCGCCGCCGCCACGGTCGGATCGACGGCTGGATGTGTTGGGTTGTATAGACTCTCGCAACGCGCGGGTAAACGCGCGCTCTCCAGGTTTTCGGAATCGAAACAGAAGCGCGTGAAGGATTTGATCGATCGTTACGACGTCATGTCGGTGCTGGTCGCGTCGCTTCTGCCGCCGCCATTCCCGTTCAAGCTATTTGTCGTTTCGTCAGGCGTCTTTCGTTTGAACCTCGTCCGGTTTACGTTGGCGATTGCCGCCGGTCGAACATTTCGTTACTTGCTGGAAGGATATCTGGCGGCGCGTTACGGCGAACACGCGAAGGATCTGTTGGCGCGGTATTATCCGGCAATCGGAATCACTCTGGCGGTGCTGATTGTGGTGTTCTTTGTCGCGCGCGCGCTGATGCGGCAATCGGCGAAGACGGAACCGTCAGGCGTCGAAAGCTAATTGCAGTTCGCCGGCGGGAAGTTTTGTCTGAAATCCGCGCGCCTCGGTCAGCGTCATAATTCCGTTCTGTGCCAACTCATCGAGCAGACGCAGGAAGACTCGCGCCGTCGCGAGCGCGT
>DASYTZ010000268.1:0-7541 GCA_036001745.1 Pyrinomonadaceae bacterium
AACTCATCCTGAAATGTCACCTTACGATGATGCCGCTCTTGTCCTTCAATGTATCGTCGAACTTGTTCGACGTGAGATTGGCTAACGGAGAATGCACCATATCCACTCTGCCAATGAAATTTCTTGTGTTCATTTCCGACCGTCTTAATCCATTTCGATGAACCACGCTTTACCTCATACACAATCTCGGCAATCGAATGATTCTTGGACAGCGCGAATAACGCATGCACATGATCGGCAACTCCGCCAACGAGCAGCGTCGGGCAATCATGCTTGCGCAGAATGCCGGCGACGTATTTGTGCGTCTGCTCACGAATGGCGTGATCCGATAGGAAGGGATAACGATCTTTGGTCGAGAAGATGAGGTGAGTCCACATCTTCGAGAGGGATTGGGACATTGGGAGAACTCCTCTGTTTCCCTTTCAGGGAAAATGATATCGGAAACATTTGAATCCCAGGGTGCTACCCTGGGCTGAGTTATTTGACGCCTTCGGCGTGAGCATCACCTCGGTCAATTGGAACTCGCTTCAACGCCGCTCACTTCCTCTTCGCGGCCTTCATCTGTTCCGGCGGATTCACGCGCATAACGCCGTGCTCGTCGCGATACAAGCTGAAGGTCGTATCTTTGACCTGGCCGGAGTCATCTTTTATCCGAACCGTGAATGTGCGATTCGCGCCGCGCCCTTCAACGCGCATTGGCAAGTACCCTTCGATGTCGGGACTGCGGTAAGCGGTGTAATGGTCCTGATCGTGCTTCTCGTAACCGAGCACGTAGATGCGATCGAAGTCAGGCTCGCCGATCTTGTGCGGCTCCTTAGAAGAACTCTTCTCAAGAATCACCCAGCTTCCCGGTCGCGATTCCTTCGCCACGTCTTTCGTCTTTGTTGCTGAACTCTCGTCCGAAGTGTCCTCGTCAAGCCGACGCCACGCGACGAATTCCCTTCCCGTGCGGTAGTAAATGATATCGCTTGGCACTGTCAGCTCGACTTGCTTGCCGAAAATCCATCCGGCCGGGGCGGGTGAGTTCGCGGGCGACAAACGAACTTTGTACCAGAGTTCAGTCGTCTCTTGCGCCTCTTGATCCTCTTCTTCGCTGCGATCAGCTTTGCTTCTGGCCGTCGTGGCACTCCCTGGCTTCGGCGCGACATCACTTTCATCAGGCGTCGATTCTTTTATTTTCGGAACACGTTTCCATCCGACGATCTCGAACGTCGAGCCGCTGTCGAGGCGCATCATGATGTTTTCATTTGTGCTTCGATCCGGCGTCAGCCGCAGATTGGAACTCGCGTGCAATTGCCCCGTTGCTTGCGCCTGAGTACCCTTGTCTTCATCGGCGAGCTTCCGCGATTTCTCGAGCACATCATCCGGCATGATGTTGCGCGCCTCGATCCAGCCTTCAGTCTTGTCAACATCACGCGCGCGAACACGATACCAAAGCTCTTTCTTGCTGTTATCAGTCGGATCGGGAACTTCCATCGAGTCGAGAATGTCCAACGAATCGCCGCGGCTGACTTCCAACAAATCTGCTGCCACGACCGCGGTCGAACTCCGGATCTGAGCTCGTCGAGAAACTACGACGCCCGAACTGTCGCGACTGGCGATCGCGCTGCATCCCGCGAGCAAAATTGCAGCACCGAAAACAGTGACGAGCTTTAGCGCGTTGGCAGACTTCTTCGAGCTATCACGTTTGAAAATCATTCTTTTTTTGATCGGCCCAAATCAACGTGGGCGCGGCTCATTGTAACCCAACTGTCGCAACAAATCGCGCTGCCGACCTGTCAGTTGTTCGTTAACGTAAATGTGAGTTCGCAATGCAGGCCTTTCCACATGCAACCCAAACGGCGCCAGCTCTTTCGGCAAGTCAATCGTCTGGCGCGCAATGACGAAATGATCCACGAGTTCCGGCGTCGACAGTTCCTCGCGTAAACCTGCAACCACGACGCCATTTCCATCCGATTCAGTCGTAGACGAATTTCGTTTGCCGAGATGCTCCCGAAAGATCTTTCGATAGACGTCATCCAGCGAGCGTTTGCCTTTGCTCTGATATCGCAGATTCAGGTCATAAAGAAAAGCGACGACCATCGCTTTCGAGTAAACAGATGAAGAGCCGCCTGTCCATCGCTGCTTCGACGCTTCGATTAATGACAAGTCCTGTGCGTTCGCGCCGGATGAGCCATCGTGCGCATCGGCGATGGCGTTTAGTAACTGCGGAAATGTAAGCAAATCCAGTCGCATCGCCGCACGCGTGGCTTCGTACATCGTGAAGCCTTCGTAAAACCAATCATATTCTCCTCCCAACGCCAAACCATTCGGCACCCAGAGATGAAACAGTTCATGCGTAAGCGCCAAACCGAGTTGGGACAGCGCACTAACCTTCGAAGGCAACTTGCCCATCAGCAACGTCACGGTGCAGCCACGCGTCTGCGCGCTCCACTTGTTTGCGCTACTTGCTTGCGGGAGAGGCAATAGGATCAACGCCGGGCTTTCGCAGGGAAGTTGCCCTGGTTCACTGTAGACTTTCAAAACACTGGCCACCGTACCCAGCGCGTCATCGTCGGCAAATGCCCAGCCCTCGACTGTTACAAGCGCAAACGTTTTATTCACAATTGTGCGCGTCGAGCGGTGAAGTTTCTTTCCGACGGCGATTGCGGTTCGTTCAATGTCAGTCGTTTCGATTTGTCCCTGGTCGCCCTGCGCTTCGGGTGAGTACGAAGTCCATCCTTCGGGCAAGGCCAGGTGCGCGCTTACCCTCACCTTGGCATTCGCCGTTCGCGCCACGCTTAACGTGGGCAGCAAATCGGATAACATCAGAACTCCGCGCTCCGAATCAAGCCACGAGACCAATGCAGCATCGGACGAACGCGCCGGCGGAGCTAGCTCGATTTCGTATTTGAATTCGACGCCTGGTTCAGCGGATGCAAACTCGCCCGGGGCGATTTTGCGAACTGCGACTTCCCTCTCGTTCGAATCGAAAGCCTGGAACCCACGAACACGATTGCCGAGCCCGAGTACACCAGCGTAGCTGTCCGAAAACGACCACGTTGACTGCGGCAGGCCGGACACTTCGATCAAAAGTCGACCCGGCGCGCCGGGAAGAACTTGAATTCCTACATTGAGTTTTTGCCCGTGTGCGCCGGCACTAAGCCCAGCGAAAAGAACCAGGAAAAGCAGAATTCGGATGGCTGCATTTCGTAGCCGATGATCAGGCGCCATGCTCGTTAGTCTTGGCCACAAATAAACTTGTTGCGGTCGCAATCATAAAGTACACTATCAGCCAGTTTATTCAGTAGCCGTGCTCAACCGACATCAAAAATCTATGCGAGGTCCGCGCCTGATCGCGGCCGTGCTTCTGGCAGCGATTGCGTGGGGCGGCACGGTTGAATTCACGCATAACCACGGAGTTCGCGCCGCGACAACCGCTGAAGGCAAGACGAGCCAAGCGACTCTCTCGCAAGATCGAGCCGACGTACGAGTCCTGACTTCCGACGAATCCGAGCAATCTTCGTCGCGCTCGAAGCCGGGGACCGAATGTCTGATTTGCCAACTTCACCACAATCTGGCGACGACGGTCTTAACTCAATGGGCCGGCGCGGTAACTACCGAAGCTCAACTTTCGAATTTTCAACCAGCTACTTCCATCCATCTCTTTGAATTCACGGCCACACAACAGGGCCGCGCGCCACCGCTCTTCTCTCTTTCATAGGAAACGACGCAGCTTTGCGTCACGTTGCTACCCGGACTCGCTACAGGAGCCGGATGCCCCATGTTTATTACAGAAAGAGAGAACATGATGAAGTTTATTAGGATCATTTCCACAGTTTTCATATTCGCATTTTGCACCGCAGCTTTGGCCAGTGCGCAAGCGCGCATCGGCACGATTCAGGGAACAGTTAAAGATCCAAATGGCGCGCTCGTGCCCAACGCCGCAGTTACCGTGAGCCAACCGGTGACGGGCTACAAACAGTCCGCGACCACTGACACTCAGGGCACGTTTCGGGTCGTGAACGTTCCCTTCAACACCTACAAAGTTCGAGCTGAAGCCAACGGCTTTCAGCCGGCTGAACAGAGCATCGATCTGGAATCGGCAGTTCCTCTGAATGTCGATTTCAACTTGAGCGTGGAGTCCGCCACGGCAAACGTCACAGTAACGGCTGATTCGGCCTCAATGGTTGAGACCGATCGCACGTCATCCGACACGGACATTTCCCAATCGGTTCTGGAGCGACCGGTGGGAGCAGCGCCCTCGCGCGCAATCGAAAGCATTGTGTCCTCGACGCCCGGCTTTGTCACAGACGACAACGGCCGCATGCACCCGCGCGGTTCCGAATCGCAGGTGCAGTACGTGGTCGACGGCATTCCCGTCACCGACAACATGTCAGCGATTTTTTCGACGAGCATCGACGCGCGCACGCTTCGGACGGTGGAGGTGTTGACGGGTGGGATTCCCGCCGAATTTGGCGATAAGCTTGCCGGAGTAATCAACGTGAACACGCGTTCAGGGTTGGAAGGACCAACGCAAGGCGGCCTTTCATTTTCCGCTGGAAGCTTTTCAACCGGCGAAGTCGGCGCGGATTTTTCTACGCACACGAAGAAGTTCGGCTTCCTGACGAATCTGTCAGCATCGACATCGCAGCGTTATCTCGATCCTCCGACGCTCGACAACTTTCACAACTTTGGCCGCACGGGCAAAGGATTTTTCCGGCTGGACTATCAGTTTAATGCGAAAGACTCGCTGCGCGGCACGTTCACTTTTGGCGGCTCAAACTTCCAGGTGCCCAATCGCGTCACGCAGGAAATTGCAGGACAGGATCAGCGACAGCGCGTGCGAGACAATTCGCAAAACATCACTTATCAGCGAATCATCTCTGCTAACACGCTCGCGACGGTTTCTTTCTTCAATCGGCACGCGACCGCGCGGCTCACTAGCAACGCAAACTCGACTCCCGTGGTTGCTTCTCAGGATCGTTCATTGCAAAACACTGGATTGATTGCGTCGCTGGCGACAGTGAAACACGGACACAACATCAAGTTCGGCGGACAGGTGACAGTTACGCCGGTGCACGAGCAGTTCAGTTTTTATCCGACCGTGCACTTTGACGACCTTCTTGACGAAAACGGCAATGTCTTTCCCAATCCGGTCAACAACTTTAATGTTGCGCAGCCATTTATTTTTGATGGCAACAAGACTGGACGCACGTTAAGCGCGTACATTCAGGATCGATTTACGGTCCTCAAGAATCTCACTTTCGATCTCGGCGTGCGCTACGACAACTATCGCTTACTGATTTCAGAACAAGCGGTGAGCCCGCGCGTCGGACTCGCTTATTACATTCCGAGGACAAACACAACTTTGCGCGCTTCCTACAACCGCCTCTTCCAGCCGCCACCGGCGGAGAGCTTATTGCTGGCGAGCTCAGCCCAAGCGGCGGCAATTTCGCCGATCGCTGTCCTTCAGGGCTTCACGACCGTCCTTCCGATTCTTCCGGACAAGGAGCACGCGTTCGAGGTTGGCGCGCAGCAACTTCTGTCGCGGTTCTTTCGATTGAACCTGACGGTGTATCAGAAGCGAATCAAGAATTTTTCCGACAAGGATCAGTTCTTCGAAACCGGCGTAATCTTTCCAATTGCGATTTCATCCGGCCGAGTCACTGGAGAGGAGCTGCGGCTGGAATCAACAGACATTCACGGCTTCCGCACTTTCTTTTCATACGCCAATGCGCGCGCGTACGGTGTCACGCCGATTAACGGGGGACTATTTCTTGGCGAAGACCCGAGCGATCTGCAAGTCGCGGGTCTGATATTCCCGAACGACCACGATCAGCGAAATGAAGCGCAGTTTCAACTCAGCTACAATCACAGGTCCGGTGTGTATGCGATTTTCAACGCTCGCTACGACTCGGGCGTGCCGACGGACGTCGAACCGGGAACGACGCTGGCACAGTTCGTGGCTGACGGTTTTGATCCGCGGCTTTACAACGAAATTGATTTTCAACGAGGCCGGGTGAAGCCCAGAACAATTTTGAATCTTTCTGTGGGCGCCGATCTATTTCAGAAGGAACGAACGAATCTGAATGTGCAATTCGACGTGCAGAACATCACGAACGAATTGTTTCTTTACAACTTTGAATCCGTGTTCAGCGGGACGCACGTTGGATTTCCGCGGCTGTTCAGCGTGAGAATCAGCTTGCACTTCAAGTAACGTAACGCAGCACGACGAGCTTGAGGGCATGCGGTCGAAAAGCTATCGTGGATGTCTGCGTCAACAAGTCCCGATAAATCGGGACGAAGCTCGAAACGCGTTTACGACGCACGCAAGTTACTCTGCACACGGGAACAAAGCCGTTCTACTTGGAAAGAGCTCCGCCGCGGACCTCGCCCCAGTTTGGAAAGGCGTTGAGGCCCGGCGGAAAGGTAAGCTGCTTTTCGCCGGCGCCGTCCGCATTAATTAAAATCAGCTGGAATTGACCGCGTCCTCCGATGCGCCGGTGGAACACGATCTTCTTGCCATCAGGTGACCACGAGGGCGTCAAGTCGCCGATTGTATTGTCGGTCAGTTGCACTTGTCCGGTGCCATCCGAGTTCATGACGCAGATCTCTAGATCGGGACCGCCTCTTCTGCAACAAAAGACGATGCGCTTCCCGTCCGGAGACCATGACGGGGCTCTCTCCTCTTCGGCGTTGTTGGTCAGACGCGTCGGCTTGCCAGTCCCGTCCGCGTCGATCATGTAAATCTCGGCGGTGGTGTGATTGTCGGTATTGTCGGTGATGGCGTGGCTCGTGAAGATGATCTTCTGCCCCTTGGGCGACCAGTCCGGATCGTCGTCGATCGCCGCCGGGTTGTTGGTAATGTTCTTAGGCCGCGCCCGCTTCTTCAGAAAGTCGTTTATGTTCATGACGAAGATATCGCTATCCGTTGTCGCCGCGCCCGGCAAGAAATTGATCGGCTGCCCAGTGCCCGACGCGGAGGCGTGGAACGCGATCTTTTGACCGTCCGGGGACCAGGTTGCTGAGCTGCCCCGCACGAGCGACGTCTGCCCGGTGCCGTCCGCGTTCATTACGAACAGATCCGAGGTGTTGAAGGCTTCCGCCTCTGTGCGCAGCCGATTGCTGTCGAACACGATCCGTGCCCCGTCCGGCGACAAGGCTGGGAAGCCATCAGAGTAGGTGTTCTCCGTCACACGCCGCACATTCGTGCCGTCGCCGTCCATCAGATAAATCTCGGCGGCAAGCCAGGCGCGCTGGGCATCGACCGCGGGATCGGCATCGGGATCGTGGCGCGAACTCACGAACGCAATCGTCGAACGCAGTGCCGACTGCTTGTCGCCTTGGTTCTTGGTCTGCGCCCACGCCCCGAGCAAAGTCGCGCCCGAGACCGCAATCAACATCGACGCGGCCAGCGCCGCCGTCTCGACTTTCTTGCGAGTACTCATGATTTCTCCCTTCAAAATGAGTAGCGATGTTGATTTGTTGGGCGCCGCATCCGAGAAAAACTTTAACTAGACCTACTTGATTCTTGTTTCTTGGACGACGTCACCATTTGG
>DASYTZ010000269.1:0-2877 GCA_036001745.1 Pyrinomonadaceae bacterium
TCTTCCGGAGTAATGCCGCGCTGCGGTTGAGCCATTGAGGCCGAGGCATTGATGAGAACGAACGCGAAAAGGACGCAGACAAAGCGGGCGCTAAAGATTCTCGTCATAGTGATCTCCAAACAGTTCTCAAATGCTATTGCGCGGCACATCATACACGAATGCGACTCGTGAGATTAGTTTGCGAAATGATAAGCTACGCGAGCCAAATCTCTTCAAACTGGAGTCTCGCTCGATGCGAATCATTTGGTCTATTGCTTTCGTTTTATCGATAGTCTCCATCGCCTTTGCGCAGCCGAATCAGCCACAGCGAAATTATCCTGCGCCTGTCGAAGGCGATTACGTCATCAAAGACTTTCACTTTCGCAGCGGCGAAACTCTTCCGGAGCTTAAAATTCATTACCGCACCATTGGCACTCTGCAAACGAATGCTTCCGGCACAGCGACTAACGCAGTCCTCGCGGGGCACGGCACTGGCGGGTCCGGAGCGAGCTTGCTCAATCCGGCGTTTGCAAACGTGCTGTTTGGGCCGGGACAACTGCTCGATGCGACCAAGTATTTCATCATCCTGCCTGACGGCATCGGTCACGGTCGATCGAGCAAACCAAGCGACGGCCTGCACATGAAGTTCCCTCGCTACACCTATGACGACATGGTGGCCGCGCTTTACGAAGCGCTGACGAAGAAACTCGGCGTCAACCACCTGCGGCTGGTGATGGGAACTTCGATGGGCGGCATGCAGACCTGGGTTTGGGGCGAAACCTATCCCGATTTCATGGATGCGCTGATGCCGCTGGCGAGCAATCCGGTCGAGATTGCCGGGCGCAATCGGGTTTGGCGCTTCATGGCGATCGACGCGATTAAGAACGATCCCGAGTGGATGGGTGGCGAATATAAGACGCAACCGATGCGCGGTCTGACGACTGCCGAGGACCTCTTGTTATTGGCAGGCAGCACGCCTTTGAACTGGCAGGCTGTTGCGCCGACGCGTGAAGCAGCTGAAAAGTTCTACCTCGACCGTTTCAAACCAGCGATGGGACGCCTTGACGCCAACGATCTGATTTATCAGCTCGACGCCTCGCGCGAATACAATCCGCAGCCGAAGCTTGAGATGATCAAGGCGCCACTGATCGCAGTGAACTCAGCCGATGACTTTATCAATCCGCCCGAACTGGGAATCGTCGAACGCGAAATCAAACGGGTAAAGCGCGGCAAGTTCGTGCTGCTGCCGATAACCGAACAGACGCGCGGCCACGGCACACATACGATTGCTTCGATCTGGCAGGGCTATCTCAAAGAGTTGCTGGACGAATCGGCGAAGTAGTCGACTTACACGTCGTCCAACATCACTTCGTCGATATAACACCAACCCCAGTCCTCCCCCGGCTGAAACGATTTGATGATCGGGTGTTTGGTTGCGTGGAAATGTTTCGTGGCGTGCTTGTTCGGCGACGAGTCACAACAGCCGACGTGCCCGCACGTCATGCACAGGCGCAAATGATTCCACGCATCGCCGATCTTCAGACAATCTTCACAGCCGTCGGCACTCGGGGTGACATCTTTAATTTGATCCGTATGAGTACATTCGCTATTCATGCTGTCCATGATAAGCCGTGACTCCTGTCAGACAAATCCTGCGTGGCCGGCTTTCGACCAGAGCGGGATTTTCCAATAAACATAAGCATTTTTTGCTTGCTTCATGCTGGCATCGCGCTTGCCAAACTCTCCGGTGATGGCAGGCTAACTTCCAAGTTCGTCCGCGATCTGTGTTCGTCGAAGGCGATCACAAACAAATTAAGAGAGGACTCGTTTCATGCGTAAACTTTTATTGTCAATGATCCTGATCGCCGGCGCGGCATCGTTTAGCTTCGCGCAAGGCGGTGACGAATACAACAAGGTTGAGGTCTACGGCGGCTACTCACATGCTCGCGTGGATTTGGGTGGCGACCGCGAAGGCTTCAACGGATTCGAGGCAGCCGTCACCGGGAACATCTCGCGTTACTTTGGGCTGAAGGGCGACTACGCCTACCACCGCAAGACGTTCACCGACGCCGGCATCAGCGTCAGGGCCCAAACGCACACTTTCGTCGGCGGAATCCAGATTAAGGACAACTCGACAGAGACGAAGTTTAAGCCTTTCGTTCACGCCTTGCTCGGCGGGACCAATGCTCAGGCTAGCGCTTTGGGATTTACCGATAGCTCAAACGGATTCGCCGGGGTCTTCGGCGGCGGATTGGATGTTCGGGCGAGCAGGCATATCGACATTCGCGTGGTGCAGGCTGACTACGTTCCAACGCGACTCGAAGGCGAGTGGCAGCATAACTTTCACGTGGGAGTTGGTATTGTGATCCACTAGGACCCCTGACACCCAGGTTCCAATCAGCAAGCCCGAGCGGATGTCCTGATCCGGCTCGGGCTTCTGCTTTTTTCTGTTCTCTTCTATTTCGTGGTTCTCAGATAGTCATCAGTCTTATCCAGCCAATCCTGTCGCGGCGGGCTGAAGATATCGACATCGAGGGTATCTTCCAAAGCTTCCGCTTTGTGCGGCACGTTGGAAGGAATGTGCAGGACTTCGCCCGCCATCACATCGAGCGTCTGCGATTCATCGGCGCCGATCCAAAATCGCAGACCGCCCTCGAGGATGTAAGTAATCTGTTCATTCTCGTGCGAATGTCGCGGCACGATGCAACCCCTCTTGATGTACACATGGGCCAGCATCATGCGGTCGCCAGTAATTAGCCGGCGCGCAAGACTGTCGGACACGAGTTCTGTCGTCATGTCGTGCCAGCGGTAATGAGTCACAGTTCGTTCTGCCATTGTCTCACCAACCAAACGAAGAGATTTACGGCATACTAAACCAACTCAAGGCGAAACTGGTAC
>DASYTZ010000270.1:0-27824 GCA_036001745.1 Pyrinomonadaceae bacterium
AAATTGATTTGCCTCAATGTGCGGCCAATCAGTTGCGAACGCGGCGCGACTACGGCTTGCACGAACTCATCCTGTTCACCGTTGCCGTTCGTTTTCTTTTGCCCATTTCGCTCGCCGTACTGTTTCACCGGGTGCAATTCCATGCTCGGCTCTTGGCGAATCGCCATCAGCTCTTCCGGCGTGATGCGCACAATCAACACGTCGCCCTCACTTAGCTCTTCCTGCTTGTAGGGCGCGCGCAGCCGCCGGCCATCGCGAATCAGTCCCAGCACTTTGAAATGATAATTTTCATCCTCCTCGATTTTCGCCACGGTCTTCTTCAACAAGGGCGACTTGTCGGAAACGATAATTTCCGTCAGATAGTCCTCGAGTCGAAAGTGGCTGCCGCGGTCTTGTTCGCCTTCGTGAGTAGGAAGAAGAAAACGCCCGACGAGCAGAATGAAAATTGTGCCCACCAGCGACAGCGATAAGCCGATCGGGGCAATGGAAAAGATTCCCAGGCCGCCGCGGCCCGATTGCTGGAGGGTATTGCTGGCAATCAGGAAAGCAGGCGCGCCGATGATCGTTATTGCTGTTCCCAGTGAAGCGGCAAACGACATCGGCATGAGAAGTTTCGATGCCGGGATTTGGCGCTTACGCGAAAGATCGAGCGTGACCGGCACCATCATTGCCGTGGTTGTCACGTGGTGCGTGAAGGCAGACAGCAGAGCCACGGACGGCATGATGACCGCGATCGCTCGCGTCAGGCTCCTTCCCGCCAGACGCCCAATCCAGTTGCCAATTGTGTCAGAGAGTCCGGTGGCGTGGAGTGAGGCGCTCAAGACGAAGATTCCCGCAACGACAATTGCGGGCTCGCTGCTGAATCCTGAGAGCGCGTCTTTTGGCTCAAGCACGCGCGTAACTTACAACGCGACCACGATCATCACGGCCACCAGGTCCGTGCGAATCCATTCGGTGATGAACAGCACCACTGCGGCCAGCAGGATCAGTAGAAATAAAATTTGTTGTGGACTGAGACCGAGCACAGAATCCTCTCTCTGCAGACGCGGGGAAAACTTGTCTACGGCTCGAACTAAAAACTGCGAATACGAAAAAAGGGGTGACCGCAGAGTAATACGCCGCGAGTGATTGCTGCAACCGCGCCCGAACAACGCCACTGCGCGCCGACTTGCCAAAGAACAGACCGTTCTGGCACGGTACGTAGCTGCAAACTATGCACATTTCAGTTCCGACGCCAGCCAATTTCAATTTTCGGCGCACCGTGATGAGCCATGGCTGGTGCGCGCTGCCGCCCTTCGAATTCGATAAGACGAAGTGGACGCTGACGCGCGTCATTGACCTCCGAAATTCGAAGCCGGTAACAGTCAGCGTTTCGGCATCGAAACGCGGCGTGGTCGTCGAAACTTCGCGGCCCATCGGCAAGCGCGCCAGCGAACAGATCGTCCGCGACGTGCGGCACATGTTCCGTCTCGACGACGACATGGGCAAGTTTTATGACGCCGTTTCTGGCGAATCTGAGTTTGCGTGGATTGCTTCAGAAGGCGCCGGCCGTTTGCTGCGTTCGCCGACAGTTTTCGAAGATCTGGTGAAGATGATCTGCACGACCAACTGTTCCTGGGCGCTGACTGAGAAGATGGTCAGCGGCCTTGTCGATGAGCTCGGTCGCGCGTCCGACGGTGGCCGGAAATCTTTTCCCACCGCCGAAGCGATGGCCGGAGCATCTGAGAAGTTTTATCGCGATCGTGTTCGCGCGGGTTATCGCTCACCTTACCTGAAAGAATTGGCCCAGCGCGTCGCGTCAGGCGAGCTGGACGTCGAGAATTGGTTGCAAGTCAATTTGCCGCACGATCAATTCATGAAAGAGTTGAAGCGCGTGAAAGGCGTCGGCAATTACGCGGCTGAGAATCTGCTGAAGCTGCTGGGACGGTACGACGGCTTGGCGCTGGATTCATGGACGCGCGGGCAGTTCGCAAAAACACGAAACAATGGCCGCGCTGCGAGCGACCAAAAGATCGCGCGGTTCTACTCGCGATTCAATTCATGGCGGGGTTTGGTGCTCTGGTGTGACATGACGCGCCACTGGCTTGATCCGGAACGCATTCTGAATTGGTAAATCAGTCCTTTCGTTCGTGCGGCCCCCACATGAACCATCCCTGAACGGCTCCAACGCCAACCCAAAAGATCAGTGAATACACTAAAAACCCGAATCGGTTCCAGGTGAACCAAACAGGCTCGAACAGGAAAACGTACAACGCGCCGCCTATTGAAAAAATGAGCCAAGGCCATAACCCCAACTTTACTGCGGCGGCAACAACGAATGGCCACTTTCGACTATCTTGATCGCTCATTTCTGCTCGCCAGCGCCGGTTCGATACCGCAAACCCAGTCCCATGATTTTTTGCAGCAGACCTTCATAGTCGATGCCGCAATGTTTAGCTGAGTCGGCAAAGTCCTCGCTGTGCGCGATCTGCGGATTCGGATTGGCTTCGAGCAGATAAATCTGCCCGTCATCGGTCACGCGATAATCCAGACGCGCGTAGCCACTCAGGAAGAGTGTGCGGTAGATCTTTTTTGACAGGTGCTTGATCTTTTTGTTCATCGCTTTGTCGAGCTCAGCCGCTTTCGTAACCACGCCAACCTTTTCCTGGTACGCCGGATCCCATTTCAATTTCGACGTGGCAATATTCGGCGCGCCTTCCGGAAGTTTCTCGATCACCAGTTCCCACGGCGTGTAGGTTTGCAGACGCTGATTGCCAATCACACTGACGTAAATCTCGCGGCCGGCAATGTACTGTTCCGCGATCGCGTGCGTCTTCGTTTGGCGATGAATGAACTCGACGCGCTCGGCCAGTTTTGCGTCGTCGTTAACGATCGAGGCGCGCGCGATTCCGACTGAACCTTCTTCACTGATTGATTTGACGAGGAGCGGAAATTTCAGACGTTTTGACCGCTTCACTTTGCGGTTCATGTGGAACACCGCAAACGCGGGCACGTGAATCCGATGGTAAGCCAGTACCATTTTCGAAAGCGCTTTGTCGCGGCAAATCGTGAGACCGCGCGGATTACAGCCCGTGTACGGCTGCTTCATCAATTCGAGATAGCTGACGACGTGCTGATCGTAGAGTGGATAACCATGAAACTCTTCCAGCAAATTGAACGCGATGTGCGGCTTGTGCTCCATCAGCGCATTTCCGATCACGCCGAGGTTGTTATAAACGCCGACTGGAGAAACTTCGTGGCCGACCTTCTTCAGCGTCGAGATGACGTCCCACTCAGTTTTGAATGGAGCGATCTCTTTTGGCGTGAGATCGTCAATTGAATCGGGCGGCACCAGGTCTTCATGACAGAGAACCATCACGCGCAGCTTCTTGAACGCATCGCCGTTTTTAGCGGCGGCTTGTGATGAAGCCGCTGCCTTACGATTGGGCTTGTGATTGTCGCCGTTCTTCACAACGGAATCCTGCGTAAACCGGAATGAACCATGTTCATGGTTTGGGCGGTTAGCATGATCATTACCGCGCGCCGCGATTCTTCGCGACTGCGCGCAACGCGCAATTTGAGATGGCCAGCCCGGTCAATCATCTGTTCAAGAAGATGGTCAATGGCATATTGATGCACTCCGGTGCCTTCGCCCACGAGATCAACGAGTTCGCGTTTCATGGAGCGTAGAAAACTGCCTGCGGTCATGCGCGAGTGGTTGCTCGTCTCACTGGAAAAAATTCGTCTCAGGTCATTATCAATGTAGACCGGCCATTGAAGCTCGTATTGCCTTCTTTTCCGCCGATAGTGCTCACGCAGCGTGGCGCGGACATCCGGGAGTCTTTCCACTTTACGGCGAACCAGGTTTTTTGGCCGGCTGACGGCGATCTCTTTCATCAGATCGTCCACATACTCGAGCTTTCGCAGTGCCGGCCAGCCGCGATACCGTCGGCGCCAGCTGGAATGAGGCTGTAACCAGACGGCAAATGTCTCAGCGAAGTCTTCGGCCGGATGCGCCTGCGCGTACCATGCGTCAAGGTTAAATACATAGCGCCGGCTGCCGGGCTTCGGGTTGTAGTGCGACGGATAGGGCTCAGTATTTGAGCCAAAGAGTCGAATCCAACGGCGTTTGAAATGCAATCGATAGGCGTTGCTGAGCGAGTGTCCGGCTTCATGTCGCAGGATGCGCATGCATTCAGCCTCAGTACCTCCTTCGACTTGCAGCATTTGCTTGCGCTCGAGTTTCATCAAACGCGGGTGTGCTAAGTAAAAAGGAATCGCAAATCCCGGAACGCCATCAGGGGTAAAGAATTCTTCTGACAGCCAAACGTGAGGCTTGAAGCGAATCGCCCGTTCGTTCAACTCGCTGTAAAGTCGTTTGATGTGAGGCTCAATGAATGATCCTTTGATCTTGATCGGCAGATCGCAGATGCGCGTATCAAGCAATCGCTCATCTGAGAGGAGGCTCCATTTGAATCGCGTGGGCACCGCGCCGATTTTACTTGCGATTATGCGACTGCGCCAGAGCTTTGTTAGATCGGTAGTGACCTAATTTAAAGTGTGGCACGGGCGTCCCGCCCGTGAATTCACGCGCAAGATGCGCGTGCCACAAACAAATTAGGTCACTACTGTTAGATCGGCTGGCTGGATTTGATCAACGCCGAGGCACGGCTTGGGAAGATGAAATCACTCCGGTCGTGAACGCCTGCCCGCGGTAAACGATGCGCAGGAAATCCAAAGGACCACGTGAACTTTCTATAACAACTCCTCGCTGCTGAAGCTTGTCATTGATTCCGCGCAGGCGGTGAAATGGAATGAACGGATAGAGGTGATGAACTGCGTGATACATTTCATGGCCCTTGAACATGGCGCTGTAGAAGAAACCGATCTGATTACGACTTTCGCCTTCGGCGTTAAGGTGATCGCTGAGTTCCGCCCAAATGTCGAGTACCGGATAGAGCCAGACCAACGGCGCGATCCAATAGACGAAAACAATCGACAACCCGCCTAACCACCATGCCGTGAACAGCACGAGAGTCCAGTAGCCGACGAGTCGTAAAGTCTCTCTAGGATTTCCCGTGAGCGTCTTAACCGTGTCGCTCAGGAATATGATGCCGGCGTTGCCTGAGAGCGGCCTTATGAACACGACCCACGTTCTATTCCAGATTCCCTGGCGGGACATTTGCAGGCAATCGTAGAGATAATCAAAACGGTCGGGAGTCTTGAGCGAAAAGTCGCGGTGATGCTCCAGGTGCTGTTCGCGATACAAAGGAACGCAATCGAGTATGGGGTACGCGAAGAGGAATTGGAATCTAATGTTGTCTTGTTTTCTGGAAAAAAGAGAGTAGTGACACGCAGAGTGAACGAGTCCCTGAAGCGCGCTTTGCCTGCCGGCGATAATGACGATTGCGATGAGAGTTACCGGTATTCGATGTATCCATACGGCCATGCCGGCCGCCGCGATTATGAACACGTAGTTGAAGGCGATGGCGGCGAAAGCCACCCGATCGTCGGTTCGGCGAGCTAATTTCAGCTCGCGCTTACTTACCGGCTGGCGCGTTCTTGACATCCGGATCTTCCGTAGGCGTGCAACGTCGAGGGCTTAAATTTTTGTATCGCTTCCAGAATTGCAAGGCGGAGTCATACTCGTGCAGATCCATGAACTTCGCGTAGCTGGCGTCTCCGTTGATGACCCGGGCATACGGCCGGAAGACGGGCTCAACATCTTCAAACTTGATGAGTTTGATTTCTATGTATCGCTCTATGCGGCCAACAAAGTAGAAGAACCAATCAAAGCAATCCCTGATGAATCTGTCCCGTTCACTGGCGCTGCCCCGGCAATCCTTCTGCTCTTTCTTCAGGGCGGCTAACACGTCATCGTATGAAATCTCCACTGGTTCATCATCTTCTGGTTTGAGCTTGTATTCGTGCTCGCTTTCATACCAATCCATCATCATGACAGCGGCTGACGCGCGTGCGTGCTGATGAATCTCAGTCAGAAATTCCCTGGCGGCATTTGCCCTTTTCCAAAGCAAGTTCTCGCGGAAATCAAGTACGGCTCTCCCCGCAGCAATTAAGCCGCCAACCACGCCAACGAACACGAGTGCCAGCTGCAGCGAGTCGCGCCAGCCTGCTTGTGCCGCCGCTTGTTGAAGAATAATCAGCAACATGCTCGTCTATGCTACGGCGACACGGTGAACGTCAGCGCTTCAGTCGTCGTGCCGCCAAAATAATTGCCGGCGCGGCCGGTTAATGTGGCTTTGCCTGAAGTGAAAACCCAGCCCGACTGACAATCCATCGCGAAATCCAGGTCCTGAATCAGAAAAATGCTGGTTAGCACGTTTCCGCTTGCGTCGGGTGAAAGGTTCTGCGTTTGCGGCCCGAGGTCCGCGGTCTTTGTTTGTGCGATATTCTCGCCGCCGGGCGGCGCTTTGCACGTCCACGAAATCTCACCCGCGCCCAGAGTGGGATTGAGCTCGATTGATTTCACTCCTTCCGGATCGTTGGCTTTCAACGTCACATGAAACTTGTCGCCGCGATGCGCGTTGATTGTAGGACTGCCGGGATGATCGGCATTTGCGTTGGTCGCCTTATCCAGGACATTCCAGACGAGCTTCGGCGGCGTAGAATCCGATGTGGGTTTGGGAACTTTCTGACAACTGACAATCGACAAGAACAACGCCAACGACAAAAGGCCGGCGCACGCGGCAGAAGGTAACT
Organism: Pyrinomonadaceae bacterium; assembly: GCA_036001745.1. Lineage (GTDB taxonomy): Bacteria > Acidobacteriota > Blastocatellia > Pyrinomonadales > Pyrinomonadaceae > UBA11740. Next base: position 6,700 of record DASYTZ010000270.1, read on the forward strand.
TCCAATGTGGGATCGGTGACATAAATTCCTCCGCAAAGAACTGTCAGCGCTCGCCGCAGCCGGCTGGATTATGCTCCGGATCAGACCTGAACACCACAGAAATCAGCTTCGCGCCACCCTCTGTCACCGTATTCTCAAACCATTTGCCATGGATAACCGGAAAAAAGCCGCGACGCCAAAGCGATCGCGGCTCCTTCTGTTTTTTCTTGTGACTGCCGTTACTGTTTGTTCAACACCAGGGTTGAGTCCGTCGTCCCGCGTGGGCTTTCACTGTGACGATTAACCGTCATGGTCTTGCCGTCTTCAGACAGCGAGAGCTTGTCCGTCGTCGTGGCTTTGAATTCATTGCCGTTGAAATTTCCCGCACGTACGGACACCAGCTCGAGGGTCTTACCATCGCCAGACCACGTTGCTTTCAACGTGCTCGTGCCACCTCCGGCTTCGGTAGTAGCTTCCTTGCCGTCGAGGTTGTAGACTCGCGGACCGCCAGCGCCGCGGCCCATGCCGCCGCCACCGCCGCCGGGACCGCCACCTGCCGGTGGTTGGCCACCGACAACCTTCCACTCAATCGAAATGTTTTTGTCGTCCTGAGTTATGACGCAGGTCACTGACTCAGCGTTAGCCATCCGCTGATCCAACCCCTGGCTTTTGGCCTTATCCAGACTCCAGGTTCCCGAGAAGTTCGGCGAGTCACCGGCCGCGGCTAACGCCGCAAGGCTGAGAAAAGCCGTCAATCCTGCGATTAAGAAAAGTCGTTTCATTGAGAAATCCTCCGTAAAATTTAGTAAATCACCCGTTATTGTCAACGCGATCAAGTTTTAAGACGCGAAGCCCTGCGGTTTGGTTACGAAAGGTCGATTGCCGCTTCGGACGATGAGTTGGGGGCACTAACCGCCTAACCGTCCAAAAAGCAACTTTTTGGTGTGGCGGCCGCATCTTGACTCTGATCTGAGCGAAACTTAGAATTCGACATTCGATTCGTGTCCGCGCGTCTCGTGATTCAACACTGAGGGCAATCTTAAACCTTCCCGAACGTTAGCAGGAGTATTCGTTATGTCTTTCCGCAATTCGAGCCGTGTGGCCGTCGCTTTCTTAACTTTCGCTTTTGCTGCTTCCGCGGCCCTGCCGCAGCAGCCCAAGCGACGGGAACAGGATCCTTCCGAAAAGCCGCGCAACGTGAAGCCGGAGCTGAAGAAGGCTTACAAAGACTGGCTCGAAAAAGACGTCGCTTACATCATTACCGACGAAGAGCGGAAAGCCTTCAAGAAGCTCGAGACCGACGACGAGCGCGAACATTTCATTGAAGAGTTCTGGCGCCGGCGCGATCCCGATCCGGACACGGATGAAAACGAATATCGCGAAGAGTATTACGAGCGCATTGCTTATGCGAACGAGCACTTTGCGTCGGGCATTCCCGGATGGAAAACCGATCGCGGCCGCATCTGGATCATGTACGGCAAGCCCGATGAATTGGAGACACATCCGTCCGGTGGCTCGTACAACCGCGAAACTTACGAGGGCGGCGGCACTACTTCGACGTATCCGTTTGAGCGATGGTTCTACCGGTATCTTCCGGGCGTTGGATCCGGGATTGAGATTGAGTTCGTAGATCCGACGGGCAGCGGCGAATATCGTATCGCGCGCAACCCGGACGAAAAGGACGCGCTGCTGAACATTCCCGGAGCGGGTTTAACGCTCGCCGAAGAAATGGGGCTGGCGGACAAGAGCCAGCGCGTTGCTACTTTCGGCGGGATTGGCAACCCGAATTACACGCGCGAGCAGGACAGCCCGTTCTCGCGTTTGCAACTTTTGGCTGATCTGAGCCGGCCGCCGCAGATCAAGTTCAACGATCTGGCTTCGGCAGTGAACACGCCGATCATCGAAGATAACCCACTGAATTTTGACGTGCGCGTAGATTTCTTCCGCCAATCCGATGAGCGCGTCATCACGGCCTTTACGATTCAAACTGAAAACAACAATCTGGTATTTCAGGACAGCGGTGGGTTGCAGCAGGCGCAACTGAATATCTTTGGAAAGATCACGCACGTATCCGGACGTCGCGCCGGCATCTTTGAAGATCCGGTGATCACGCGCGCGACCCCCGAAGAATTGGCGGACGCGAAAGACCGCAAGTCCGCTTATCAGAAAGCTGTGGCTTTGGCGCCGGGCCGCTATCGGGTCGATGTGATTGTTCGCGATATTACGTCGGGCGCAACAGGTGTTCGGCACATCGGCTTTGAGGTTCCGAAATACGATCCAAACAAGCTGTCAACCTCGACGCTGATTCTCGCGGCGAAACTGGAAGGTCTCGGCGATCAGCCTGCCGTGGGCATGTTCACCATCGGCAACGTTAAGGTGATTCCGAACGTTTCGGGAACCTATCATCGCGGCGCGCCGATCGGCATTTACATGCAAATCTACAACGCCGGAATCGATCAGACGACGCTGCGTCCGTCTGTCGATGTTGAGTACGCAGTGTTGAAGGACGGCAAAGAGCTCGGCAAACAGGCCGAAGACTGGCACGGCAGCAGTGACTTAGGCCAGCGTCTGACACTTACGCGACTGCTTGACTCGCGCGGTTTGAATCCCGGCGATTATGCGATCGAAGTTCGCGTGCGCGACCGCGTCAGCGGCCAGAGCCTGGTGCAGTCGGCAAAGTTCACCGTGGCGCAATAAGTAAGCGTTCGATTCGCTTAACGAAATCGCGAGATTGGCTCAATCAGGCCGCTCGCGATTTTTGTTTGCGCCGAATGGAAGTCGACGGCCCTGACCAACCGCTCATCGGGTGCTAGAATCAACCTACAGTGCAGATCGTTCAGCTCACCGGATTATCGCAGGCCGAATTGTCGCAGTTCGTCGAACAACTTGGCGAGCCGGCGTATCGCGGCCGCCAGATTTTTTCAGCCATCCAGCGGCGACGCGTGCGCACGTTCGATGAGGTAACCGACCTGCCGAAAGAGTTCCGCGCGAAGCTGAATGAGCGCACGGCGATTTCAACACTCAAGCTGGAGTCTCGATACATCTCGACTGATGGCACGCGTCGTTACCTGATGAAGACGCACGACAATCGCCCGGTGGAGACTGTTTTCATTCCCGAAGAACGGCGTGACACGATCTGTTTCTCTTCGCAGTCCGGTTGTCCTCTGCAATGCACGTTTTGTTTGACGGCGCAGCTTGGTTTGTTACGGAACCTCACGGCGGGCGAAATTGTCGAGCAGATTATCGTTGCGCTAAACGATGCTTACGGCGTCGGTGTGAAGCCTCCGCGTGGGACGAATCTCGTAGGCATGGGTGCGGGCGAGCCCTTTCTGAATTTCGACGTGCTCTTGAAAGCAATTCGCATCATGAGCGACACGGAAGGTTTACACATCGTGCCTAATCGCATCACGGTTTCCACTGCCGGCATCGCGCCACGCATCCGCGAGCTTGCGATGATTCCCGACCGCCCTCATCTGGCAGTTTCACTTGCGGCGCCGAGCGACGAGCTGCGAAACGAGCTGATGCCAATAAATCGGAAGTGGCCGCTGGATGAACTGCTCGACGCGTGCAAAGAATTCGAGAAATCTCTGAAGCCGGGCGAGCGATTCACATTCGAGTACGTAATGCTAAAGGGCGTAAATGATTCAGACGAGCAGGCGCGGCAACTGGCCAATTTGCTGAATCGTCACGGCTTGCGCGCGAAAGTGAACTTGATTCCGCACAATCCAGCGGAGCCTTTGCCGTATCAACCTTCATCGGCGACGCGGGTCGAAGCATTCCGCGAAATTCTGGAATCCAAAGGCATCCACGCATTCGTGCGGAAACCGAGAGGCCGCGACATTCTCGCTGCGTGTGGGCAATTAGCGGCGCGAAACGCGTCCGACAACGCTCGGGTTTCGATTCCATAGCAACCGCGATAGAATCCCACGCCATCAAAAGCACCGAAACTCTGCAATCGATATGAAAAGAACAGGTCACTATTTTATGTTCAACGCACTGGCAGTTGCCTTGCTGTTGGCATCGACTCCAGGCTTTTCGGCCGCACCGGCGCCGGAACCAAACATCAGCGTGGTCGGGTATTTTTCGACGGACAAGGCCCAACGCGGCAAGCCCTTGCGGGTGGCGATCGTCATTGACGTCCCGTCGGGCTATCACATCAATTCGAATCGGCCGCTGGAAAGTTATTTGATTGCGACGAGTGTAAAAGTCGAAACATCAGACGGGTTGCGCAGCGGTCCCGTGGCTTATCCTCGGCCGCGGTTGCGCACGTTCAAATTCTCGAAAAAGCAATTGTCTGTTTATGAAGGCCAGGCGCGTCTCAAGGTTACCGTGACTGTTCCGGGTAATTACTCGGACGATTCGGCGAAAGTAAAAGCGCGCGTGCGACTTCAGAGCTGCAATGATGAAGTTTGCTTCCCGCCGAAAAACTACGATGTAGACCTGAAAATCGACGTCGTGGGAGCAAATGAGCGTGTGCGCCAAACTAACGGATGGGCTTTTCGCTAGGTTGGAGCGCCGAGATCTGTGTCGGCGGTTCGCGAGCATCTTGCTCGCGGGTTTCACGACGACATTCGTCCGATTACCGACATTAATCGTCCAACCCGGCCATAGAGCGCCTTTTCACGCCGATACGAGAAGAAGAGATCGGTCCGCTCCATCGTGCAAAAAGGGGCGGTGTGAATTCTTTCTGGTACAACGCCGGCGGAGATTAGCTGCTCGCGATTTGCTTTGTGCAAATCTATGCGCGCGTGCCCGTCGCGCGTCGGAATCAACAGAGAATCCGTGTCGGGAAATCGATCTTTGAATCGGCCGATGACATCAGCGCCCACTTCGTAACAGCAGACGTTTGCCGCCGGCCCAATCGCCGCGCGCAGATTCTCAGGCTTGGTTCCGTATTCGGCTTTGAGCTGTTCGATCGCACGCGTAATGATCGACGACGAAGTGCCGCGCCAGCCGGCATGCACCACGGCGAAGGCTCCGGTGTTGGAGTCGCCGAGCAAAATCGGAACGCAGTCGGCAGTCTTGACGGCCAAAAGAATCTTCGGCGTGTCGCTGATGAGTGCATCGCAATACTGATCGTCGCCGAGCACGCCCGGCTTTGGCTTCGCGTCCGCTTCGTCTTTGACGATGCGGAGGTCGGCGCTGTGAAGCTGCCAACAGCCGGTGAGCGTCCATTCGCCTTCGAAGAGTTTTAGAAACCGGCGGCGGTTCTCGTAAATATTTTCGGCCGCGTCTTCGTTAAAGCCGGCGAGGTTTAAATCGTCTTTCGGCATCGGGCTGATGCCGCCGAGCCGAGTTGAAAACGCATTTGTGAACCCGTCGCGTTCGAGTGGTTCACAAATCAAAGCGCGCACGCCATCGCGCTCGCGCCAGCAAAAGCCGGCATCTTGAAGTGCGCCGACAGTCGTTTTTGCAGAATCTTCTGTGATCATTTCAATTGGCATTGACATTATCGAGGTTCGCCGCGTGCGCGAAACAATCGCTCGTACGCCGCGGTTCGCTGAACGCGTGTTCACTCAGGCCGAGCGCGCCTACTGCGAATCGCGCGGCGCCGTGGCCGCCCAACATTATGCCGCGCGCTTTGCGGCAAAAGAAGCCGCGCTGAAGGCCCTGCAAACAGGTTGGAGCGGCGGCATAAGCTGGCAGGACATCGAAGTGTCAGCAAAAGATTCAGGCGCGCCGGTAATTCTCTTCCACGGCCGCGCCCAGGAATTGTATGAAGCATTGGGCGCAACCACTGCACACGTTTCCATCGCGCACACGACCGAACACGCGGTGGCGGAAGTGATCCTGGAGAAAAACTGAGGCGGGCGGAGGAACGGAGGACCGTGCATCCTGATGGCATAGCCATGGTGGCGAATCCTTACAGCAGGCGCCGGCTTCTTGCGCAAGCTTCGATCAGTTTTGCTAGCCGCGCCAGACGCGTCTCTTCCTGCTTCGCGCTCACGATCCACCAAGTCATAGTCTTGCGGTAGTACGGCGGCTGAGCTTGAAAGAATTTCCACGCCGCTTTGTTGCGCTTCAATTCTGAAGCATACGGCTCGACGAGTTCCGCAGGCCGTTGTTCGTAGGAATAAATGCCGGATCGGTATTCCTTGCGCGACGCGAATGCTTTCAATCCCGCGGGCTGCATTTTCTTTTCCTTGATCAGCCGTTCAACGTTACGAATGTTGACGGCGCTCCAGATGCTCTCCGGCTTTCGTGGCGAGAAGCGAATCATATAACTCTGGTCGTCGATTGTCTTACGGACGCCATCGATCCATCCGAAACACAGCGCCTCATCGACTGACTCAGGCCACGTGATGCTCGGCTTGCCGGAGTCTTTTTTGTAGAACCCAACCCAAAGCTCTTTCGCTTTACTGTGATTGGCGGCGAGCCATTTGCGAAACGCGGCAGGAGTTTTGAAGAAGCGCGGCTTCATCGCGTGACAAGCAATTAGTACGCATGAAGTGCGGTAATTGCCTCTAGCACATCCGCCACCTGCGGCAGGATGGCGTCTTCGAGTTGCGGAGCGTAAGCAACAAACGTGTCGAGCGCGGCGACGCGGCGAACCGGAGCGTCGAGATATTCGAAGAGTTCGTTTGAGATGCGCGCAGCGATCTCGGCGCCGTAGCCCCACGACAGCGAGTCTTCGTGCGCGACGATCACGCGCGAGGTTTTCTTTGCGGATTCCGCGATCGCATTCCAATCGTAAGGACTCATCGTGCGCAAGTCGATAATCTCGACGCTGATGCCTTGCTGTTCGGCCTGTTTCGCTGCCACCAGCGAACGTTGCACCAGCGCGCCATACGTGATGATCGAGATGCCCGTGCCTTCGCGAACAGTCTTCGCTTTGGCGAACGGAATCATGAAGTCGTCGCCGGGATAAAGCGATTTGTTGTAGGCCTGGCGATAGAGATGTTTGTGCTCGAGAAAGATTACCGGGTCGTCGCAACGAATCGAGGTGCGCAAAAGCCCGTTCGCATCCAACGCGTTCGACGGATAAACGACGCGCAAGCCCGGAATCTGCGTGAAAAGCGACACGCCCGATTGCGAGTGATAAATGGCGCCGCCTTTCAAATATCCACCCACGGGCACGCGAATCACCATCGGCGCTGAAAACTCATTTCCTGAGCGCCAGCGCAAGACCGCCAGCTCGTTGCGGATTTGGTGAAACGCGGGCCAGATGTAATCGAAGAATTGAATTTCGACAACGGGCTTCAAACCGCGTGTCGCCAAACCGATCCCGCGCCCGACGATGTTCGCCTCGGCGAGCGGCGAATTGAACGCGCGTGCGCTGCCGAATTCGCGCTGAAGATTCGCGGTTACTTTGAACACACCGCCTTTGCCTTTGACCTTGTCCAGCGATTGCTCGCGCGAACAATCGGCCACGTCTTCACCGAAAACAAGCACACGCGGATCGCGCCTCATTTCGGTGTGCAGGCAGCGATTGATCAGATCGACCATCGTGCCCGGATTACCGCTGAGTTCGACCTGGTCTTCAGTATCGAACTCTTTGGAAGTTGGATCGACGTCCGGCGAGTAGACGTAAAGCGTCACTGTCTCAGGAGCAGGTTGCGGGCTGGCAAGCGCCGCATCGGCAGCTTCGTTTATCTCGCGGTCGATTTCATCTTTGATCTGTTGCAGCCCGTCCTGATCGATGATTTTCTCGTCAATCAGTCGCGCTCCGAACCGCTTAACCGGATCGTGTTCAGCATCCGACGCGCGTTCTTCGTCAGCGCGATACAACCGTTCGTCGTCGGAAAGCGAGTGCGAATACGGCCGGATGACCTTCGCATGCACAAATGACGGCCCGCGATTGCGGCGACAGTTTTCCACTGCGCGCCGCATGACGGCCAGCGACTCGATCGGATCAGTTCCGTCACACTTCTGCCGATACAAATTCGGAAAGCCTGAAATCAATCTCGACACGTCACCGCCGGCCGTTTGCACTTCGAGAGGGACGCTGATCGCATAACCGTTGTCTTCGAGCAGGAACACAACCGGCAGACGCAGATTGCACGCCGTGTTCAGCGCTTCCCAAAACTCGCCTTCGCTGGATGTGCCGTCGCCCAGCGAAACATAGGCGACTTCGTCCTGATGAAAATTCTTGATGCGACTTTTCAGTTCTTTGATGAGCTTGATGCGATAACCTGCTTCCGCGCATCCGACAGCCTGCAAAAGCTGCGTTCCCGTCGGCGACGATTGCGACACGATGTTGAGTTTCTTGTGTCCCCAGTGCGAAGGCATCTGTCGGCCGTGCGAATTCGGGTCAGCTTCCGCGCCGACGCTTTCCAGAAACATCTCGAGCGGTGTCATGCCAAGCTGCAAACACAGCGCGCGATCGCGATAGTAGGGATAGAACCAGTCGTAACCGGGCTTCAGGCACATGCCCGCCGCGGTCAGAATCGCTTCGTGACCTGCGCCGCTGATCTGAAAAAAGATGCGGTTCTGTCCCTTCATCTGAATTTCTTTGTCATCCAGACGGCGCGACATGTACATCGTGCGAAAGATCTTCAGCATCTCTTCGGGGCTGACGCGCAGTTGTTGTTGAGGCTTAGCTTTGCCGCGGCGTCGCATCGGCTTAACGGTGGGGGCCGCTTTCAAAACAGGAGACGCGGAAGCCCCAGGTTTCGGTTCCGCCTTGGCGACGGATTTAGCGGTGAAGGCTTTTGCCGGGAGGTCGCCTTCGGATTTCTTGACTAGTCTTAAAACTTTCGTATCGCTCATGAGCAGTAAATCGTAAATCGTAAATCGTGAATAGAGCCGAGCATCCTGTTGATACTAGTCACTTTCCAAGATTTGTTTGTACTCTTCGGCCATGCCGGGATGCCCGTGCGCCATCGCCGCTGTGGCGCCGCGTTGATAAGTCTCGCGCGCTTTTTCGCGTTGCGCTGTTCGTTCATACGCGCGGGCCAGCATGCCGTAAGCATTGCCCTCGTCGTCAGCAGTCGCGAGATATCGTTCAAGAATCGCGATCAACTTCGCATCATCGCCCGCCTTCTCGTATTCCTTGGACAAGCCAAACAAGACCGCCGTGTTTGCCGGTTCGGCGGCGAGCATCTGTTCGAAGACTTCGATTCGTGATGCGGACATGTTAGTAAATCGTTAATCGTAAATCGTGAATAGAAGGAAACTGTTCTTCGTAATTCTACGGTTCGGCTATTTACCATTCACGATTCACGATTTACTACTTCCCAATCATCAATTTCGCAATCGTCTGCAACTGCATATTCGAAGTGCCTTCGTAAATTGCGCCGATCTTAGAATCGCGCCAGTACTTCTCGACCGGGTAATCCTTCACGTAGCCGTAACCGCCGTACAGTTCGATCGCTTTCGATGTGATTCGCTCGGCGGCGCGCGAGGAAAACAGCTTTGCCATCGCGGCTTCCTTGACGAAGTTCTGACCCGCGTCCTTCATGCGCGCGGCGTTGTAAACCATCAATCGCGCTGCTTCCAACTCAGTCGCCATGTCTGCTAACTGAAACTGCACCCCCTGAAATTCGCTGATGCTCTTGCCGAACTGTTGACGCTCTTTCGTGTAGGCCAAGGCTGATTCAAGCGCGCCGCGCGCGATCCCGATCATCTGAGCGCCGATGCCAATGCGGCCTTCGTTGAGCGTTTCAATCGAAACTTTGTAACCCTTCCCGATTTCGCCGAGAACGTTTTCCTTAGGCACTTTGCAATCTTCCAAAATCAACTCAGTTGTCGATGACGCGCGAATCCCAAGCTTGTTTTCCTTCTTGCCGACTGCGAATCCGTCGAAATTCTTCTCGATGAGGAAGGCCGTGATGCCGCGATAACCCGCGTCGGGATTTGAATTTGCGAACAGGACGAAAATTTCGGCCTCTTTGCCGTTGGTGATCCAAAGTTTTTGCCCATTCAAGACAAAGTGATCGCCCTGATCGACCGCGCGCGTCTGCAACGCAAAGGCGTCGGAGCCGGAACCGGCTTCGCTGAGCGCGTACGCACCGACTGTTTCCGCGGCCAATTGTGTCAGATACTTCTTTTTCTGCTCCTGATTGGCCCAACGGATAATGGCGTTGTTTACGAGCGTGTTCTGCACATCGACCAGCACACCCACTGACGCATCGACGCGCGACAGTTCTTCGACCGCCGAAATCGCCTGAAAGAACGATCCGCCCGCGCCGCCAAACTCCTCGGGCGTTTCAATGCCCATCAATCCCAATTCGAAACACTGTTTGATTAATGCCGGGTCAAGATGGCCTTGCTCGTCCATTTCCTCGACGCGCTTGCGAATCTCGCCTTCGGCAAATTCGCGCACGCTGTCGCGAAACATCTGCTCGTCTTCAGACAACGTCGTCAACGGACGTGCGAGCGATTCTTCAATTACAGTTTGGGCTTGAGTCATGCTCAGTAAACCGCGGAAAAGGGATGACGATCTTTTGAATCGACATGATAATCAACGCGTGAGTCAAAACGCAAAAATGCACGGGCCGCAAACTGTATCGATCTTTCGAATGTCTGATTTTTCTGACGCGTGCGTGCGAGAGTGGCACGGGCGGCCCGCCCGTGAAGCCACGCGCAAGATGCGCGTGCCACCTCAAAAATAACAGGTGAGGTTCGCGGAATGCCGTTTGTTTTGGACATACGATCGACGATGCTTTATTTTGGGTTTTGCGCGTTTTCAATCAATGACCCAGGAATCAACTAAGACTCCATCAAGAAAAGGTCTTACTCCGTTCGGCATAATCTCGTTCGTGCTGGGCCTGGCGTTGTTTGGCTATTTCGTCAAAAAGGCCGGAATCAGTCAAATTCTCGAAGGAATCAGCCGGCTGGGAGCGGGCTTTCTGCTCGTCGTGGCCATCTCGGCGCTGCGGCAAATCGCCAGATCAATCGCGTGGACGCTTTGCATGGAGCCACCGTATCGCCTGCGTTTTCGCGACGCGATTCGCGCGCGCATCATGGGCGATGCCATCGGCAACATTCTTCCCTTCGCCGGATTTCTCGTTTCCGAACCGGCCAAGCCCGCGCTGATTCGCGATCGAGTGCCGCTGATGGCTGGCTTCTCGGCCCTCGCGATTGAAAACATTTTCTACGCGCTTTCAGTCGCGCTGTTCATTTGCTCAGGCATGTTGGCGTTGCTCTTAAGCTTCACTTTGCCAAAAGGCCTGCGACTGATCAGCATGATCACGCTGGCTGTGATCGCCGTCGTGATTGCTTTGGGAGCAGTTCTAATCGGTAAACGTTTGCGGTTCATTAGCGGCGGGGCGAGGTTTCTGCATCGCCGTGGGCTGAATGAAAAGTGGATCGAGAAAGGAAGTTCACTCGAAGACCGCGTCTATGGTTTTTACCAAAGAAACTCAGCGCGCTTTCTTCCGATCCTTCTGCTCGAGGGTTGTTTTCATTTGGCCGGCGTCACGGAGATTTACGTCACGCTGAGTTTCATCAGCCCTGATCAGCCGCCGACATTCCTAACGGCATTCATTCTGGAATCTGTAAATCGCGTCATCACGGTCGCTTTCAAGTTCATCCCGTTGCGTATGGGTGTCGACGAGGCGGGCACTGGTCGAGTTTCAAAGATCCTTCAATTCACCATGGTCACCGGCGTCACCCTCGCCATCGTTCGCAAAGCGCGTGATGTGTTTTGGGCCGCAACAGGTATGATACTGCTGTTGCAGCGCGGACTTTCTTTGCGGGCCGTGGCACGCGACGCCGAGGCGGCGCTCGCGGAAGAGGCCAAACTCAGAGTGCCTTCGAATTTACCCGCGAGCGAATCCAGTTAGATTCAGATGTCAGTTGCCGGAATAAATTCAGCCAAAGGCGAGGCGTTGACTTCATCGCCGGCGCGTGCGGCGACTGCAATCCGCGCCGCTGTCATGTCATGGCAACGGGCAGCGGTGATCGCAATGACTCTGATGGTTTTGATCGGCGCCGGCCTGCGCATGAAGGGTCTCGGCGCGATCGGCTTCGCCGAAGACGAAATCAACAAGGTCGAGGCAGCCCGCGCTTACGATCGTGGCGACTTCACGGCCAACGCAGAGCACCCAATGCTCATGAAGCTGCTGATTGATTTGTCTCTGCGCGGCGCGCGCGCATGGAATTCATTTGCGGGCCAGGCAATTTCCGAAGAAGCCGCCCTCAGATTTCCGAATGTGGTATTCGGCGCTTTGACCGCGATTCCGCTTTGTCTTTTGACCGCGGCGCTCTTCGATCTCAGCACTGGATTGTGGGCAGCGGCGCTATGGTCATTCGGCGTCACGGCGATCACCTTCAATCGCGTCGGCAAAGAAGACACGCTCATGGTTTTCTTCATGCTGTTCGCTTTTTACCTTTTCATTCAGGCGAAACTAGTCGATCGAAGCAAAAGCAAACTGCTGAATCGGTTGCGAAGGCTGAGCGGCGTCAGCTTCGGCCTGATGATGGCGTCGAAGTATTTTCCGCATTATCTCGGGCTGAACATGCTTTATCACCACAATTACAGTGTGCGACGCAAAAAGCCAGGCGAGCCGCGCTGGAAAACTCCGCTCAGCTTTTTTCTGCTGATGGGTCTCGCGTTCGTGCTGGCCAATCCGGCCATCCTGTTGCCTAAAGTGTGGACCTATTTGAACGCCTATTCGGGTGAAAAACTGCTGACGCACACGGGTTACCTTATGGGTGATCGTCTGTACAAGAACAACATCTCAAGATCGCCATTCTGGGCAACGCCTGTTTACTTTTATCTTTTGTATCTCGCGATCAAGGTGCCTTTGGCAGTTTTGGCGACCTCGATTGTCGGTTTTCTCGTGGGGCTGCGCCGCTGGCGCGAGCCAAGTTATGGGTTCGTTGTTTTCATGATCCTTTTTTGGATCGTTCCGTATTCGTTGATGGGCGCGAAGTGGCCGCGTTACCTGCTTTCGTTGATGCCGTTTCTTTACATGAGCGCCGCCGTCGGAATCGTGCTACTGATTCGATGGACCGCATCGGCGTTTGAAAAATGGAATGCAAACGGCGCCGTGACGTGGGCGGCGACAGGTGTCCTCCTGGTTCTCGTTGCAGTGCTGCCGGCGGTGACGGCGTACGCAAGCGCGCCACACTACGGGCTATACTCCAACGTGATCGGCAGTCGCTACACGGCATACTTTTTTCCGCATGACGAGTTTTACGACGACGGCCTGGACGAGTCGGTCCGCTTCGTGTCCGCAAACGCGCCGGCAAACACGGCGATCGTTACGGAGGCGCCCGGCGTCGTGCGTTACTACACCGAGAAACTTGGGCGTCAGGATTTGCAGTCAAAGGTGCTGTCGGATCCAAACTTCACAGTTCCCACCGAAGGCCCCACGTATTTCATTCTTCAGCGCGGCCGCACGTACTTTGAGAACCAGGAAAAGATGAAGCAGGTGCGCGCGCTCTTCCCGTTGGTTTACGTTAGCTGCGTCCGCGGCTACACCGCGGCGGAAGTCTATTCGGCGCAAGCGGGCGCAGTCGCGACCAACCAGCGTTGTTCCGACGCGCAATAGTCAAACATGAGAAGGTTGACCCTTTCGATTGCTTTCGCGCTGTGTGTTTTCGCGCTGCCGGCGACGCAGCTCTCACGCGCACAGAACCAGGCGCCGACGCGCGCACACATCGTGATTCTCAGCACAACTGACATGCACGGCCGGGTTTTTCCAATCGATTACTACACGAATAAGTACGACAACGTAGGCATTGCGAAAGTGGCGACGCTGGTGAAGCAAGCGCGCAAAGACGATCCCGATTTGTTGCTCGTCGATTCGGGCGACACGATTCAGGGCACTCCCCTCGAATACTTTCACAACAAGCGCAACAACACACCGCCCGACCCGATGATGCTGACAATGAACGCGCTCAAGTATGACGCGATGGCCGTCGGCAATCACGAATACAATTTCGGCTTGAAGGTTCTTGAGAAGGCGCGGAGCGAAGCGAAGTTCCCGTGGCTGTCCGCGAACACGTATGAGACGGATGTCAAAGGCACACCGTCAACACATTATCACCCTTACCTCATCAAGGAAGTTCAGGGCGTGCGCATCGGCATTCTCGGTTTGACGACGCCGGGCATTCCGAATTGGGAGAACAAGCCGAACTACGAAGGCTTGGAATTTCACGAGACGGTCAGTGAGGCAAAGAAATGGGTGCCCATTCTCCGCGACAAAGAAAAAGTCGACGTCGTCGTGATCGCGATGCACATGGGTATCGAAGAGGATTTGCGCACCGGAACTCCGAACCCTTCATCGGTCCCGAACGAGAATGCGGCCATCGCGATCGCGCGGCAGGTGCCCGGCGTCGATGTGATTCTGATGGGCCACACGCACCGCGAGGTTCCGTCCCTGATAGTGAACACCAAATTTACTCGACATTTGCCGACTACTAGTTCGACTCTTGAAAACGTGAGGGTAACACCCTTCTACGACCCAGGTGTGCTTTTGACGCAAGCCAATCGATGGGCGAGTCATTTGGTACGCGTCGACCTTTATCTTGAAAAGGATGACAGCGACAACACTTGGCACGTCATCGCGAAGTCATCGCGCACGATTCCCGTGACCGAAAAAACCGAAATCGATCCGGAGACGGCGAAACTCGGCGAGCCTTACGACAAGGAGACGCAGGCCTGGCTCAGTCGAAATATCGGTGAATCATCCGAGGAACTCACCGCGCAACAGTGCCGGTTCCAGGACACAGCGATTATCGATCTGATTCAGCGGGTACAGCTTGAGGCGGGGAAGGCTGACGTATCGATGGCGGCTTGCTTCAATCCGCAGGCACGAATTCCGCAAGGCGCCGTGACGGTGCGCGACATTGCCGGACTTTACGAATACGAAAACACGCTGGTGACTTTGGAGTTGACCGGACAGCAGTTGAAGGACGCGCTGGAACATTCGGCGCGCTACTTCAAAGAATATCAGCCGGGCAAAAGCTTGACTGACTTGGTTGACCAGCGAATTCCCGGATACAACTTCGACATAGCTGAGGGAGTGAGTTACGACATCGACCTTACGAAACCGTTTGGCCAACGCATTCTGAACCTGAAATTCAAAGGCCAGCCTCTATCGCCCACCCAAAAATTGCGCGTCGTCACCAACAACTATCGCGTGAATGGCGGCGGCGGCTTCACGATGTACAAGAACGCGCCGGTCATTTATCGCTCGAGCGAAGAAGTGCGCGAACTGATTATCGATTGGGTCGAGAAGAACAAAACCATTCCCACAAAAGCAACTGATAACTGGCGCATCATTGGCGCACAGTGAAACGATCCACAGATTCCGCAGATTACACAGATAAGAATTCAAAACAGAAAACGACGTGAACCTGCAAAACAAGGCGCTGATGGTTCGTCACTTTTATTTTCTATCTGTGTAATCTGCGTAATCTGTGGATTGATCCAAGGCTGCCAGCAGCTTCTCGTGAATCCCGCCGAACGCGCCGTTCGACATGATCGCGACCACGTCGCCTGGCTGAAGTTCATTTTTCAAAGCAGCGACAATTTCATCGACGTCGGTGATCGCCGCCGCACTTTTGTCCTGGGCGGCAATGTCTTCAATCAATTTCTCAATATCAAGCACGCCGCCCATCTCGGCCGCGCGCTGCGCGTCGTAGACGCGGGAGACGATCACATAGTCGGCGGGCGCGAATGCGTCTACATAAGTTCTCTGAAACGTCGCATGACACGATGTCCGCGAACGTGGCTCGAATACGGCGACGAGACGGCGGGCGGGATATTTTGTGCGCAGCGCCGCCAGAGTTTCGCGGACCGCAGTCGGATGATGCGCGAAGTCGTCGATGACGGTGATGCCGTTAATTTCGCCGCGCACTTCGCAACGACGACGCACGCTTTTGAAGCTGGCCAGCGCGTCAGCAATCGTCTGTCGATCGACTCCCCACGCGTCCGCGGCAACGATGACGGCCAGACAGTTGCGCACATTAAAATCACCAATCAGCGGCGTCGAAACGTCAGCCCATTTCGATCCTTCACGCCATACGCTGAACCGAGTCATGTCGTTAGCGAAATGTATATCGCGCGCCTGCCACTTCGCGTCATCGCCGGTGCCGAAGGTTTCCAACTTCGTGAAGAGTTTTTGACCAAACGACGCCACGACTTCGCGCACGTGCGGACTGTCCCACCCGGCAATCAACTTTCCGTTGCCCGGCACCAGATTCATCAGACGACGAAACGCAAGTTTCACTGCGTCGAGATCTTCATAGATATCGGCATGATCGAACTCAATGTTGTTGACAATGGCGACCTCAGGCAGGTAGTGCATAAACTTCGGCCCTTTGTCGAAGTAGGCCGTGTCGTATTCGTCGCCCTCGATGATGAAATGATCGCTGTCGGTCACGCGAAAGCTCACGCCAAAATTCTGCACGACGCCGCCCACCAGAAATGAAGGATTCAAACCCGCCTGATCGATCACCCACGCCGCCAAACTCGTCGTCGTCGTTTTCCCATGCGTTCCGGCGACAACGAGCGAGCGACGGCCACGAATGAATTCTTCTTTGAGAACTTCGGGAAGGGAACGATAGACAAACCTGCGATTCAGCGTCTGCTCAACTTCCGGGTTGCCGCGTGGAATCGCGTTGCCCACGACGACGCAGTCAAGCGCGGTGCTCAAGTTCTCAGCTTTGTACCCGCGCATAATCTGAATGCCGAGCGACTCCAGCATCGTATCCATCGGCGGATAGATATTCTCGTCCGAACCGGTGACTCGATGGCCGCGAGCTTGCAGCATGCCCGCGAGCGAAGCCATGGCGGTGCCGCAGATTCCAATCAGGTGATAGTGCATGTTAATCGTAGAAAGCGGAGCGAATGGATTGTAAGTGAAGTGGCGCGAAATTAGGGAGCTTGCATCGCTGTTGAAGTGGCTTCGGGCGAATTCGCGATCGTCGTCAAATCATTGTGCACCATGTCTTTAACCAACCCGCTGAAATCGTATTCGGGGGCCCAGCCCAACTCTGTGCGCGCTTTCGTTGAGTCGCCAATCAACGACTCGACCTCAGCCGGCCGATAGAACTGTTCGTCCTGAACCACGTGATCGCGATAATCAAGTCCGGCTTCGGAGAACGCCAACTCGCAGAATTCACGCACGGTGTGCGAGGCGCCGCTGGCCACCACGAAATCTTCAGGCTCCTGTTGCTGAAGCATCAAGTGCATTGCGCGGACGTAATCCTTGGCGTGTCCCCAGTCGCGTCGGGCTTCCAAATTTCCCAATCGAATTTCATTTTGCCGTCCCGCTTTGATGCGCGCCACGCCGGATGTGATTTTCCGGGTCACAAATTCAAAGCCGCGGCGCGGGCTCTCGTGATTGAACAGAATTCCGCTGAGACAGAACATGCCGTACGCTTCGCGATAATTCCGCGTGAGGTCAAAACCCGCGACCTTGCTGATCCCGTAAGGCGAGCGCGGATGAAACGGAGTGGTTTCTTTCTGTGGCACTTCACGGACCTTCCCGAACATCTCCGACGAGCCGGCGAAATAGAAACGGCACTGCGGCTGAAGTTCGCGCAGCGCCGCGAGCATGTAATGCGTGCCGTTGATGTTCGTGTTCATCGTCGAAAAGCCGTCCGCAAAACTTTCGGCGACGAAGGATTGCGCCGCCAGGTGATAACACTCGTCGAATTGATGCTGGCTAATCACGCGGAAAATGCTCGGGTAACTTTCGAGGCTCGCAGGATGCAGCGTGATTTTGTCCAGCAGATGCTGGATGCGGTTGAAGCGCCGCTGCGGATCTTCCAGGGCCACGCGCCGCACGAGGCCATGAACTTCATAGCCCTCTGCGAGTAAGAGTTCCGCAAGATAACTTCCGTCCTGCCCGGTCAGCCCGGTTACGAGTGCTTTCTTTGTCATGGCCATCTTCAGCGGACGAGTTGATGCTTCTCGAGTTCAGCCGTCGCGGCTTTCGAATCGTTGATCGCTTGCTGCTCGCTGACCCAATCGATCAGTTGCGGGATGCCGTCTTCGAGACTCACGCGCGGCTCGTATCCCAGTTTTGCACGCGCGCGCGAGATGTCGGCGATGCAATGCCGGATGTCGCCCTCGCGATACTTGCCGACGATCTCCGGTTCGATATTTTTGCCGAGGCTTCGTGCCAACATTCGCGAGATTTCGCGGACTGAAATAGGTCGCCCGGTTCCGATGTTGAAAGCGTGGTAATCCGCTTCGTCTTTTTCGAGCGCCAGCAGATTCGCTTGCACGATGTCGCTGATGTGCACAAAGTCGCGCGTTTGCTCGCCGTCTTCGAAAATCATCGGCCGCTGATCGTTGAGCAAGCGCCCTGAGAAAATCGCGCATACGCCCGTGTACGGATTCGAAAGCGCCTGTCGCGTACCGTAAACGTTGAAGTAGCGCAGCGCGACCGTCGGAATGTCGTAAGCGCGCCCGACGGTCAGGCAAAACTGCTCCTGATCCTGCTTGCTAATGGCGTAAACCGAAGAAGGGAACAGTGGCTTGTCTTCGTTCGTCGGTGTCGGAGACAAAGGAGCGCCACATTTTGGGCACGCAAAATCCCATTGCCGCGCCAACAGTTGTTCGGCCGTGCGGAGCTTCGGATTGATCACGCCGCACTGACTGCACTCATAAGATCCTTCCCCATAGATCGACATCGAAGAAGCGACGATCAACTTGCGGAGTCCCCGGCGCATCCGCGTCAGCTCTTCAAGCAACACCGCAGTTCCGAGGTCGTTTGCGCGCACGTAGCGGACGATTTCATACATCGACTGGCCGACGCCGACCTCAGCGGCTTTGTGAAAAACGGCGTCGATATTTTCCAGCGCCGCGCTCACGGCCGCGGGATCGCACACGTCTCCCTGCACGAATTCCGCCGCGGGATTGAGATATCGCGGCGCGCCGTCGCCATGAACCTGGCTGACCAACGCATCGAGCACGCGCACGCGATGCCCGCGCTCAACCAGCGCATCGACCAGATGTGATCCAATGAATCCGGCGCCGCCAGTGACGAGGATGTTTAGCGTTTCCATAACTGAATTACGGTCAGGCGCTTGTCATATGTACCGTGGCTGAATGCGCAAGTCAAAGCGCGATGATCAATTGCCCGTTTACAGCCACCGCGTAACTCCAGCCGCGCGCGCGGCGAATGCGGCCACGTCGTCGTCGTCGCCAATCAGCGTCCGATGCAGTTTGAACAAATGTGTGGTTTGATCGTTGAAGCCGGTCGCCGTCGTGAACGCGCAAGAGTATCCCAAAGACGCCGCGAGCGAGGCGATGTCGTCGGTCGTCATGCCGTACGGATACGCGAGCGGCAAGTTGTCGCGGGTCAGTTGTTGCTCGATAACGGTCTTTGAATCGCGCAGCTCATGCTCTACATCGCGCGGCGCGAGTTGCGGCAGCTTCTGATGCGAACAGGTGTGCGAGCCGAATTCAAAACCATCTTTCATTAGTTTCTGCACTTCCGACCACGACAAATACTTTTGATCGTCGCTCTCGTGCCACTTCTGCGGCCCCGCGCCATCGTCTACGATTCGATCCGAAATTAAGAACATCACCGCGCTCATGTTGTACCGATCGAGCAACGGCGCTGCCGCCGTGTAAAAATTGCGATGACCATCATCAAAGGTGATCAGCGCGGAATATTTTGGGATGTCCAAGCCCTCTCTGCGCGCGCGTAAATAATCTCGAAACGAAATTACTCGATAGCGACGCTTCAAATAATCAAGATGCGCGCGGAATCGATCTTCGCGAACGTGCAAACCGAATCGATCGTCCGGGTGTCGGCCAGCACGTTTTGTGACGCCATGATAACAGAGCACGATCACGCGGCGCCGGTTGAGCCAGGCTGCCAGACGAACCACTCCCGTCCAATACAGCAATTGAAAGACGAGTTTCTTCAAGAGATTATCCGGCGCGCCGATAACGACCGACGTAGCCATGCGCAAAGAATGATTTCAGCCAGGACTTCGTATCGTGCCAACGCTCGAAGGGCGTGTTGAGACGCATGCACAAATCCGGAGCCACCCGTGTCAGCGGATACGGAACCGGCGTGAAATTGTATTGTGAGCCACCCTCTGGAATCAGGCCCGCGCGCGCTGCGGCTTGATCAAGTTCTTCAGGTTGCAGACAAAGCCGCGGCAACCGATCGCCAGTCGCGAATCCAGCCACGCGCGCTAGCCAGCGCAGCGGAGTGGCGATCGAAACCATCGTCTTATCGATGTGACGACGCTTCGGAATTGTGATCACGGCGACGCCACCTGGCTTCAACACGCGCGAAATCTCAGACAATGCTTTGTCTGGCGTCCGCAGATATTCAATCACCGCCATCGCCAGTACTTGATCGCAGGATGCGTCAGGCAAGTCGATGTTTTCGATGTCGCCTTGTTTGAAGTTGACGTTCGGCAGTTGACCAAACTTTTCGATCGATTCAGTAATCATTTCGGGCGAAAGGTCGCGTCCTTCAAAGCTGCCGCCGCGTTCCAACACCGCGTTAACCATCACGCCCGGTCCGCAGCCAACATCGAGTACACGCCCGAGCTTCTGCGGCAAAAGGTCAAGCACGCGCGCCCGTCGCACGTGAAAGTGATAAGACTTGCCGTCGGCGACGGCGTAAAGTTGCGACCAGCCGCGATTCGCCGACAGCTTATCGAAATGCTCTACGACGGATCCGGCAGGATTTTGGGACATCTAGAACTCTCGTCCTCAGCTAATTAGTCATTCGCGCGACTTGCTCGTAAATCTCAGTCAATCGATCGGCCGCGGCTTGGGGCTGAAATCTGGCGAGCGCGGTGTTTCGCGCGTTTTCCGACAACCGCGCTCGACGCTCCGGATCCGCCAGAAGTTCGCAAACGGCGACAGCCATGGCATCGGGATCCGCCGGCGGCACGAGAAGGCCGTCGCGGTCGTGTTGCAAAAACTCCGGAATTGGTCCGGCGTCAGTCGCCACGCACGCGCAGCCAGCGGCCATGGCTTCAATCAAAGCGATGCCGAGGCCTTCATAAAGCGAAGGAAAAAGAAATCCGTCGCAGGCGCTTAAAAAATCCGTCACGTCGCGCCGCGCGCCAAGCACATGAAAATGATCTTCGACGCCGGTGCGTCTTGCTTCAGCGCTCAGTTGTTCGAGCCAGGCTGGATCGGTGGTCGCGCCGACTGACAACAGATGCGCTTGCGGGTACGTCGCGATGATTTTCGGTAACGCTCGCAGTGCGTGGATCAATCCTTTTTGCGGCGACACCCGCGCTACGTTTAGCAGAATGATCGCGTC
>DASYTZ010000271.1:0-7505 GCA_036001745.1 Pyrinomonadaceae bacterium
AGCTGTGCTGCTAACAAAATCTTAGAGACACATGAAAAATAAAAAATTCCGACGCGGGTTACCCGTGGTGACGCTGCTCACTCTGCTTGCTTCGCATTTGACGTTGGGGCAGGCGCCCTCTGCGACAACAAAACCGTTCGAGCTCACAGTTGACAGCATCATGCGGGGACCGCGTTTGGTTGGTTATCCACCGAGCGGCGTCTACTGGTCGCAGGACAGTCAACGCGTCTACTTTCGTTGGAAGCAGGCGGACGAGCCGCGTTTGAAAGAGATGAGCCTGTACGTCGTCAATCGCGACGGCACTGGCTTGCGTCGTTTGACTGATGAGGAAGCGAAGCAAGCGACGCCGGCAAATGGTGAATTGTCAAAGGACAAGACCATGACGGTCTTCACGGACGAAGGCGACCTCTTCATCTACGATCACGCAAAAGGCGCGCGCCGCCAGATTACAAAAACTGTAGATGCGGAAACGAATGCGCACTTCACTTTCGATCAGAAACGGATGTACTTCACGCGCGCGAACAATTTGTACGTGATGACCCTGGACGGTGGAATGTTGGAACAGCTCACAGACATTCGCATCGGGGCGGCTGCGCCGACCGGAACGCCGAAGGGAACTGACAGCCAGGAATACCTGAAGAAGGAGGAGCGCGCGCTGCTCGATGCGGTGCGCGAGCGCGCGGAACAGCGCGAAGAGCAGGAGAAGAAGCGCAAGGAACGTGAGAAGCGAAAGCCTTTCGCGATTCCGACAGGTCAAAACATCGTCAATCTCAATCTTTTGCCCGACGCGAAGTATGCGATCGCCACAATCAGCGAGCCCGGCACTGGCAGCAAGAACGTCATCGTGCCGAATTACGTGACTGAGTCGGCTTACACGGAAGACACTCCCGGCCGCACCAAAGTTGGCGACACGCAGAACCGCACGCGGCTGGTAATCATCAACGTCGAAACGGGTGAGACGAAGAATGTCGATCACGGGCAGAAGCTTCCGGCAAGTCCCCCGCCCCAGCGCACGGAAATGAACGCCACCGAACAGGCTGTTAGTATCCCGACGACTCGGGATAGCGACCGGATCGACTCTCAAGCAAAAGCACCGACGGTAAAAGATCGCGATGTGCAACTATCGCAACTTCAATGGTCCGACGACGGGAAGAATGCCGTCTTAATGGCACGCGCGGCCGACAACAAGGATCGTTGGGTGATGCTGCTTGATCCGGCAAGCGGAAAAACGAAGGTGCTCGCGATCGTACATGACGATGCGTGGGTCGATGGCCCTGGTGCGAATACGCTCGGGTGGTTGCCTGATAACACTCATGTCTACTTCGAATCAGAACGCGACGGTTGGGCACATCTGTATTCAGTTTCAATAAGTGGGGGCGAGCCGACGCAACTGACTTCCGGCCAATTTGAAGTTTCCGAGGCGCGGCTTTCACAAGACAAAACCAAATTCTATTTCACTTCGAGCGAAGGCAGCGTCTTTCAACGTCATCTTTGGTCGATGCCGATTGCAGGTGGAACACGGACGCAAATCACCGGACTGCCGGGACTGAATCAAGTTGATATCTCGCCGGACGAGACGATGCTTGCCGACGTGCGGTCGTACAGCAACAAGCCGCCTGCGCTTTATCTGTTTGCCAACAAGCCGATGGACGAGAAAACGGCGGCGACGATCAAGCCGGTGACCAATTCACCAATTCCTGAGTTCTTCACAAACGATTGGATCGATCCACGTTTGGTAAGTTTCAAGGCGCGCGACGGCGCGACGGTGTGGGGACGGCTTTACATCTCTTCCAATCACAAGCCGGGCGGTCCGGCAGTGCTGTTCGTCCACGGCGCCGGCTATTTGCAGAACGTGCATCGTTGGTGGTCGCAATATTATCGCGAGTACATGTTCAATCATCTTTTGATGGAACGCGGTTTCGTCGTGCTCGACATCGATTATCGCGGTTCCGCAGGTTACGGCCGCGACTGGCGCACCGGAATTTATCGCCACATGGGCGGCAAGGACTTAACCGATCATCTCGACGCGGTGAATTATCTGGTCAAAGAACACGGCGTCGATCCCAAACGCATAGGCATCTACGGCGGCAGCTACGGCGGGTTCATCACCTTGATGGCGATGTTCACGCAACCGGACGTCTTTGCCGCGGGCGCCGCGTTACGCCCCGTTACCGATTGGGCGCACTACAACAATGGCTACACCGGCAACATTCTGAACCTGCCGCAGAACGATGCCGAAAGCTACAAACAGAGTTCACCGATTTATTTTGCAAACCGACTGAAAGGCGCGCTGCTAATCTGCCACGGCATGGTTGACGTGAACGTGAACTTTCAGGACACCGTGCGGTTGGTGGAAAAGTTGATCGAGCTGCGAAAAGAGAATTGGGAAGTCGCGCCTTACCCGGTTGAGGATCACGGCTTCGAACGGGAAGAAAGTTGGGCGGACGAGTACAAGCGCATCCTGAAATTGTTCGTGGATAATTTGAAGCCGGATGTGCGCGTGCCGACGAAACCCGGACGTCGCGCACAAAAAAAATGATGAATCGCTACATCGTTGGTGTGATTGTTTTGGCTGGCGCGCTGTTAGCGACGCAGTCGAGTTATTCACAGGACTGTCCAATTGTAAGCGTAACTTGTCTGGACGTAACGAATGACTTTAGCGCCCAGTTCACCGCTAATGTCATGACCGGGGCGTCAGACGAACCGCACTACAAATGGAGCGTATCAGGCGGCATCATCAGCCGTGGACAAGGGGAAAGTTGGATTGAAGTAAAAGTCGACAAAGCCGTTAACACGGTTACGGCCATAGTGGAAATAACCAATTTCCCAAAAGAATGCTCGAATCGAGCTTCTTGCTCAACCCGAGTTGTACCTTCGAGATATCCAAAGCACTGGTGGCAATGGGTCGAGGATAAGAAGCCTGACTGGGAAATCCTGCCGCAGGAAGCCGGCCCCGGCGAAGTAATTCTTTCGAAGCGAAACGAACTTGCTTTGCTTTCCAACTTTGCCGCGACGCCATTTGTCTTTCACGGCAAGCGATACGCAAGCCTGGAAGGTTTCTGGCAGGCAATGCTCTATCCCGAAGGTCCGAACGATCCGCGCGCGAAGTTTCCGGGTCTAGAATGGAAGTACACGCGTGAGCAAGTTACGCAGATGACTGCGTTCGAAGCGAAGCACGCCGGAGACCTTGCCGAAGAAAACATGCGCAAAATGAAAATTGGTTGGGTGAGCTTTGAAGGTAAACGTTTCGCGTACCGGCCCGCGCGGCCGGGCCGTCACTATCGGCTGATCGTCGCGGCGACTTGGGCCAAAGTAAATCAGAATCCGGACGTGAAGAAGGTTCTGCTCTCAACCGGCGATTTGATTTTGAAGCCTGATCATCATCAGGAACCGAATGCGCCGGCCGCGTGGCGATATTACGAAATCTGGATGAGGATTCGCGCGCAGTTACAGAAGAGATAATCCACAGATTACGCAGATTACACAGATCGGGCTGAATCAGTTAAGCGTTAACAAGACGGGTCCAAGACTAGTGAGCTGGGACTCCTGAATGAATCGTACTTTGCTGCTTGGCATCTTTATCTGTGGAATCTGCGTAATCTGTGGATTATTTCTTGATCGCCTCAAACCTCACGTTCCCAATCCGATACTTCTGCCAATCTTTGTAATCAAAGTGCCACCACTCCGGCGGATAGACCGCGAAGCCTTCTGCCTCCATCGCATCTCGCAAGAGCTTTCGGTGCCAGCGCTGCAAAGAAGTGCCGCCGGGATAATCAGCATGCGCGCGGTCGGTGGTTTCATCATAAGTGCTGACCATCTCGACGGCTCGTCCGGTTTTGAGATTGTAAAGCGTTAGATCGACGGCGCAACCACGATTGTGACGCGAGCCTTTCGACGGATCGGCGACAAACACATGCTTGTCTTCCGGCGTCGCATCCCAAAAAACTTTCGTCACGTACCACGGCCGGTAAGCATCATGAACCAATAAACCGTAGCCGAATTGTTTTAGCTTTTTGCTCACGCGCACGAGCGCTTCCGCTGCCGGTCTCTGCATGAATGCGCGCGCCTGCGAATAAAACTTGGTGCCGAGAAAATTGTTCGTGGTCGCGTAGCGAATCTCGAGATGAATGCTCGGATCGAGTTTTCGCAATTCCACCAGATCCGCCGGCAGAAACTCGCCCTGCTCCTGCGGTGGCTGCGCAGCGAGCGCTTCTTTCATCAACTCCGCGACCGGACGAACCGGCTTGATGCGAAGCTGATTGCCCGATTCCGGTTCGACGTTGCGACGCGGGAGAAGAGAGGCTGTCCCTAACGGCCGGGCCGGGGGGCCGTTTGATAATTCGATTCGAACGGCGGTCGCGCGTCCGCCGCGATCGCGCGTGAAAACAAGTCGCTCTCCGGCGCGGTTACTTTCGGGGGCAATTACAAAAGCGTTCGGAGATTGCTCAAACAGATGATAGAGCTGCGTCCGCTTAAACAGAGCCTGAAGCGTTCCGTCCCTTTCGAGAACGATCAAGATGTTATCCTCAGGCCCATATTCACCGATCAGCCCGCGCCAACGTGCGGGAGCAGGCGCTGGTTTGCGCGAGGCTGCCGGTTGCGCCACAAGCACCGGCGCGACGACAAAAACAAGAGTCAGAGCGATGAGACGGATCGTGTAATTGCGGCGCATTTCATTGATCCTTCCGATAAACCACCCCGTTCTTCATCACAAATACGGGCCGTTCCATCGCATGAATATCTTTCAGCGGATCGCCTGACACCGCGACGATGTCGGCCCATTTGCCGGGCACGAGCGAGCCGAGGTTCTTGTCCCAGCCGAGCAGCCGCGCGCTGTTCATTGTGCCGGCGACGATTGCGTCCATGTTCGACATGCCGCCCCAATCGACCAGCAGAAAGAACTCGCGCGCGTTGGTGCCGTGGGGAATTACGCCGGCGTCAGTGCCCAGCGCGATCGTCACGTTGTTGGCGACGGCGATCTTGATTGCCTTGCGAATGTGTTCTGCGGCCATCAACGCTTTCTCTGCGCGCAAGCCTTTCAGCACACCGTTCTTCGCCGCGCGCTCGACCGCTTCGCCGGCCATCAGCGTGGGGACGAGAAACGTTCCGCGCTCTTTCATCATGCGCGCGCCTTCTTCATCGAGGAACGAACCGTGTTCGATCGAAGACACGCCCGCACGCGTCGCGAGCTTGATGCCTTCAGTTCCATGCGCGTGCGCGGCGACTTTGCGTTCGAGTTTGTTCGCTTCTTCGACCAGCGCTTTCAATTCTTCAAAACTGTACTGCGTCGCGCCGACCGCATCGCCTTCCGACAGAACGCCGCCGGTCGCGCAAGTCTTGATCACATCCGCGCCATACTTGATCTGATAACGCACGGCGGCGCGAATTTCTTCTGGGCCGTTAGCGACGCCTTGCATCGGCCCAAGTTGCAGCAGACCAGGCTTGTATCCATTTTCGTCGCAGTGTCCGCCGGTGATTCCGAGGGCGTGTCCCGCCGTTTCCATGCGCGGTCCAGGCGTCCATCCTTCGTTAATTGCTTTGCGCAAAGCCATGTCGCTGAACGGACCCTCAGCACCGACGTTGCGCACGGTGGTGAATCCGGCCATCAAAGTGTCGCGCGCGTGCAGCACGCCGAGGATTGCACCCCACGCGTCGTAGTCACGCACCGCTGAAGTTTCGCCTTCCGGATCGCCGAGCACGCGGCCAACGAGGTGCGTGTGCGCATCGATGAATCCCGGCAGCAACGTCACATCGCCGAGATCGATCACCTTCGCGCCCGAAGGGATGCGCACTGATTTTGCATCGCCGACCGCGGTGATTTTGTTGTCAGTCACGACGATTACACCGTTCGTGACTGCCGGCGCGCCGGTGCCGTCGATCAGACGCGCGGCCTTCAACACCACGACACCTTTTCCTTCGGGCGGTTGCGGCCGGATGCCGATGGGTGTCTGATTCTGGGTCCTAATTGAAACAGTAAGCGTCGCGAGCAAAAGCAGAGCAGTTGGAATTAGTTTGTAATGTCTCACTGGAATTTTCCTCGAGTTCGGCTGGTTTTCGGGGCGAATGGCGCCCCGCATTCTATTTGAGATTTCGTCCACGCGCCACCATCCAATTTCGCGCGGGTAGTGTTCTAATTGAAATTCTCAGCTCATCCTCTCTGCGCTTACCTCGGCTTTCTCTCTGCGGTAAATGTTTTCAGACGGTCCCTCAACCGCAGAGAAGCGCGGAGGTTTCGCAGAGGGGGCACAGAGGAAAACTGAAATTAGGTTCACTACCTTTCGCGCAAACGCGCTCGAGACAACGAGGCATTGCTGGCCGGTATCTGATAGGAGTATCTTTTTCGCAACCAGGTCTCCTCTTCGGCGTGTCAAGAGTTATCGATGCGACTCAAATCCTTATCTGTTTGCTTTTCGCTTCTCGTTTTCGTCGGGTTGCTGACACTGACGCCTGCGGCAGCTCAGGTTGATGAAAAAGAAAAAGCGCAGAAGGAACTTGAGCAGCGCCAGGAATTGGAGCGCAAGACGCTTGGCCTGCTGGACGAGGTTATCTCGGGAGCGTGGGGGCTGAAGCTGCCCGAGAACCGATCGTTCATTCAGGCGAGTGCGGCAAACCTTCTCTGGACGCGTGACGAGAAGCGGGCGCGTAACCTGTTTTGGGAAGCACTCAACAGTCTCGGTCTGCAAACTGAAACGGTCGATGACGCGACGACGAGAGACTCGAAGGATTCAAAATCCAAGGCCGCTCCGCCGAAAACCGAAACCAACGAAAAGGCGCAGCGCCAATACTTTGAGACT
This sequence comes from Pyrinomonadaceae bacterium, assembly GCA_036001745.1. GTDB lineage: Bacteria > Acidobacteriota > Blastocatellia > Pyrinomonadales > Pyrinomonadaceae > UBA11740. The sequence goes on from DASYTZ010000271.1 coordinate 6,795, forward strand.
TACACGGCGCGTCGAAATTTCCTGGCCACGGTGGCGCGGCGCGATCCGCAACTCGCGCTGGACATGTTGCGCGCGACGCGGCAGCCATCCATCCAACAAACCAATCCAAACTTTCGCTTGCCGGATGAGAGTGACCTGGAGCAGGAAATCGCCAACGAGGCCGCGGAGCACGATCCGAAAAGAGCCTTGCAGATCGCCCGCGAGAGTTTGGCGAAAGGGCTTACTTTCCAGGTGGTAAATCTTCTGACTCGTTTGAATCAATTGAATCAGGAAATCGGGACCGAATTTGCGGGCGACATAATCGACAAACTTGAGACGACGTCTCTAACTACCGACCCGGCGGCCTTCTGGATGGCCCTCAATCTGTTGGTGACCGCCAGAGCTCCAACAGCTAAATCCGAGAACGATGAGACTCCGAGTTTCATCTGGCACCCACTCAAGCTCAGCGACGACCAAAAACGCGAAATCGTGGAGATGCTGACCGATGCCGCCCTGAGCGCTTCGACAAACCAAAATCAGGTAGGCAGTCTGTCTGAGATCATGCCGGAGATCGAGTTGTTGGCGCCTGATCGCGTCGCAAAAGTGAAAGCCAAACTGGCGCAGGTCACGAGCAAGCTGACCAACGAACAGCAGGATTGGAAAACGTACAACTCTCTTTTCAGAAATGCCACGCCGGAACAGATGATCAAGTCTGCCGGAACGATCGGCGAC
>DASYTZ010000272.1:0-12521 GCA_036001745.1 Pyrinomonadaceae bacterium
ACGTGCGCAGTTTACGCCCGCCTCGCTGACTGAGCAAGCAACGCGCCCACGATCGAAACCGTCAATTCGCTCCTTTCCGCATAATTTGTGAGCAACCCTATGGAACCTTCCCCACGATTGAGCGATAGCACGCAGCTAACGGTTGGCGCTCTGCGACGTGGCCATCAGCGGTTCGCCCTCGATCTAAAGGCCAATGAATAGCCGAGGCCGGCAAATGCCGCCACCCACGCTACCAGCGCGACGTAAATGAAGTAGCGCGGAATCGCCATCAGCGGCGGAAAATTAATCGCTTTGGATAATTGGAACGTGCACACGGTGTACATCCCGAGCGGGAAGACCATGCCCCAATACTGCGGATCGTAGCGCAGCGGAAATCGCTTGTAGACGTGACGCCAGAATCCGAGAATGAAAAGCAGTGGTATCCACCAAGTGCCCGCGGCCCAAAAGAACAAAGTGAATCCTTTCAGAAAGGGCAGCGTGTCTGTAAGCAGGCTGAATCCCGGCGCTGCAATCATCAAACGCGCGCCTGCCAGAGTCGTAATCGCGACTGCTCCCATGTTGATCCAATAAGGCGGCGTCAGGGTTGCGGTCGTCACGTTTACAAACGTGAAGCGGTAAAAGATCAAAGTTATCAGCAGCAGATACAGCATGCATCCGAGCAGGAACATGCACAGCGTAAAGAAGAGCAACGGCTCGCGATAATTCGTCTGGGTGGCCAACAGTGTTCCCAGGACTGAAATCGATTCGGTTGAGACGACCGCAATCAGCCACGCACCATTCAAACCTGATTCAATCGAGGGCTTGTCTTCGCGCACCGTCACCGACGTGAAGAACGAATACATGATCACCAGCCACAGCAGCAGGCCCATCAACCACAACCACCACGCGATTCCGTACCGGCCCATTACGATTATCAATTGGCTACCGAGCACACATGTTCCCGCAACCACTGTGAAGAATCCTGGTCCGCGAACATGATCGGCGATGTCTGCTTTGATTCGAGCAAAGAAAAAAACGAGGCGGACGAGTAATAGAAGCCACAGGACCGCGTAGCCAGCAACGTTAACCGCCAACAGCACGATCGCGATGGTGCGCATTTCGAGCAGATGCGCGGCGATCGAAATGATTCCCGTCGCCATCACCAGCGCGAAATAACCGGGAAAAAGATCGGCGGCGGCGCGAAGCAGGGAATTAGATGGGTGATTTGTTTGGCTGGTCATTCAGCATGAATATCGTCGGTGATTTCTTCATCGCAGCGTTTGCAATTCAGCCCGAAGCCAAGGCGCGAGGCGCGGCCCGCTTTCGTAAGCACCCATTCCCGCGATGAGAGCGGCGGATCGTGTCGCACGTGCTGGCGATGGCCACAGTCGAGAATCGCGCGCCAATGATTCTCGTCATCCTGTTCGAAACCGGTGATTATGCGATTCATTTTTGGAGTGCGGCGGCTCGACGCCGCTTTGCGACAGTTGGTAGATCCCACCTGCTACCGAAGGCGGTTCTGACGCACGTACCCGGTGCTCGTTCGCTTTCCAGACGTTGGTCGCCACCAGCGAAGAATCGACAGCGTGATCAGAAAACAAATTCCAGAAGCAATGATTAGTGGCAGCATGACAGAGTAGTGGCGCGCTAATGCTGCGTCGACCGTTGCCGCGAGGATCCAGAGTTGAGCGATATTGATCATTACCAGCATGATTAAGCGCGCCTGCCAGACCGCCGCATGACCACGCCGAGCACGTGATGACGCGTGTGCAAGTTCGTCTCTCCTGATTTTGGAATCTGCGGTCATTCTCTGGTTTCTCCAACCGCCGTTCGGCCAACTGCCCAGACTTGTCCGTCACGCACCTCAACCTCGATCACATCCAGCGGTCTTGGCGGCGGGCCATACAAAACGTTTCCCGTCGTCGCGTCGAAGGCGCCTTCATGACAGGGACATTCGAGACGTTGATGCGCAGCCGCGTAATAGACCGGACAACTCAGATGCGTGCACTGTTGGCCGAAGGCGTGATAAGTGCCATCGGCCGAGCGAACCAAAATGGCCGAGTCTCTTTGGGTCGGATAGTGAAAATTCAAAGATGAGTTGGACGACATGGTCTCAGCGCCGCTGATCTGTGCGGGCGTGAAGGCCGCAGTTCGCCGCGAGTCAATTGCGGCCTTGGCGGCGAAACCAGCAGCGCCAACGAACAACGCAGCCGACGTCAGGCCGAGGAAGTTGCAGAACTCTCGGCGCGTAACCTGCGCTTCATCGCTGCGATCGTAGGGGAAATCCTTTTGATAAGGTTCAGTCGCTGCACGCACGTCGCGCTCGTCACTCAGTACTCGAGCAATCGTTTGGTTCAAAGTCTTCATCGTCTCCGGTGTTTTCCTCTGTGTCCTCTGTGGTTAAGATCTTTCAGCATCGTGCTATCAAAACTCATTACTCTTATCCGACTGTTCGACCTGTGTATCGATCCATGATTCTTCAGTTGGTGTTTCATCGGCACGAGTCAGCATGCCTTCAAACACTCCGCAACCATCGACCTTCACTTCGTCAGCGTCAGTCGGCAGCATCAGATAGACTTTTGTTTCGACTTTCTGATTACCAAACACGTGAACGTTCACTGGCTTCGTGCGACGAAGCGGTACAATCTGCTCATACTTGCCGAACGAGATGGCGCCGGTTGGGCAGACGCTCGCGCACATTGGCTTCAAGCCTTCCGATGAGCGTTCATAACACATGTCGCATTTCATCTGCAGGTGCATCTGCGTGTTGTATTTCGGCACGCCGAACGGACAGGCATTCACGCAGTTGCGACAGTCGAGGCAGCGCGGCTTCAGGGCCGACATGACGACGCCGTCCTCGGAAACTTTGATCGCATCCGCGGGACAGACGAGCGCGCAGGTCGGCTCGTTGCAATGCATGCAAACAGTCGGCATCGTGGCGGTCGTTTCGGCGCGATCGATGTAGTCGACAAAGATCATCGGGTAGCCTTTGTGCGTCGCGCACTCGCGGCACGCAGCCACACACGCGCGGCAGCCAATGCAGCGCTGCGGATCGATGAACATCGTCTCTTCCATAATTAGTAATCAGCCACAGATAAACACAGATTCACACAGATAAGAGCGAATACAACGCTTGGTGATCGCTTAAATAATTTTCTGATCTATGTAAATCCGTGTTCATCTGTGGCTTATCATCCCCTTCTCGTCTCACTCAGCGACGCGCCCTTGCGTTGTTTGCCGAGTATCGGCAACTGTCGCGAATGGATCTTCTCGATGCGAGCGGCGCAGGCCTTGAACTCGGGAATCTTCGACACCGGATCGAGCGCCGGGTTAGTCAATTGATTCACCGCCAATTGCTCGCCCCAATGATAGGGAATGAAGATCGTGTCTGGTCGAATCGTCCGCACCACGAGCACGGGAAAGACTCCATCACCTCGTCGTGAGATTACGCGCACGCGCTCGCCATCGTTGATCTTCAGCTTCATCGCTGTCTCGGGGTGAACCTCGACGTAGGGTTCGGGACATTGCTCGACCAGAAATCCGATGCGGCGCGTTTGATTGCCGGAAAGATATTGATAGACCACGCGTCCGCTGGTCAGAATTAACGGAAACTCTTCATCGGGAACTTCGTTCGGCGGATTGAATTCAATCGCGTGAAACTTCGCTTTGCCATCCGGGTGATAGAAACGATCTTCGAAAAGGCGCGGCGTGCCCGGATGATCTTCGGTCGGACACGGCCAGAAGATGCCGTTGTTCTGTTCGATCTTTTCCCAGGTGATGCCGTAGTAATCGGCATTGCCGCCGCGGGACGCGACGCGCAGCTCGTCAAACAGTTCGCGCGGCGAATTGAAGGTGAAATATTTTCCGCGGCCGAAGCGCCGGGCGATCTCCTGCACGATCCACCAGTCCTGACGAGCTTCACCAGGCGGATCGTTGGCCTTGTTGATTTTGACGACGCGGCCTTCGCTGTTGCAGGTTACACCTTCGTCTTCGCTCCAGGCTGAGCCTGGCAACACCACGTCCGCATAGCGCGAACCTTCCGACATGAAGAAGTCGATACAAACATAAAAATCGAGACCTTCGAGGGATCGCCGCACTTCGTTCGTGTCGGGCAAACTCACCATCACGTTGTTGCAGATTGAAAGCAGTCCGCGAATCTCACCTTCGCGCATCTTCTGAAACATCTCGACGACCGACACGCCGGCTTGCGGGAGTTCATCTTCAGGCAAGCCCCAAACTTCGCAGACGTGCTTGCGATGTTCGGGATTCATGATCGAACGCTGGCCGGGAAGTTGATCGGCTTTCTGTCCGTGCTCGCGACCGCCCTGACCATTGCCCTGGCCCGTGATCGTTCCATAGCCACGACCCGGCGCGCCGATCTTTCCCGTCGCCAGCACCAGGTTAATGTACGACAGCACGTTGTTGACGCCGTTCGTGTGGTGCTCGATGCCGCGCGCGTGCATCACCATCGCAGTCTTCGCGCGGCCATACATTCGCGCCGCCTGAACGATTCTTTCCGCCGGCACGCCGCTGATTTGCGAAGCAATATCAGGCGAATACCGCTGCGCCAGTTCGCGCGTCGCTTCCCAATCATTGGTGCGCCCGTCGATGAAGGCCTGGTCGATCATATTTTCTTGGATCAAGACGTGAAGCATGCCGTTTGCGAGCGCGACATCGGTTCCCGGCTTCAGTTGCAAGTGAAGATCGCCCTGGCGGGCGGTCGCGGTCTCGCGCGGATCGACGATGATCCAGCGGCCACCATTATCCCGCTGCTGCCAGAGAAATTTGTTTAGCACTGGAAACGTTTCCGCACAATTTGATCCGGCGATCAGCAAAACTTCCGCGAGCGGAATATCACTCCACGGATTCGCCGCCCGATCAATTCCGAATGCTTTATTGTTTCCCGCAGCGGCCGAAACCATGCACAAACGTCCGTTGTAATCGACATAGCGCGTGCCCAGCCCGGCCCGAGCAAATTTACCCATCAGGTAAGTCTTTTCCGTGGTCAAAGACGAGCCCGAGTACACGCCAATCGAATCTTTACTGTGCTTTGTTTGCAGCTCTTGGAATTTTGCCACCACGAGATCGAGCGCTTCATCCCAACTCGCGCGCTCAAATCTGCCATTGCGTTTGATCAGCGGATGCAGCAAGCGATCCGGATGATGAACTTGCAGATAAGCGGTGACCCCCTTGGGACAAAGCCGCCCTTCGTTAACGGGGAAGTCGTAACGCGGCTCGACACCGACAACGTGATTATTCTCAACGAGCAGATTCATCCCGCATTGCACGGCACAATAGGGACAATGCGTCGGCACGACTCTGTCGATCGTGCGATCCGCGCGCCAGCCATCATAGGGCGCATCGTGCAAATGCGGACCATATTCAGCGATGATCTGATTTAAGTGTTCGACTCTACTCATTCCCCTTGACCCTCGACCCACTGAAAACTTGTTCGCGCGCGCTGGGCAAATTCGCGTAGGCCAACCCGCGCATGATCCGTTTGCACCGCGGGCAATAGTCCTGAAGCGTCCGGCCGCCGTCCATCGAATAATCAAAACCCAGCTTATCGACCACCGTCTTCAAATCATCGAGCCATAACTGCGCAACGAACTCAGCGCCGCAGCGCGCGCATATTGCTTGCGGCATTTCGCGCGCGCGTTCCTGATAAAGCTCAACACCGATCGAGGCCGGCCTTTGCACGACGTGAAAAAGTTTGCCGAACGGCAAATAGAAAAGCGTCATGATCACGGTCGCCTGATGGGTTAGCGCGATGAAGTGATACATGTAACCGTGCAGCCAAAGGCTCGACGCCGTCAGCATTAATCCGGTAACTGAAATAGCGATTAGCAACATGTGGGGCACGAAATCCAGTGTGAACTGTTGTAGAGCAATTGCGCCGCGATCACGCAAGCGCCGGTGAATGGCAATCGCGCAACCGGCGATTACCATCACGGCCGTAAAGTCCAACGCGTGAAAAGTAACCCAGGCGATCAAGCTGCGGCCATTCATCGCGTTCAGCGGAAAGCCGAACACATACGTGCGATAACCCAGGTCGCCTTCCAGCTTGAAATGCACCCAGCCGAAAACTAAGGGAAAAGTGATCAGCGCCGACAGCACGCACCCCCACATGATCAAAAAGTGCATGAGCCAACGCGAAAATCCGCGTTTGAAGATAAACCGTTGGCCAACTAGATTCGTCGCGAACGTCTTTGCCGCGTTTGCCGTGTTCGTCAGAAACTTTTCACGATGGAGATAAAGCTTCCAACCGCGCCGCCAATAGACTCTGGTCGCCGGCCGTCGTAACCAGATTGAGTAACGAAAAACAATCGCGCCGAACGCGACGATGCTCGCGATGGTGTAGCCGAAAAGCGCCGAGTCGTAGTGTTCAAGATTGCGCGAACCGACGATGACCAGAAGGGTTAAGAACGCGGACGCGGCGATCCCCACCCAAACCGACCCGCGCTGCGAGTACAAGCTGGAACGATCACTATCGCTCTGCGATCGATTCATAAACGGCGCTTTGGCGCAGTTGAGAGAAGCATTTCAAAGGGGCGATGCACAATTATCTTCAGCGATCGCCACAGGTACAAGCTGAGACACACTGAAAAGTTCTACAGACTAAAGGCATATCCGACCACGACCACGATTACTGTCGCAGCGCCGAAGCCAATTTCACTGAAACCTAATTGCTTCGCCGTTACACGCATAGACACTAAAACGCCAATGACGGCGCGAATAGACAATAAGATCAATGCCAGGATCGTGAGTCGTGGCGCTGCGCGCATCACGACGAGACACACTGCCAGCAACAGCGCGAGCGTGTGCGCGATGACGACCGAATAATTCGGTGCCGCACGACCATGTAGCCGCTTGAGACAAGTTCGCACGTAAACGATCGACGGGACTGCGCGCGCAATCATGATTGTCCATAGCGCGAACGCCGCGGCAGACGACCAGCCGCCGGAAAGCGCAATCGCCGGCGCGAGTGACGAAATCGCGATGGCGCCCGCGAGTTCAGACAGCAGCACACGCCTGCGGCCACTCCAGTCATAAGCTAGTTGGACAATCGCGAATGGCGCCGCGATCAGCAAAGGTAGAACGAATGAATGCTGAGTAAAGCTAATCGCCACGATGAACGACGAAACGCCGGTGAAGATGTAAAGCGCGGCGAAACTTTTGGCCAGCGCGGTTCGTGGCGATGACCGTTTGCGACTCAGGATCAGGAGTGTTAGCGGGTGCCGCGCGAGAAAGAAGCCGACGGCGCTGAACGCTAAATACAAACCTGCGATCGACGGCGCGAGAAGCAGGCCCAGCACAACGGGTTCGAACAAAAGGCCCCACCCGCCATGTTCGGCGGGCAGGGCGATTGTCTTGATTCGCACGCCGTGGCGCGCGTGCGTTGTTTGATTGGATTGCAGAGTGCGCTCGTTAACCGCCATCACACTCTCGCAACGTTTGTCGCAACCATCGGGTTCGCGGGTCGCTCGGCAATGGGCGAAGCGGCTTGACGATGCGTCCGAGGCGACAACTTTAGTTGCGCGAACAACGCCCGTCGCTCAGATTCCGTCGTCACTTCGTCGAGAAGTGGATACAACATCTTCTTCTCGCGCGTGTCGTGATGCACTAACAACCGCTTGAACAGATGTTGCGAATCGATCAGAAACAACACGCCGCGTTCAATGTCGTCCATCGTCTTGATCTTCGAAACTTCCTGCCGGAAAAGAACGAGAAACTGCCGCAGCTTCTCATGCTCGCCCAAAAAGATTTCCGCCGCCGCTCCGATCGGCGCCGCGGCGCGCTGCTGATAGAGTGGAATCATCAAAGTCTCTTCATCCTGAATGTGCGCAAGCAATTCTTCTTCGTATTGCTCAAGCAGTTGCGAGGCACGATCCAGATCCAATCGCAGGAGCGCGCGTTGATGTTCGAGAAATAGCTCGTCGAGTTCCTGATGCAATTGCAAGAGATCGCTAAAGGTCGTCATGAAATTAGCGCCTCCTCCAGCTCGACCGCCTTCGGAAACAAGAGATTGTTTTCCAGGTGAATGTGCTGATGCAGATCCTGCTCGAATTCTTCGAGAGCTTCATAAAGCGTTTTGTAGCTGATGCAGGCATCGGCCGGCACCTTGTAATCCGAACTCAATTTGCGCATCTCGCGCAGTAGGTCGCCGGCCGTATCGTGCTCCATCATCATCATTCGGATCGGATTGTTGACTGTGCCAAACGGCGCGAATGGCGCAGGACGATTCGCCGTTTGCGCTCTTTCAAGTTCCAGGATGTAGGGAAAGAGAATCTGTTCTTCCTTGAACATGTGTGGTCTCAAATCCAGGAACAGTTGCCGCAGCAAATCGCGGATCGCCAGCAGCTCCGAATGATTCGCGCCGTGGGCGCCGACGACTTTGTCCATCAGCGGCTCAAGCCGCGTCATCTCGTCTTTCGTGTAGACGTGGTGTTTGTCGAGGATGTAGGCGATCAACTCTGAGAGCGTTGCATTCTGCAAATCGATCGCACCGTTTTTCTGCTCGGCAGTTTGCCCGGCCTGTTCGAGCATTTTCATAACGCTTTCGATATCCAAGCCGGCCGTCGCACACGCTTGCGCGAGTGGTTGCGAGCCGCCGCAGCAATAATCAATCTTCAATTTCTCAAAAACCCTGGTGGACTGTGGCAGGGCAAGCGCCAAGTCACGCACTTTTGTGGTTGCGTTGATGTTCATTGTTTCCTCTCTGGTTCAGTTGAGCGCAGTACTCCGACCGGGTGACTGAGCAAAGTGCGTGCCCCCGCGAAACATCGTATTTGAATAGCGATTGAGGACGAATTGTGCGGAGAATAACTGACGTGCGGGGAGAATTTCGCAGCTTGGGGCTCGCGGCGCAGCCAAATCAGCGAGCCGGCAAATAGCTGTCAAGCACCTTCATGTAATTGGCGCGTTCGAACGCGGCGGGCTCGGCGCAGTTCTGTTGGCTCATGCTGCCGATCATTTGCGCCACCGATTCGTATTCGTGCTCGGCCATCCAGACAATCATCGCCTGAAGAATGTCATCGATGCGGTCAATTCCGCTTTGTAGCAGCTCTGACGCCATCATGGTGACTTTCGCGCCGGCCATTAAGCCTTTCAAAACATCTTCCGCACTGTGAATGCCGGTGGTGATCGCAAAGTCGGTTTGCACGCGGCCGTAGAGAATCGCGACCCAACGCAAAGGCAGACGCAACTCGAATGAATTGCTCAACAGCAAGCGCGGCATGACTTCCAGATTCTCAAGGTCGAAATCCGGTTGATAGAAACGATTGAATAGGACGAGGCCGTTGGCCCCTTCTTCGGCCAGACGCTTGGCCATGTTCGCAATCGAACTGAAGAAAGGACTGAGCTTCATGGCGACGGGAATCGTAATCGAGCGCTTCACCTGTCGCAGCATGTCGAGATAGATGTTCTCGACTTCCTGGCCGGTCAGGCCTACGTTCGTTGGCACGTAATAGACATTCAGCTCAAGCGCATCCGCGCCGGCGTCCTCGATCAAACTCGCGTAATTTGTCCATCCGCCGATCGAAACTCCGTTTAGACTGCCGATGATTGGAATATCGACGGCTTCCTTGGCGCGCCGAATCAGATTTAGATATTCATCCGGCCAGACGTTGTAATCGTCTATCTCGGGAAAGTAACTGAGCGACTCAGCGAAGCTGTTGGTGTTGTTGCGCAGGTAATGATCGACGTAGAGGCTGTCGAAAGTGATCTGTTCTTCGAACAGCGAGTACATCACGCCCGCAGCGGCGCCTGCGTCTTCCAAGCGGCGAATACCGTCAACGGTATGAGATAACGGAGAAGACGATGCGACTATCGGGTTCTTTAACGATAAGCCGAGATAGTTAGTTGTTAGACTCATTTCTTGATAGTCCTTCCTCAACCGCGATCTCTGGCAAGTAATTCACGAGTCCTTCTCGCTACCGTTGCGGGCAGTGGATACCAGAACGGATTCGTTTTGATAACTCTCTGGTCATCTATGCACACGCTCAACTCGAGAAGTCCGCCTTTCACCAGTTCCACGTCAACGTCCTTCTCTTTACTCAATTGCCGAGCCACCCGGGCGGCGATCAGTTTCTTGGCTGGTCACACCGGACAATATCGGATTCCAATCTTTCTCATGACGCCCGTCCTCTGCTCAACTTCAGATTCTCACGCTTTCAATTCCGCTAACTGTTTGTACCGCTGCCAGCGATGATTAACCGAAGCCTGCGCGTGCTCCAAAAGGATCTTCGCCGCTTCAGGATCGCTGCGCTGCAACATGCGATAGCGTCCTTCGGTGTAGATGTAATCCTGAAGTGGAATTTTCGGATCGCGCGAATCTAGCTGGAACGGATTCTTACCTTCGCTTTCGAGCGCCGGGTTGTAGCGATAGAGCGGCCAATAACCTGATTCGACGGCGAGCTTCTGCTGCGTCATGCCCTTCGCCATGTCGATGCCATGCGCGATGCACTGGCTATAAGCGATGATCAGCGACGGGCCGGGATGCGCCTCGGCTTCGAGAAACGCTTTGACCGTGTGTGTATCGTTCGCGCCCATCGCGATCTGCGCGATGTAGACGTTACCGTAACGCATCGCGGTCATGCCGAGATCTTTTTTGATCGTTGGTTTGCCGCCGGCCGCGAATTTTGCGACCGCGCCGAGCGGAGTGGCTTTCGAAACCTGACCGCCGGTGTTGGAATAAACTTCCGTATCGAGCACGAGAATGTTTACATCCGCGCCGCTCGCCAGCACGTGATCCAATCCGCCATAACCAATGTCGTAAGCCCAGCCATCGCCGCCGACAATCCAGACGCTCTTCTTAACTAACGCGTCGGCAACACCCAAGAGATCGCGCGCTTCAGTTTCGCCTCGCCCGTTGAGCTTTGATTTTAATTCTTCGATCAGTTGGCGTTTCGCATCAATGCCTTGCTGCGTTTCCTGATTGCCGTTGAGCAGAGCGTCGGCAAGAGCATCGCCAATCAATCCACGATACTGTTCGACTAATTGCTTCGCATATGCCTGCTGATGATCGAACGACAACCGCATGCCGAGTCCGAATTCGGCGTTGTCCTCGAACAGGGAATTGCTCCACGCGGGACCGCGGCCTTGCGCGTTCGTCGTGTAAGGCGTCGTCGGCAAGTTGCCGCCGTAGATGCTCGAACAACCGGTCGCATTCGCGATGATTGCGCGATCGCCGAAGAGCTGCGTCATTAGCTTGATGTAAGGCGTCTCGCCGCAACCTGAACACGCGCCCGAAAATTCAAACAGCGGTTGCAGCAACTGAACATCTTTGACCGACCGGAATGTCATCGATCCATTTCGCGGCACTTCCGGCAGCGTCAGGAAGTAATCCCAATTGACGCGCTCGCAGTCGCGCAGAGGCAACTGCGGTTTCATGTTCAGGGCTTTGCGCGAAACGTTGCTCTTGTCCTTCGCCGGACAAACTTCGACGCACAATTGGCAGCCGGTGCAATCTTCGACGGCCACTTGAATCGTGTAGCGATGATCGGGAAGCTCGCGCCATTTCGCGGGCATGGTTTTGAATCCTGCCGGCGCGTTTGCGAGATCTTCCTGCTTACAGACTTTTGCGCGAATCGTTGAGTGCGGACAGACCAGCATACACTTGCCACACTCGATGCAGAGGTCGGGTTCCCAAACGGGAACCTCTTGAGCGATGTTGCGCTTCTCCCACTGTGCCGTCGCGACGGGATAAGTTCCGTCGACCGGAAACGCGCTGACTGGAAGGTTGTCGCCGCGCCCTGCGATGATTTCCGCGGTCACATTCTGAACAAATTCAGGAGCCAAGGCAGAAACCGCGGGCGGAATCTCAAATGTGCCCGTTGCTTCTGACGGAACTGTGATCTCATGCAAATGCTCCAGCGCCGCATCAACGGCCGCGAAGTTTTGCCGCACAACCGGCTCGCCGCGCTTGCCGTAGGTCTTTCGGATCGACTTCTTGATTTTGACGATCGCTTCATCGCGCGGCAGCACGCTGCTAATCGCGAAAAAGCACGTCTGCATGATCGTATTCGTGCGATTGCCGAGTTGATTTTCTTTCGCGACTGCGTAGGCGTTGATCGAATAGACCTTGATCTTCTTGGCGATGATCGATTCCTGGACTGAGCGTGGCAGCTTGTCCCAGACTTCGTCCGGTTCAAACGGACTGTTCAGCAATAATGTCGCTCCTTCTTCCGCCGCATCGAGAATCTGATACCGCTCGAGGAAGTTGAATTGGTGAACCGCGATGAAGTTTGCGCGCTGAATCAGATACGTGCTTTTGATTGGTTCAGAACCGAAACGCAGGTGCGACACGGTCATCGCGCCTGACTTTTTCGAATCGTAGACGAAGTAGCCCTGGGCGTAATTCGGCGTTTCTTCGCCGATGATTTTGATCGAATTCTTGTTCGCACTGACCGTGCCGTCCGCGCCCAAGCCCCAGAACAGCGCGCGAACCTGATTCGGTTTTTCAGTCGTGAAACTCGGATCGAATGGAAGACTGTTGTTGGTGACATCATCCACGATGCCGACGCTGAAGTGGTTCTTCGGAT
>DASYTZ010000273.1:0-26747 GCA_036001745.1 Pyrinomonadaceae bacterium
AACAATCCAACCGGCAAAGTTTTCACGCGCGCTGAGATGGAATTCATTGGCGCGCTGTGTCAGGAATTCGACGCGTTGTGCTTCACGGACGAGATTTACGAGCACATTCTCTATCCGCGCGAGGGCGCTGAGATCGCGCACATCTCGATGGCGCAAATTGAAGGGATGCGCGACCGCACAGTAATCGTGAATTCGATGTCGAAAACTTACTCGGTGACGGGCTGGCGCGTTGGTTACTGCATCGCTTCACCGGAAATTACCAGCGCGATTCGCAAAGTGCACGACTTCCTGACCGTCGGAGCCGCTGCGCCTTTGCAAGCCGCCGGCGCGTACGCGTTGTCGCTGCCACCGTCGTATTACGATCAACTTCAAAAAGACTATGAGGCGCGCCGCGATCTGATTCTGCCTGAGCTTGAAAAAGCCGGTTTCCAAACTTTTCGTCCCGACGGCGCCTACTACATCATGACCGACATCAGCGCGTTCGGCTTCAAAGACGACGTGGAATTCACGCGCCATCTGATTCGCGAAGTTGGCGTCGCCTGTGTTCCCGGTTCCAGTTTCTATTCCGACCCCGCCCTCGGTTCGCAGCAAGTGCGTTTCTGTTTTTGTAAGAAGGACGAGACGCTGCTGCTGGCGGCGGAACGACTGAAGAAGTTGCGCTCCTGATTCATTGCTGTCTTGACCAGCAACACTGACCGGCCTACGATACCTCCAAAGAATCCCCAACAATTGCAATTGGTATTCGAAGAGGTGAATCATGGCTGAAGAAACATCGAACAAATGCGGGCACGGTCCCTGTGATTGTCCGGCTGAACAAAACAGCAAGTATTGTGGCGAATACTGCAAGGAAGCCGACAAGTCGCACGTGATGGAGATAGGCTGCGGCTGCGAACACGACGGCTGCCGTTAACGGATCGCGCTGGCTTATCCTAAATCACTGCTCTTCGCGCGCGCTGTACTTCCACCCTCCAAGTGCGCGTTTGTCTTACAACCAAATCGCAACCAAACTGCCTCGGAGCCGACGGCAACCGCCCTTAGAATCAAACGCATCCACGCAGCGTAAGGTAATCCCGACACCTAAGCTCAAAGCGTCTTCCCGGCTGTGTGGGTGTTGAACAAGAACGGCAAAGACGGCGCACCCGCGCCAAATCTAATCGGAGGCAACAATGAAAAGACTTCTTTTGATAGTTCTCACTGTGGCTGTGACAGCTAGTTTGGCTGTTGCACAAAAGGCACGCACCAGCGGCAGCGCGTCAGCAAGCAACGAAACGTCAGCTTCGAAGCAGGGACGGCAAGTGAACCTCGCGTCGAATACCGCGCTGGCAGCGCAACTGGAGAATTCTTTGGACGCGCGTCACGCGAAAGTTGGTGACCGCGTCGCGCTGCGAACTACTCAGGCCGTCAAGCAAGACGGTGAAACGATCGTGCCGAAAGGCGCGAAGTTGCTCGGCCACGTGACCGAGGTTCAGCAACGCACGAAAGCAAACGGCGAATCGCGCATCGGCGTTGCGTTCGACCGATTGCAAAAAGGCGCGCTCGACATGCCGATTACCGCAACGATCGTTTCGATCACTCAGGCTCAATCGCACACGAGCGCGGGAAACTCTTCTCTGGATTCCGACACGATGTCATCGTCGAGCGCGCGCGCGGGCTCATCGGGTGGCAGCCAGCGCACCGGCAACGGCGGTTTGCTTGGCGGCGTCGGCAACACGGTTGGCGGAGTTGTCAACACGACAACTTCGACTGTCGGCAACGTCGCCGGCGATACCACCAGCGCCGTCGGCAGCACCGTTGGCACAACCACGAATGCCACGACCAGCACGGCCGGAAATCTCACGGGCTCGCTGAGAGGTTTGCAAATCACTCAGTCAAGTAACGCATCCGCCGAAGGCGGCTCGACGCTGAGCCTCAACACAGGCAATCTGCATCTCGAAAGTGGAACGACTTTTCACCTGCTCGTGAGCAGCTCGACCAGCGCTGGGACTCCACAGTGAAATAGCCCGCGTACTCTCTTGCTTCAATCGGCGGCGATGCGATCAACTGCGTCGCCGCCGTCTCCTTGTCATTCTTAGGCCGCTCGGCTTATCGCGTTGACAAGCGTGAACGCGCTTTGTTAGCGTGACTGCGCCGAGATAAGAACAGGCCTCGCCGGCGTTTTCGATGAAGCGCCGGCATTCATTATGCCGACTAAAATCGCTCGGATTTTCGCCAGCAGCCTCACGTTCACGCTAATGCTGGCACTGTGCCTCGGCACTCAACCCGCCTGCAATCTGGTTCACAAATCTGTCGAAATCGAAAAGCTTTTGACGCCGCTGGCTGAAGCCGACACGCCGCAACTTATCGAGATGGTCAATAAGCTGGTTGGCCCGCGCTCGCTCCGGGCCAAAGTTGACATTCAGTTTGAAGATACTTCGTTCGCCACTGCCGGCATCGCTGAGAAATATCGCAGCGCCGACGGCACAATCATCGTGCAGCGGCCGGGCAAGGTCTACCTGATTGTGCAAGGGCCGCTGGCGCTCGGCGATATCGCGCACATGACTTCCGACGGCGAGCATTTTCGCATTGCGATTTTGAAAGGCGACGAAAAATACAAGCGCTTTGTGCGCGGCACGAATGCGGCTGTCTATTCAAAGTTGGATGGCAGCAACGACGCGCCCATGAAAGGAAAGGCAAAAACTGAAATACAGACTGTGAAGGCGCTGTCAAACTTGCGACCGCAGCACCTGACCGACGCGCTGCTGATTCGGCCAATCGATCTGCACGCGACTGCAATCGTTTACGCGCGCAGCGAATTTTTTCAATCCGAAAAAGACACGGCCAGTAACAAACGCGTCGTCCGGGGATATTATTTTCTCGACGAGCTGCAAACGCTCGGAGATGGTTCAGCTCGGCTGCTGCGACGATTCTGGTTCAATCGCGTCAACGCCGTTCAGTTCGCGCGGCTGCAGACGTTTGACGAACACGGCGCGCTGACTACTGACGTTAGCTATGCCGACTTCAAACCTGTCGGCGAACAAGCCGTAACGCTGCCGACGAAGATTGGCTTGACGCGCCCGCAGGATCATTACCAGCTCAGTATTACTTATCAATCGCCCGAATCTGCGATTCTGGACAAGGAATACCAGCCCGAGGTGTTCGTGCTCGAAAACAAGTGGAACCTGCCTGAGGTCGATCTCGACGCGCCAAAAAAACCGTAATTCCAGGCCAATCTCCGCCAATGTCATCTCGAAGCGCACAAACGAGTCGCTAGGCGTTCGCCAGCGCTTGTATTAATATTTTCCGTTCGTCAGCGCAATGAATGTGTTCGACAGCTTAGTCACGTCCAACATTAGGCAGCGGCCGCTGCGTTCGGCGATTAGTGTCGTCGGTGTGGCTCTGGGCGTGGCTCTGATCATGATTTTTACGGGCCTGGCGCGAGGCATGTCGAACGATTTGCAGCGGCGCTCCTCGAATGTTCGCGGCGAGATAATTTTCACGCGCAAAGGCTCGATGTCGCTCGTCGGCTCTGCGACAAATCTAAGCACGAAATACGTCGAGCGACTTCAGCAGATTGAAGGTGTTGAAGCCGCTACTCCGGTCATTCGCCACATTTATCCGAGCGGTGGCATCGGGGTTGATCAAATCGAAGGCGTTGAATGGAACGACTTTTCTCGGATGAACGGCATTCGCATCATCGACGGCCGCAGCCCCGTCGCTAACGACGAAGTCGTAGTCGACCAAACAAAGGCGGCGCGCAAACATCCAGTTGGTGGCACGATCAAAATCTTCGGCGACAAACTTTACAAAGTTGTCGGCATCTACGCGCCGGAATCTGGCGCGCGCGCGAAGTTGACGCTGGCATCGTTGCAAGAGACGCTCGAAGCGCCCGGCAAATGTACCTATATCTTGATCAAGACCAGGCCGTCGGCGGATCCGGTCGCCGTGGCAAAACTAATCGATCAGGATCTGCCCGGCAACAACGTGCAGTTCACGCGCGACGTGTTCGCGAGTGTCGAAAGTTCGATTCCCAGTCTTGGCATTTTCCTGCGCGTGCTGGTCGCGCTCGCTGCGGTGGTCAGCGCGCTCGTTGTGATGCTGGCGATGCACACAACAATCACTGAACGCACTCGTGAAATCGGAATCTTGAAAGCGATGGGCGCGTCGCGTGTGTACATTGTGGGCGAGATCGAGCGCGAAGCGATCCTGATCAGCGCGATGGGACTTGTCGTTGGCTTTGCGCTCGCGTTAGGCGCAGGATTCTTCATTCACAAATCGACTGGTCTGATTTTTGAATATGGCTGGATGTGGGCCTTGACGGCGGGGATAATTGGGCTTGTCGGCGGCGCGATTGGTGCATTTTATCCGGCGATGCGCGCCGCCAACCTGGATCCCGTCAACGCTTTGGCATACGAATAGAATGGCGACGGCAGCGACAACAGGTAAGAAAGTGGCGATCTTAAAAGCCGAAAAGCTCGAGAAAACCTACCGCGTCGGGAAAGTTGACGTGCCCGCGCTGCGCGGCGTGTCGTTGGCAGTCGAAGCCGGCGAGTTCGTTGCTGTCATGGGACCGTCGGGTTGCGGCAAGTCAACGATGCTGCATTTGCTTGGTGGGCTTCTGACGCCGACGAAGGGCCGCATCGTCATCGATGGTGAAGACCTGACGGCAGCGACGGACGCTAAACGAACCGACATTCGCCGCCGCAAAATTGGTTTCGTCTTTCAACGCTTCAATCTTTTTCCGACGCTGACGGCGGATGGAAACCTTCGTTTAGCGGAACGCATTCATGGCGGAAATGGCAGTGGCGATCCGGAGCGGCGTCGGGAAATTCTGCGGCTGCTGCGGCTGGAAGACAAGATGCATCACAAGCCGCTGGAACTTTCCGGCGGTGAACAGCAGCGCGTTGCGCTCGCGCGCGCGGTGATCACTCAGCCCGCACTAGTGCTGGCTGACGAACCGACAGGCAATCTCGACTCGGAAAGCTCGGCCATCGTCTTGAACATGTTTCAGGAACTCAATCGTCGGTTCAATCAGACGATCATCATGATCACTCACAATCCCGAAGCCGCCGCCGCCTGTGGCCGGATTATCCAAATGCGCGACGGACACATAGTCGCCGGTTAGTCTCTTCTCCTGGACAAGATCTGCTGCACTGTTCGCTTGGCGAAGGTGCCGGATTTCGATACTCCAGCTCCGGAACTGTGATTGCACTCGACAATGGCGGCTGGTTCGGCTAAATTTCGCGCGGTCGAGAAGGCTTATGGGCTTCCTGTCGAATACAGCCAAAAAGATTGTCTTTTGGAACTATTCGCGCACGTCGTGGCAGTGGGATGTGCTGTGTGTGTTGATCTTGGTTTTCATCTTTCTGACCCCGAAATCGTGGTTCGCAAACAACGAATTTCGGCGTCAGAGAACAGTCGTGCTTTCGGCTGAAGTTGTTGGTGCTCAGTCAGATAGGGGGGTGATCGAGCGGCGCGCCAGGGAGCTTGCAGGCAGGCCCGATAGCCGCGTCACCGCGGTCAGGGAGGTGCGTGACAGCGCTGGTAAGCTCATCGGGTATGAGGTTGACATTCGCTGATCATCCTCTATAATTTTCGGGATTCATTCGCCGGCTGGCGCCATCCACGGTCGCCTGTTCGGCATCGTAACCCGGGGCCCGTATGGGCCTTAAGTTTTAGTGAGGAAAGTTATTATGAGAAAGTTAGTTCCCCTTTGTTTATCCGTTGCGTTGCTGGTATCGACGTTCAGTTTCCTTCCCGCTTCGCGAGCGAATGGACAGACTGCCGGTCTGGTTAGCTCCATTCTCACCCGAATGGAGAAGAATAAACGCAGTCTGAAATCTTTGCGCGCGAGCATCAGCATGACGAAATACAATTCGCAGCTTCGCGACAGCGATTCTTATCAAGGCATTGTGCTCTACATTCCAGGCGCTTCGGGCAACGGCACTTCTTTCGTGCGACTTGAATGGACACAACCCAAGCATGAAATTCTGGCGGTCGCTAACGGGAATTACACGCTGTATCAGCCGCGTTTGAATCAGGCCTATCGCGGCAAGACCGGAAGCGTACGCGGTAAAGACGGCGATGTGCTCGCGTTGATGAACATGTCCGCCACGCAGCTTCGGACGCGGTTCGGTGAGTTTGAGGATCTCCGCGACGAAACGCTTTGGGGCGGCGTTTGGACGCAGCACTTCAAGGTGACTCCAAAGGGCGCCGCCAGCTACCAGTACATCGAAGTGTGGGTCGACAAAGACGGTATGCCGGTGCAGACGAAGATGGTCGAGAAGAACGACGACTCGACGACTGTCCGTCTCACAAATATGGAGCGGAACGGTTCGATCCCAATGGATCAGTTCAAGCTCGACCTGAGTTCGAACGTCAAAATCATCAAAGGTTAAGCGGCCGTACAGTTTTAATCTCGGAAGGGCTTTGGGCAACCGAAGCCCTTCGCGTTTGTACCGCCGATTGTCAATCGGCGAAGCCGCAAGTTAACAACTTGCGCTACTAAGTCGCTCAGCATATTCTTCAACCGCCTAGAAATGCGCAAGAGTACATTCCTCAAGCTAAAACTTCGTGAAGCAGCCTTCATTTCGAAAGCGCTGCTCTCGACGAATCACGTCGTGCTGGCGCACATCATTCCGATGCGGCGCTGCAATCTCGCTTGCGGCTATTGCAACGAATACGATCAAACGTCAAAGCCGGTATCGCTGGATGTTATGAAACGGCGCATCGACAAGCTCGCCGAACTTGACACGTCGATCGTCACAATTTCCGGCGGCGAGCCGATGATGCATCCGCAGCTCGACGACATCATTCGCCACATTCGTTCCCATGGAATCATCGCGGGACTTATCTCGAATGGTTATTACTTTACGCCAGAGCGCATCAAGCGACTGAACGCGGCGGGTCTGGAGTACCTGCAAATCAGCATCGACAACGTCGAGCCCGATGAAGTTTCGCGCAAAAGCCTGCGCGTGCTCGACAAGAAACTGAGGTATCTTGCCGAACACGCCGATTTTCACATCAACATCAATTCAGTTATCGGCGGCGGTATCAAGAATCCCGAAGACGCCCTGACCGTGGCGAAACGCGCGGTCGAGCTTGGCTTCTCAACGACGGTGGGCGTGATTCACGACGAAGACGGCACGCTCAAGCCGCTGACGCAGAAAGAAAAGCAGATCTTCCACGCGGTGAAGAAGCTGGGCAACAAGGATCACGCGCGGCTGAATTGGTTTCAGGACAGCATCGCCGAAGGCAAGCCTTACGAATGGCGCTGTCGCTCAGGCTCGCGTTATCTGTACATATGCGAAGACGGCAAGGTGCACTGGTGTTCGCAGCAGCGCGGCTTTCCCGGCATTCCGCTCGAGCAGTACACGATGGAGGATTTCAAGCGCGAGTACAAAACCGAAAAATGGTGCGCCTCAACCTGCACGATTCAGTGCGTGCATCAGGTCGGCATTCTCGACAACTGGCGCGACCCGCAAATGTCCGAGGCGGAAGTGCGAAAAGAAATGCAGAAGAAAAAGGAAGCCGAGCGAGTCGTGCAGATTCTGCGTCCCCAGTAATCCAGGCTAGCGTTTTTCTCGATCTGAGACAGTCGACAAGTGAATTGATTCTTCCAACTCTCCGCCAATCTGATACAGCGAAACCGAACTCGACAAACCCAGTCCTGACAGCCTGCCGGCCATAATCACAATCATCTCGCGCGGTGAGGCCAGGCCGGCGTCAATCAAAGTCTTCTCGCCGACTTTCAACAATTCTTCGGCACTCTTTGACGGCGGAGTCAGCACTGGTTCGACGCCCCAAATCAGACTCAACTCGTTGATGACATCGCGCAAAGAAGTCATCGCCACAATCCGCTGGCGCGGACGCAATGCGGAAAGCCTGCGCGCCATCAAGCCTGATTCAGTGAAGACCGCGATCAATCGCGTGCTCATTTCGTCGGCGGCAAAGGCGGCGGCTTCACACAGCGCACGGCTGACGCGTCCAGTCTGCCGGCCGATGATTTTGCTCATCATTTCCGGTCGGTTCTGATCGCGAGTTTCAGCGGTCTCGATGATCCGCGCCATCGTGGAAACGGCCGCGACTGAATACTTGCCGGTTGCGGTTTCGCCGGAAAGCATCAGGCAGTCAGATCCATCCCAAACGGCGTTCGCCACGTCCGTAGCTTCGGCGCGCGTGGGCCGCGGATTCTCGACCATTGATTGCAGCATCTGCGTCGCCGTGATGACCACTTTACCGGCATCGTTGGCGCGCTCAATGATTTGCTTTTGATATACGGGGACGAGTTCGACGCTCGTTTCCACGCCGAGATCACCACGCGCCACCATTACGCCATCTGCCGCGTCGATAATTTCGCCCAGGTGATCGATGGCTTCCGCCTTTTCGATCTTCGCAACCAGCGGCGCTTTGCTGCTCGCCTCTTGAATCAATTGTTTCGCTTCCGCGCAATCCTTGCCGCTGCGCACGAAAGATAAAGCAAAGTAATCGACGCCCTGACTTGCAGCCCATTTCAAATCTTCGCGATCTTTTTGAGTCAGCGAAGGAATCTGCAACGTCACACCCGGAAGATTGATGCCCTTGCGTTCGCCGAGACTGCCGCCGTTGATAACGCGCGTCACGATGTCGGTGTCGGTGACGCTCTCTACGCGCAGCTCGATCGCGCCATCGTCGAGCAACATGCGCGCACCTGGATGCACATCGCGCGGCATGCCGTCGTAGTTCGTCGCGACTTGCGTGTTGTCGCCTTCAATTGGACGCGTGGTGATGATGAATTGCTGATTGGCTTGCAGCCTAACGGGCTGATGATTATTCAGGGTGCGCGTGCGAATTTTCGGGCCGGAAAGATCCGCAAGGATCGCCAGTGGCCGATTCATCTTCTCCGCGGCGGCGCGTGCCATACGGATGTCTTCAGCCTTCTCGTCGTGAGTGCCGTGCGACATGTTTATGCGCACGCCGTCGACGCCGGCCGCGAGCATCGCTTCGATTACTCCCGGCTCGCGCGTGGACGGACCCAATGTGGCGAGTATCTTTGCTCTTCTCAAGAGTTGTCCCTCAGATTAGCAATGGAACCCCAGCTCGTACTCAAGCCGAAGAAATATAACCCGTGAAATGAGGCGAGTGCTAACTTGGGTCAAATCTTGGCAATATTACACATCGGCCAGTTCGGAATGAACCGGCAAGGTTGGTGTACCTATCATTTTCGGCCACCTGGTAAAACTAATCATTGCCGTCACGTGTGCCGAACGTTAGAATGTGGTCGGAACGCATCCCGGTTCCCGTCCCACCATTTATTCGGCACTACTTGCTCCCTTCCCTCGGAAAGGCTTATCGCGATGCCAGAACTGATTCGTTCAGTTGTCTCTCGGGTTCGGGTCTATTTTAAGGATCGCCGGCAAACGCCCAGACTTCGTGTCCGCCTGTTGTTTTCAATTGCGGTCAGCAGAAAGGCGCGAGCGAACGGAGCGGCGCCGCCAGACCGAACTCTCAAAGGCCATACGCGTGACATTAGCGTCACCGGGTTGGCGTTGATGCTGCCGCAGGTTCATCTCGACGGGCATCACCTCGCGGCTGAGGGTCGCGAGCTTCAAGTCACGCTCGAATTGCCGACGGGCGCGATGCCCTTGGTGGTCATTCCCAGGCGATATGAAAAGCTGGAGGAGTCAGAACTTGGATGCAATTATCTGATCGGCGCACGAATCGCGCAGATCACCGAAGAAGACCGCACACGACTTGAAAGCTTTATCGCGCATAGCCTCAACGGAAACATTTCTCCCCGGGATTCGAAATCAACCGAAGACTAACCAACCAAACGCCTGCGGCACATGGAATGAAGGCTCCGGTGTGCGCGTCGGTTGCCACGAAAGATAACCGCGATTCGGATCTCTGCCGATGCAGCGAAACAAATTCGCGCGCCAGCGCTCGCCTTTCTGCGGCTCGTGAATCCAGTGGTTCCACGGAATGCGCATCGCCATCGTGACGCGATCCCTTTCGATTTGAGCCGCAGTCGTCATGTGCGAATCGAACTTCCAATCGGAGTGGCGCTCACCCGTTGTTAAATCGATTGCGACATCCAGCCATTCACCTGTCGGTGCGACTTCGAATTCCAGATACTTCTCAACGATGCTCGGATCCGGCGCGATGAAGATTTCGCATACATCACGATCCCAAAGCTGCATCGTCTTCGTTTTAGTCTGCGGCTTATCGCTCATCACCAGTGGCTCGGCCTGGTGGCAAACATACCGCACGTACAGGGCTTTACTTGACCACAGAATGCGTGCTTCCGCATGACGGCGGCTGGGTGCAACCTCACCTGACCAGTAATGATCGATCTTGACAGGGAGTGCTTTGTTCCATTCCGCATTCTTCAAGTCGTCGACTTTTAGATCGGTCATGATGGGTCGCGCTTCGATCGTTTGAGTTTTATTGGTCATTAGCAAGTCACTGCCGCGGTCGACCGAAGGAGCCATCGCTGTTCAAATTGGACAGTGGCTTTGCCACCGCACAGTGCGGAAAGGCTTTGCCTTTCCGGCGAACATCCCTTCAGTAATTCATTGCTTGAGGCTAAGCCTCAAGCGAAAAAGAAACAGAAGTGCCGTCGGTAAGCCAAAGGCTTACTGCACTGTGCTGCGGCAAAGCCGCTTGTTTAGCTCTGTCGTAGTCTATCGTCATCCCATACCTTCGCCGAATGAAAAACTGGGACCGCGCGGTCGGTAAACAATCTGCTCTTCTTCCTCCGGCTCAGGCCCGGCCACAGCCCGCGCGGGATCTGAATACTGCAACCTGTAAAGACGCCAGTACAAGCCGTGCAGCGCCAGCAGATCCTGATGCGTGCCCTGCTCGCGAATCTCGCCGTGGTGCAGGACGATGATGTTGTCGGCGCGCTGAATCGTCGAGAGGCGATGCGCGACAATCACCGACGTCCGGTTGCGCATCACGCGCGCGATCGCCTGCTGAATCAGTTGTTCCGTTTCCGTGTCGATCGAACTCGTCGCTTCATCGAGAATCAACAGCGCGGGATCGAATGCCAGCGCGCGCGCGAAACTAATCAGTTGTTTTTGACCGACCGACAATCCGGCGCCACGCTCGCGCACTTCTGACTGGTATTCATGAGGCAGCCGGCGAACGAAATTATCCGCGCGCACTTCGGTCGCCGCCCAACGCACGCGCTCGTCGGAAATATCTTCGCGCCCGAGCCGGATGTTGCTTTCTACCGTGCCGGTAAAAAGAAACACGTCCTGCAAGACGACCGCGAAATTCTCGCGCAGGGACCGCAAGTCCCAGTCGCGCACGTCGACTCCGTCCAACAACACTCGCCCTTCCTGCACGTCATAAAAACGCATCAACAGATTCGTAATCGTCGTCTTGCCTGAGCCAGTGTGTCCCACCAGCGCGACTGATTGACCCGGCTGCACCGTAAACGAGACATCCTTCAGTACCCACTCGTCTTCTTTGTAAGCGAACCAGACGTTTTGGAATTCGATGCGACCTTCAGCGCGGCCGGACTTGAGCGGCTTCGCGGGCGAAGTGATCAGAATCGGCAGATCGAGTGCTTTGAAGATGCGATGCGAAGCGACGACCGCGCCTTGCAAAACGTTGTACTTATCTGAGATGTCGCGAATGGGTTGAAACAGGAAGCCGGAATATTGAATGAATGCGACCAGTGCGCCCAGCGAGAGTGCATGCTGCATAACGCGATAGCCGCCGTACCAGATGATCAGCGCAATTCCGACCGCGCCAATGAAATCCACCACTGGAAAAAAGACCGCATAATAAAAAATCGTCTGGATGTTCGCTTTGCGATGCTCGTCGTTGATCTTCGCGAACTGGCGCAGCGATTTCTCTTCTGCACTGAAAATCTGGACCGTCTGGGCGCCGGAGATGTGCTCCTGGAGAAACGCGAAGATGCGCGCGATGCGTGTTCGCACCATGTCAAAGCCCCGGCGCGCGCCTTTGCGAAACCACGTCGTGGCGAAAAACAGCATCGGCACCGTCAGCAGAGTGATAAGCGTCAAGCGCACGTCCATGTAGGCCATGACTGCGATAATCGCGACGATCATCACCAGATCGCCGATCAGGTCTGTGACTCCTGACGTGAACAACTCGTTCAGCGCGTCCACGTCCGCCGTGAGGCGCGTCATGATGCGGCCGACGGGATTGCGATCGTAGTAGGCGACTTCCTGATGTTGAAGCTTGTCGTAAATCTCGCGGCGCAAATCGAACATGACATACTGCCCGACGCTGTTAAGCATGACTGATTGGAAATACGAAGCGGCAAACCGAAACACCTGCACGCCGAGAAATGTCAGCACGAACAGGTTAAGTCCATTCGTGGTTTTCGGCAGAATGAACCAGTCGATCGCGTACTGCGTGAATTTTGGTTGCAAAACGCCGAGCAGATTCAGCACCAGCGTGAGCGCCAGCGCCGGAATCAGCAAACGCACATACGGCTTCAGATAGCGCAACAGTCGCCGCGCAATCTGCCAATCGTAAGTCTTGCCGATAGCTTCTTCTTCGTGAAATTGTTTGACTGCGGTGGACATTTTTTTGCGAATCAAAATCACTTGAACAATATAGCCCGCACGTGATCCTTCTTCGGAAAATGCAGCAGCAAGCCCATGCCCGCAACGATGAATGCAAAGTAGAAGTACGGCGAGTTGTTTGACATATGATCCAAGACCCCCAGGAGGGCGGCGACGTCACAGAGGGCAAAGCCCACGACATAAGCGTTCATCAGTGATTGAATTTCCTGCTTTGCCATGGCCCGCTTCAGGAAATGATTTTTGAGAACCAGCGAAAAGATCACCACAAGAACGCTGGCGCCTAAGAACAAAAAACTCATCAAGCGATTGAATGGCGCGGAACTGGGAATGACCAATGTCACGACTAGAAAGATAAATAAGCTCGACAACATCGATATCCAGAGAATGAGAAACACCTGATAGCGCGCTGCGATTTTTGCCTCTGCTTCTTTTGGGTCGATAAGTCGCATCGTTGCTCCCCTCGCTACTTAATGCAGTTCGTTCAAGTCGCCGCTTCCAACTCCTCTTCCAGCAACTGCCGCTCGTACAGGTCCGCGTATTCGCCACCAAGCGCCAGCAATTCATCGTGCGTGCCTTGCTCGATAATCCGCCCTTCGTCGAGCACGCAAATCAGGTCGGCATCGCGCACCGTTGAGACCCGATGCGAGACAATGATACTGGTGCGCTCACGCATGACGCCGCGCAGGCGCGTCAGAATCTTTTCTTCCGTGTACGTGTCAACCGATGACAGGGAATCGTCGAGAACCAAGATGCGCGGCTCGCGCAAGACAGCTCGCGCGATCGCCGTGCGCTGTTTTTGTCCGCCGGACAGTGTAATGCCGCGCTCGCCGACAAGAGTATCGAACCCGTCTGGAAAGGCGGTTATGTCAGTGCTGAGGCCGGCCACCTCCGCAGCCATTTCAATTTGTGCGCGTTCCGCTGTGTCGCGCCCGAACGCAATGTTCTTTGCCAGCGTCTCGCTGAACAAGAACGTTTCCTGCGGCACGTAGCCGATCGCGCCTCGCAACTGTCGCAGCGGATAGTCACGAACGGAAACGCCGTCGATGAATACGGTGCCTTCCGGGGCTTCGATAATTCGCGAAATCAGATTAACCACCGTCGATTTGCCGCTGCCGGTGCGGCCGACAAACGCGATGGTCTGGCCTTCTTCGATCGTCAGATCGATATCCTTCAGAACTTCCGGCCCATTCGGATGGTAATGGAACGTTAGATTGCGGAATTCAATTTGACCTTTGATTGGTGGTTGTTCGTACACGTTTGGCTCGTCGGCAATGGCCGGTTTCACACGCGCAATCGCCTGCATTCGTTTCCAGCTTGCCGTGCCGCGTTGATAGAGATTCACGACGTAGCCAATCGCGATCAGCGGCCAAATCAGCTTGAACAGATACATGTTGAATTGCGTGAACTGTCCAACCGTGATCTCGCCACGCACGGCAAGCGGCACACCGGCCCAGATGATCAGCACGAACCCAAGTCCAATCAAAAACGTCATCAGCGGCCGCATTACTGCGTCGATACGCACCAGCCCCAGATTCTTCTGCGCGTACTCCCAATTCAATTTGTTGAATGCTTCGATCTCCGCGTTTTCCTGCGCGTATGCGCGCACCACCCGAACACCGGTGATGTTCTCTTGCGCGCGGGCGGTGATTTGCGCAAAGAAGTCCTGAATGTGCTGAAAGCGCGTGTGCACCTGCTGGCCGAAGAATTTAACCGTCAACGAAACCAGCGGCATCGTGACGAACAGCAACAGAGTCAACTTCCAATTCAGCGCAAATATGATCGGCAAAATAAACAGCACCACGAACACAGTTTGCAGGCTGTACATGATTAGTGGCCCGGCGAGCTGTCGCACGGCGGCAAGGTCGTTTGTCGCGCGCGCCATCAAATCGCCCGTGCGGTGCTCGTGAAAAAATGACAGCGGCTGTTCGACGAGGTGCGCATAGAAGTCATTGCGCAAGTCGTACTCAATATGCCGCGACATGCCGATGATGATGCGACGCTGGAGAAACAGAAAGACTCCGCTCATCAAACTTGCACCCAGCACTTTCAGCGCAGCAATATTCAGTTTTGACCAGGTGACTTCGTTCCAGTTCGCATCGATCGCGTGGCCGACAATCTGCGGGATCGTAACGTTAAAGATAACGCCCGCAACGATACACGCAATCCCCGCGATCAGGGACGCTCTGTAAGGCCGGAAATACCGTGCGAGTTTGCGCAGATCGTCCATGAAGTAGATGCAAAGCTTGATCAGCACAAATGAAGCCTGACGGCTCGAACCGCACGAACCATCAGGCATTCATGGCAAAGCTTTGAATCTGAAATTCTAAGTGAGAACGATCAAGCTGGCAAAGACGCGCAGGGAATCACATCGCGTGTTCGACGTTTTCGGAAACATTACTACTGAGGGGCATTGGATCTGAACCGTTTGGATTAGAACCCTCAAATAGTGCCACGCGATTTCGGCCACTGCGTTTCGCGCAATACAAAGCCGCATCAGCCGCCTGAATCAAGTCCGCGCGCGAATTTGCATGCAGCGGAAACGCAGCGATACCGATCGACGCCGCCAGATGGCCAAATCCGGGTATTTGAATCTGTTCAATCTTTGACCGTAAGCGTTCCGCAACAAGTTGCGCGCCTTCCAAATAAGCCTGGGGCAAAATCAACGCGAACTCATCGCCGCCAAAACGCGCCGCGGTATCGACGCCACGCAATTCCTGGCGGAAACAATCGGCGAGCTTTCGCAAAGCTGAATCGCCGGCATCATGACCAACACTGTCATTGAGTTGCTTGAAGCGATCAAGATCCAGCATCACAAGCGAAAGCGGTTGATGCAGTCGCGTGGCCATTTGCAGATCACGATCGAGCTGCATTTCAAACGAGCGCCGGTTGTAGCAGCCGGTCAGCGCATCGGTCAACGCCTGCTGCTGCATTTGCGCAAATAGATCAGCGTGATTGATCGCGACCGCGACCTGGTTAGCGACCGTGCGCAGCAAGAGGATTTCGTTATCCTGCCAGGTGCGGCCCGGGTTGTCGTCCACGACTTCCAGCGCGCCGATGAATCGTTCATGAAAAACGAGCGGCACAACCGCCAATGGGAATTGTGTCTCTTCTGCCTCTAAACTCTCTGAGCCATCACGGGTAAACAATTGGGGGCTTTTGGCCAATTGCGAACTTATCTCGTCCAGTTCGCGCGTGACTTCGTCGCGTTGAAGCTTTTCCTCTTTTTCAGGATTTGCAAAATATGAATAGTTTAAAGCCTGCGCCTCGTTTCGATCTTCAACGCGCAGGGCACAGCAAGCGACATTCAGCGCAGCGCCAACTTCCGTGACTGTCTTTTGCAGAATTACACCGAGTTCAAGTGATTCGCGGATCGCAGTAGCGATCCGGTTTACCGCGATTTCGCGACCGGCCTGTTCTTGTAACAGGTGCGCGAGCTTCGTCGTCACGCTGAGGGTCAGTTGCAGCGAGGTTGCTTTGGGCATTGACGTGCGCGCGGCGCTTCCAAAAACAGAGGCGTGATAGGGATGTTCCGCCCGTACCCGCGCTTGAAGATATTCGAGCGCTGAATAGACAACGTCGGGCTCGAATGTCCACGCAACTTCATCCTCGCTCGCACCGGTATCTTTGCCTCCAGTGCGCACAGTTGCCAGCAGCGCCGAAAACCGCGCATCGGCGATGACGACAAAATGCTCGTTCGCATGATACGTGCCGGGATGTTGCAGCAAAACCGGAGCAAAGGTGTCGTTGAAGCTGGCAGTGTCAATGTAGTTGGTTAGGTCGTCGTTTTGCCCGACAAAGAAGAACGTGCGCCGGCCGCCTCGCGCCAAATCTCGTATGCGAGAAATCTCGCGCGGGGATCGCTTTGCCACTGCCGGTAAAGCCTGGATTACGAGCGCGTTCAAATTGTTCTCCAGAACGACGTCTTCGAAATACCGATGGAGTTGAGCAATTGTAGAATGCGCGCAGCGAACGGGCGTCAGTTGCCGGGCGTGCTGGGCCAACAGAGCTTCAAACAAAGAGTGCATAAGAGAACCGATGGCAGGAAACTGAAGTGACTTCGGGGCCGGAAGCAGTGCCAAACCTATTTTGGCATGTTGAAACGTGGTTGTCTATGTCTATTTTCCGCCATATTTCAGGCGGTTTTCACGGAATTTTCACGTAACCAGTGACGGCGGTGGCAGCCAGCGCGCCATCGTTTTCGACTTCCACGTTAACCACGAATCGTCGCCGTCCGCCGCGAATGATCCTGGCCTTCGCGAGCATCCGGCCCCCAGTAATCGGTCTCAGGTAATGAATCGTCAGATCGGTCGTCGTGACCTTCTCGTTTTCGTCGATGGTCGTGAGGATCGCAAATGCCGACGCTGTATCGATCAGGGAAGCAATGGCGCCACCGTGAACAACGCCGCGATTCTGTTTCAACTCGCCGCGAACGTCGAGACAGACTGTTACTTCACCGCCGCTGATTTCGCACAGCTCAAGTCCAAGAAACTTCGCGTAGGCTACCGAGGAGAAGGCACCGCGAGCTCTTTCCAGCGCGCGAGTTTTGAGGTCACCTTGGCTCATCCTCGATAACCCGCGTCGGTTGGCTCAACGATGACCGCTGTGCCATATGCCAGAACTTCAGTGACGCCCGTCGAGATCTCAGTTGTATCGTATCGCACGCCGATGATCGCGTTGGCGCCGATTTCTGACGCGTGTTGGATCATGATGTCGAACGCGTCGCGACGAGTTTCTTCACACATCTTTGTCCAGATAGTTATATTGCCACCGGCGATCTGTTGGAACGATGCGCCGATGGTTGCAAAGATATTCCGCGAACGCACAACGATCCCCCGGACCACGCCGAGGGTTTGCATCACGCGAAAGTTCGGCAGCTCAAAAGCAGTGGTGGCCATTTGATGCGAGACTGAATACTGGCGCGGACTGACTTCGTAAGGCGCGCGCTGCGCGAGTGGATCGATATTCATCGTTTCTTTCCCTTCGTGGTTGTTCTTCTCGGCTTCCAAATCAAATTTTCCAAATCGCAGCGCCCGCTCTTGTCGAACTTCACACCTTCATGTTCCAACATGCGTTGTTGTTTGTCGGGCGGCAGGACGATACCCATCGTTGAGCAGCGCCCTTGCGAGTTAATTACTCGATGCCAGGGCGTTCGGTCGTCAGCGCCGTGCATGACGAACCCAACCGTGCGCGGTGTGTAGCCTTCGCCGAGCATGTAAGCAATCTGGCCGTAGGTCATCACGCGTCCGCGCGGAATGCGACGGACAATACGATAGACGCGTTCGCGATATTGGCGATCGGGTTTTGTTTTCTTCATTCCCTCTCCCACTGGGAGAGGGTGAGGGAGAGGGCGTTAGTCCGCGCTCGTAGACCCTCACCCAACCCTCTCCCAGAGGGAGAGGGCCGTTAGATGCTAATCGAAAGTTCGCAATACTGCGCGCGCCGGCGCGCCGTCGCCGGCTCCCTCGGCAATCTTCAAAGGTAGACAAATCAACTCGTAATCACCGGCGGGCACTTCCGCGAGGTTCAATCCTTCGACAATCACCACCCCGCTGGAAAGCAGAGCAATGTGCGTGCGATGGTGGCCCGAATGAAACTTTTCGATCGACAGGTAATCTATTCCGACCAGCTTCACGCCGCGGCTGACCAGCATCTCCGCCGCGTCGGGCAAAAGGTGCGTGAAGTCTTTGCGAAAGCCTTCGTGCCAAAATCCGGAGTTGCGCGTATGAAACAGAATGCGTTCAACTTGATCAAGGTGACAAGTAGCCAGGAAATCCGCATCAATCTCCGTGCGATCGTCAGCGACGCGAACGACGCGCGCCGGCCCAATCAGAACATTGAGCGGCAGCGAATCGATCTTGTTAGCGCCTTCGATGAAATGCGCCGGCGCATCAACGTGCGTTCCGGTGTGCGCGCCGAAGTGAAGGAATGAAACGTTGGCGGAATCGCCCTTCGCCAATGCTGACGCTGCTTCGATGCTGACCGGCGGATCGCCCTCGTAAATCGGCATCCCGTGACGAATCGGAACTGTAACATCGAATATTGGCATTGACTTTTCCGCGGCGCGCTTCAATATAAACTGCAAACGGTGAATCCGAAAAGCACCCACACCCGACCGCGCATCGCCGCGTCGAGTTACCTGAACACAGCTCCGCTCGTCTGGAGTTTCATTCACGGCCCGCAACGCGACCAGGTTGAGTTGTTCACAGACACGGCGCCCGCGCGTTGCGCCGAGCTGCTCGCGCGCGGCGAGGTTGACGCCGCGCTGGTTCCGATCATCGAATACCAGCGATTGCCGGATATCGCAATCGTCCCCAACGTTTGCGTTGGTTCGAAATCCGCTGTGCGCAGCGTCGTCCTCGTCACTCGCAAGAACAATTTGAAGAAAGTTGAACGCGTCGCGCTGGATGAATCGTCGCGCACGTCGGCAGCGCTCGTGAAGATCATCTTTCGCGAATTCCTCGGCTTCGAGCCGCAGTGGGAAACATCCGCGCCTGATTTGAAGTCCATGCTGGCGCATGCAGACGCGGCGCTGATCATCGGCGATCCAGCCATGAAGATTCCCCGCGATCAATTTCGCGTCTTTGACTTAGCCACTCTGTGGCACGAGTTCACCGGATTCGGATTTGTCTTCGCGATGTGGATGGCGCGAATGAATTTCCTGGAAATTGGTTCAATTGATTTCGCGGCGGCGCGCGACGAAGGATTGGAGAAGATCAGACAGATCGCGGCCGGCTATTCAAACCAGATTGGATTGTCTGAAGATGAGATTACGACTTACTTGACGAAAAACATCGTGTTCGGCGTGGACGAAGAAATGGAGAAGGGCCTGGCGCTTTACTTCACTTTGGCCGAAAAGCACAACCTTATCGATACGCGAAAACCACTCGATTTTCTCAGTAGCTAATCGACTCGGAATCGTCTACTTCGCCATCAGCGCTTCAATCTCTTCGCGTTCCTTTGGCACTTTGTGTGTTAGCACGCGGGCGCCTTTTTCAGTAACCAATACATCGTCTTCAATCCGCACGCCGATGCCGAGATACTTGGCCGGAATGTCCTTGTTGAATTCGTCAGGAATGCGGCTGGTGTCAGGTGAGATGTAGAGTCCCGGCTCGATCGTCATCACCATGCCAACTTCCGCGGGCCGGGATTCGCCCTTGAAGTAATAACGGCCGGCGTCGTGCACGTCGATACCGAGGTAATGACCAAGGTTGTGCATGTAGAACTGCATGTACTTCTTCTCTTTGATCAGTTTCTTCGGATCACCCTTGAGTAATCCGAGCCGTACCATGCCTTCGGTCAGCATTTCGATCGAGTGGGTTTTCAAATCCTCCAAACGCACGCCGGGATGAACCATATCGACGCAGGACTTCTGAGTTTCCAGCACCAGATCGTAAATCTCGTGCTGCGCTTCCGTGAATTTGCCATTGATCGGAAAGGTGCGGGTGATGTCTGATGCGTAGCCTTTGTATTCGCAGCCTGCGTCAACCAGCAACAGATCGCCGTCTTTCAACTCATCTTTGTTGTCGATGTAGTGCAGAATCGTCGCGTTTCCGCCGGCGCCGACGATTGAAGTGTATGACGAGCCTGTCGCTCCATGCTTGCGGAAGTACGCTTCCAGCATCGCCTCGACTTCGTATTCCATCATTCCCGGCCGCACCGTTTTCATGGCCTCCACGTGAGCCTCGGCCGCAATGTCGGCGGCGCGCTGCATGATCTCGATCTCTTCAGGCGTCTTCAACACGCGCATCTCGTGCACGATCGAGCTGGGATCAACGATCGCCGTCGGCGGCTCGAAAGGTTTGCGGTTGCTTTCGCGCATACGCGTTAGCTCGCGAATAATTTTCCGATCGATTTCGGGACTGGTGTGGCCAAACGCGTAATAGAGCACCGATGGACCGTCGAGAATCTCCGTCAGCTTCTCGTCGAACTCGCTAATCGTAAATGCTTCATCAGCGCCGTAATCGTTGACAGCCCCTTCAACGCCCGCGCGATAGCCGTTCCAAATCTCCTGCTCAAGGTCGCGTGGCCGCACAAACAACGTGTACTTTTTGTCTCTTGAGGGGGCGATCACCGCGATCGCTTCTGGCTCTTCAAATCCAGTCAAGTAGAAGAAATCCGAATTCTGGCGATAGCGATAGTTAGTATCGTGCGAGCGCACGGCCTCACGCGCCGCGGGAATGATGGCGACGGAATCTTTGTCGATGCGACGCATGAATTCCTTCAGTTGCGATTTCATTATCAGGTCTCCTTACGCTTGTTTTGAATTCGACATTGTAGCTGACTCTGCGTCCCTCCGCGAAAACCTCTTTCTTCCTCGGTAGTGTCCTACCTTCTTCCTCGGCGGTTTGTCCAGGCGTGGAAACGAATAAACCGCAGAGCACGCAGAGGTCTCCGCAAAGGCACGCGGAGATTTTGCTTTCGTTGGCACGGACTTCTAAGCGATAATCACGGCCATGGCGCAAAGTATTCCTGCCAAATCGACAGGCGCGGAAATGATCTCGCGCGATCCGGCGACGGGCGAAGAAATTGGCCGTGTGCTACTGACGCTGCCCGAAGAAGTTGCGCGCGCCGTCGATCGCGCGCGCGCCGCGCAAACGGCCTGGGCCGCAAAATCGTTCGGCGCACGCGGGCGCGTCATCATGCGCGCGCGCAAGATCGTCCTGAAAGAGCTGGACGAAATTGCTTTGCTAATCTCCCGCGAAACCGGCAAGCCGATCGCCGAAGCGATCACGATGGAACTGACGACCTCGATCGATCTGATGCAGTTCTATGCCCGCAAAACTGAGAGCTTCCTGCAACGTGAGCGAATCAAAATAGGTCTGTACGGCTGGATGGGGCGCACGTCCTATCTCGTTTACAAGCCTGTGGGTGTGGTCGGCATCATTCCACCATGGAATTTTCCCTGGGCGACGCCGCTTGACGAAGTCGTCATGGCGTTGATGGCCGGCAATGCGGCCGTGCTCAAACCGAGCGAACTTACGCCGCTCACTGCGTTGAAGATCAAAGAAGTTCTGGATCGCGCGGGCCTGCCGGAGGGGCTACTGCAAGTTGTCACCGGCGACGGCTCGACAGGCGCGGCGTTGATTGGCGCCGGCGTGAACAAGATCATGTTCACAGGCAGCGTCGCGACAGGCCGTCGCGTCGCCGAAGCTGCCGCGAATTATCTGATTCCCGTCGTGCTGGAACTTGGCGGCAAAGATCCAATGATCGTTTTGGAAGATGCTGACATCGAGAATGCCGCGCGCGGCGCTATCTGGGGAGCATTTGCGAATAGCGGTCAATGCTGCGCTGCAGTCGAACGTTGTTATGTGCACGAGAGTATCGCGCAGAAGTTCACCGATCAGGTCGTCGTGGAAACGAAACGTCTGCAGCAAAGCGGCGACCGGCAGGGCGACATAGGTTCGATGAGCAGCGAACAGCAGTTGCGCACAGTGGAGCGGCATGTTTACGAAGCCACGGCGCGCGGGGCGGTTGCGTTAACCGGCGGTGAGCGAACGCCCGACGTCACGGGCCCGTTCTTTCCCCCGACGGTTTTGACGAACGTCAATCACGAAATGGACGTGATGCGGGAAGAGACTTTCGGGCCCGTGCTGCCGATCATGACGTTCCGAACGGATGACGAAGCTGTGCGGCTGGCGAACGACAGTGTTTACGGACTCACTGCGAGCGTCTGGACAAAGGATCTTGCGCGAGGAAAGCGACTGGCAGAACAAATCGCCGCCGGTACCGTCATGGTCAACGAAGTCCTCTACACGCACGGCATTGCACAGACGCCCTGGGGTGGCGTGAAGCAGAGTGGCTTTGGGCGCACACACGGTCGCGCAGGACTGCTCGAACTAGTTAATCAACAACACATCCACGTCAATCATTTCCCCTCTCTGCCTGATGTCTGGTGGTTCAACTACACGCCGAGCGCCGGCAAACTCTTCCGCTCACTGGCGCGCCGACTCACCGCCGGATCGCTCTTGCAAGCCGCGCTCGTTCTGCCGAAAATGATCCGACGCTTGCGCGAACGGCGATGACGGGCCGGCTCACAATTTGAATCTCCACACGCTGCCAATAATGTGAAGATCGCCCGGCCGGCTGCGCCCATCATTCTGTCGCATGTAGTAGAGCTCAAGAGTGAAATGTTTATTGAAGGCGTGATTGGCGCCAATCGCGGCGCGGTTGCGCACCCAGTCATTCAAACTCCAGTCATAAAATACTTCGTCTGAAATAAACCAGGTGAACTTGGTCTTGCTAATTTGAAACGGATGTTCCAGTCGCAAACGGTTACGATATCGCCAGGCATCTACTTGCGGCTCGCGCCAGCGTCGCTCAAACCAGTTACGATCGCTCAAGGTGAACTTACCAATGGGCTTCTGTAACGTCGCGCCCAAGGCCAAACGGATCTCGCGTTCGCGGCGACCATGCGGCGGTCGAGCTTCCCGATTGAAGTAGGATTCGTTGAGTGTCACATAACGGTTTAGCTTGTAATTGAAACCAAACCCCCAACGCTCATCGACGGGCTCCGTCAGGTTATCCCCGAACCGCAGCGTCAACTGCGTCACCAGATCGACTGTTTTGCTCAACGGAACGGTGAGCTGAAAATCGTTCCAGCTTTGTGTGTCAGTTTCCGGAACGCGTGATTGCGCCGCTGAGTGCGTCACGCACACCACTACAATGATCAGTGACAACACTACAGGTTTCATGAGATTCAGCGTTGTCGCGCCAGCGTGTAATTCGGCAGGAGGCTAAACGAAGTGAGGCCGACGGCAACGCGGTCACCAGGTTTGTAACGTGTCGCATTCGCTTCAGGTTTTGGGCGCGTCGCCATGACCGGCACGCCAACCATTCGCTCCGGCGTGTTGATGGTGACCTGATACAGCGGCGCGAGCTCCCCACTTTGGGGCCGGTGCGCCAGATCCAGCCTCACATTTAGACGCTCGTAAGCGCCCACGAAATCAATCTGCTCGATCACACCATTCGCCAGCCGGCGACAACTTTCAGGCAACTTGGCATCCGGGCTCAGACAAACGTCTTCCGGACGAAAGACAAGTTTCACTGACTGACCTTCACGAAACTTTTTGGTTTCCGTTTCGGCGGGCAGCCGTGCCGTTCCGATCTCGACGCAGCCGCGCGTCACGACGCCCAGCAACAGGTTCGCGGCGCCAAGGAACGTCGCAACGTACTCAGTCGCCGGATGATTGTAGACTTCGTCAGGCGTGCCGACCTGCTCGAGGTGCCCATCGTTAAGCACGGCGATGCGATCACCCAGCTCGAGCGCTTCCTCCTGATCGTGCGTGATGAAAACCGACGGCACTTTCACTTTTCGGAGCAGAGCGCGAATTTCACGACGCAGGTGCACGCGGGTCTGCGCGTCCAGCGCGCCGAACGGCTCGTCGAACAACAGCACCTGCGGTTTGTAGGCGAGCGTGCGCGCAATTGCGACCCGCTGTTGCTGTCCGCCGGAAAGCTGCCACGGATATTTTTTTCGATGGTTTTCCAGTTGCACTAACTCGATCAGACGATTGACCGTCTCGCGTCGTTCCTTGCGCGGCCGATGCCGAATCTTCAAACCGTAGGCGATATTTTTCTCGACGGTCATGCGCGGAAACAGCGCGTAGGCTTGAAAGATCACGCCGACCCCGCGTTCGCGCGCCGGCAAGTCGGTGACGTCTTTACCGTGCAGAATCACTCGGCCCGTGTCAGGCTGCTCGAGGCCCGCGATGATGCGCAGGATTGTCGTCTTGCCGCTTCCTGAAGCGCCGAGTAGCACGAGCGACTCGCCCTCCGCAACATCGAAACTGACGTCTTCGAGGACGCTCGCTTTCTTGAAGCGCTTGCTGATGCCGCGCACGCTCGCTGCGACGCCAGTTTTTTCCGAGCGCTCGGGCGCCCAGGATACGTGTGGATCGTCAGGGGCTAATTGCATTTTCGGGGTCATGCTTCCTGCGCCTCGAATTCCAGCCAGTCGCGCGCGAAGAACAGCACGCTGAAAATTACGAACGATAAGAGCGCCAGCACGATCGCGATCGCATTCGCGGCTTCAATTTGTCCTTCGTTGAACTTGGCAAAAATGTACAGCGGCGCGGTCTGTGTACGCAAAGCGAGGTTTCCCGACACGAGAATCGTCGAGCCGAATTCGCCCACCGCCCGCGCGAAAGTCAGCAGCGCGCCTGAAACGATCGCGCCGCGCAGGCTTGGCAGCGTCACATGCCAGAACGTTTGCCAACGCGTCGCCCCGATGGTCGCTGAAGCTTCTTCAAGCGAACGACTCATCGTGTCGAATACCGGCTTGATCACGCCGAACGCGAGCGGAAAAGTGACGAAGATATTCGCCAGGATGATTGCGTAAGGCGTGAACATCACTTGGACGCCCTGCGGATTCAGCATGCGCCCGAGAGTTCCATACGGCCCCCATAACAGCAGCAAGGCGAAACCCGCAACCGCCGTGGGAATCGCGGTCGGCAGCGAAATCGTGACGATCACCGCATTGCGCCCCCAGAAGTCATAACGCGAAAGCACGTACGCGGCGAACAATCCAAAAACCACATTGAAGACTGTCGCCCAAAAGCTGGTCACCATCGAAAGCTTCAGCGCGAAGATCGCTTCCGGCGCGACCAGCGATGACCAGAACACGCCCAACCCATGTCGCGTCCCGTAGATGAAGATCGAGAGCAACGGCAAGAGAACCAGCGGCAGCATGATGCCCAGCATCACGCCGATGCTCACCGGGCGCGCGACGTCATAACCACGAACATGTCGGACGGCTGTGATCTTCATGGGCAAGACTTGCCACAGAGACACCGAGACACAGAGCTTTTCAAATCAGTTTTCATCTGATTGGCGACGTTTTGTTTTCCCTTCGTTGTCTTCTCTCCGTGACTCTGTGCCTCAGTGGCTAATTATTTCCTCTGCTGCACCTGATCGCGAAAGATGCCCTCGATGACTTCCGGATATGCGTGCTCCCAACCGCGAAAATAGTCAACTGTAAACGGGTACTTGATGGTTGCGAGTTCGTTGTTTTCCTGATTCAGCGCGTCATTTGTGCTGGATCGAAAGTGGAATTTGACGAAGGCGCGCTGCGCTTCCTCAGTAAACAGGTAAGCGATGAAAGCATCGATCACCGGCCGATCGCCGGCGCTAACGTTGCGATCGATGACGACAACCGGATGTTCGCTCAAGATCGTTGCTTCGGGAATTACAATCTCAGCATCCGCGTCCGGGCTCGCCTGCTTCATCAGCAGCGCGTCAAGTTCATAAGTCACCAACGCATCCCCGTTGCCCAGCTCGAAAGTCGTCCGCGCTTCGCGCGCTGAGGCCGGCGTCGAGAACACGTTATGCCAGATCGCCTGCAACGTTTGCAACGCGCGCGTCTGATCAGCTCCGCCGGTTGCCTTTTCAGACTTGACCAGCTCTGAGCCGTACAGCGCCAGAATCGACCACTGTGCACCGCCGGAACTGATCGGATCGGGATGAACCAACCTCACGCCGGGTTTTGCCAGGTCCGGAAAGTCGTGGATCCCTTTTGGATTTCCGCGTCGTACCAGAATGACGAATGGCGTCTTGTTCACGATTCCCTTCTGCGGCAAAGCGTGCCAGTCGCTGGTAACGAAACCGCGATCCTTCAATCGTTGCGGATCGCGATCGATCGAGAAGATACCGATTTGCGCCTTCACGCCCTGCAGAATCTGATTCGTGATTGTCTCTGAGCCTGCGAATGACGACGTGAAGCGCACATCGACGCCATGCTCACTCTTCCATTTTGCTGCGAATGCCGGATAGATGGCGTTCTCGAGCGGCTCTTTCATCACCGAAAACCCGTACAGAGTGATGTTGAGGCCGCCTCCGGATTCCATCGGACTTTTCGGCAGGCAACTACTTGCCGTCACCAAAGCGAGCAAGGCGAATCCGATGGTGATGGTGGGTCTCTTCTTAAGCCACATTTTCGTCGCCCTAATGAGCAGACACTTTCGCACTCTTCAGCGAGATGGGAATATGGCTGAGGGCGTGTGTCCGCAAGGTCACGCTCGCGTTTCAAATTACTTCAGTTATCGTTACTTGATTTTGCTTGGGGTGAACTTTAGGATGACTGACTCGATTGTGCAAGGATTTTTGAGGCCGTTGAGCGAGCATGGCTGATTTGTTCGGCAGGTGGATGAGGGCGCGCGAGGTGGCGCACACGAAACGCGATAACAATCGCGTTGTGCGGCCATTTGAGTGGGGTCTGGAGTTCGTCACCGAGCA
>DASYTZ010000274.1:0-5400 GCA_036001745.1 Pyrinomonadaceae bacterium
GGATTTGTTCCAGCGGCGGTTTCAAACCGCGATGAAAATGTATAAGGGCCATCGAGAGTGCCGCTCTCAACCTTTATCCTGCCCTGACCGTCTTTGAGATTTCCTTCCCAGACCGCGGACGCGGTGCGTGTCAGCATCATCGTCAACCTCTCTTCTCCGTTCTCCGTTGGTGTTCTTGAAGTTTTTTGTCATCCCTTTTGTGATTCGATTCGCCGTCAATGCGCCACGACAGCATGCTCGTAGGTAGCGCCAGAATTGGTCAGTAGTCCCGTAACATCGGCTGGACCATGCTTGATTTGCGCGACCATTGGCATTCGATTCAACCTCATCAATTCTTCGATGGCGGCCATCTCGCGGTCACGATTCATGCCGGCGACCGCCAGTATTCGATTCTCTTTCACGTAGAACGCAAGGAAATCGCGCGCTGACACGTCGCCCTGATAGATAATCTCGTCCCACTCCTTGGCATGCCCGACGTACAGTAGCCCGACATCGAATTGCCTGGTCCAAAAGAACGGCACGCCGTCAAACGAGACCTCTTTCCCCGCCATGTTGTGCGCCGCAATGCGACCCTGCTGCATTGCCGTGCGCCAGTGTTCTATGCGCTGGCGTTTGCCCGTGAGCGAATGCGGAAAGTAGGCGATGTCTCCGGCTGCATATACGCCGTCGGCGGCGCGCATGTGTTCATCGACGATCACTCCGCCGTCTCGGTGCAAAGTGACCCCCTTGAGGATGTCTGTCGCCGGCTTGACACCGACACCGACCACGACAAGATCAGCATCCAGTCGCTCGCCATTTCCAAGGACGACCGCCGTAACTTTCCTTGCGCAGCTAAAACCCGCAACAGATGCGCCAAGTTTGAACTTGACGCCGTGCTCTTCATGAACGTCTTGAAACAACTTGCCGATCTTCGCCCCGAGAGTCTTCTGGAACGGCACGTCATCAGGCGCGACGACCGTCACTTCACACCCGCGCGCCGTCAAGCTACTGGCCGCTTCCATGCCGATGAAACTGGCACCGATGACGACTGCGCGTTTTCCTTTTTCGGCCGCAGCGACAAGCGCGGCCACGTCGGTGTAGCTGCGAAGCAGAAAAACATTTTCGTGGCCTTCAGATTGGAAGGGCAGCTTGCGCGGCTCACCACCGGTAGCCACCAAGACTGCATCACAAAGAAGCGACTCGCCGTCCGCAAAGTTGATTGCCTTCTTAGCCGCATCAATGCGCTCGATCTCCTTTCCAGATACGACCTCGATGTCATGTTCAGCAAAAAAGTCGTCGGGCCGCAGCGGGAGCCATTCAGGTTTGGCCTTTCCTTGCAAGTACTCTTTGCTCAGGTTTGGGCGGTCGTACGGCAACTGAGCTTCGCGGGTAATCAACATGAGCCGGCCTGTGAATCCGTCTTCGCGCAATGTCTGGGCAGCTGCGTAACCTGCCGCGCCGCCCCCGACGATAACGAACAACTGTTCATCTTTCGTGTCTCGCTTGCTCATCTGCGGCGTTCTGCGATCCGACGCGCTGTCGGGAACGCGCACGATGACTTGATCGTTTTCAATCCTGACGTCGTAGTACGGAAGCGCGTCGAGCGCTGGTGGCTCCTGCAAATCGCCGGTCTTGGCGTTGAAACAAGCATGATGCCACGGACAAACGAGGCGATCGCCGCTGAGTACACCTTCCACGAGCGGCGCGCCGTAGTGTGTGCAATGCGCGCCAACCGCATAAAAGTTTCCACTGACTCGGGCCAGCAAGATTTCTTTCCCTGCGGCCGACACTTGTCTCATTTCGCCGTCCGCAAGTTCGTTGATTTTTGCAACCGTTACGTCTGTGTAGCTCATAAGTAGAATCTCACTCTGTAGTTACCCGCAATCCCATCAGATGAATTCCAATAGATGTCCCATCTTTTCTTTCTTGGTTCGCAGATAGCCCTTGGCTGCATCCGTGGGGGGAGTCAGCAGCAAGACGCGCTCGACTACTTTGATTCCCATTCCTTCGATCGCCCGCATTTTCTCCGGATTGTTTGACATCAAGCGCACACGGTTCAGGCCGAGATCGCGCAAGATCTCCGCGCATTGTTCGTAGCAGCGTAGGTCAACTGCCAGCCCCAATCTCTCATTTGCCTCGATCGTGTCGGCGCCCTCATCTTGCAACGCGTAAGCACGAATCTTATTGATGATGCCGATGCCTCGCCCCTCTTGCTGCTGATAGACAATCGCGCCGCGCCCTTCCCGTGCGATTAGTTCCATAGCCGCACGAAGCTGCCGGCCGCAGTCGCACTTGACTGACCTAAACACATCGCCAGTCAGGCACTGCGAATGAATACGCACCAGCGTCGCTCGGTCTTGGCGCAGCTCCCCCTGGGCAAGCACGACGAACTCTTCATTTGAAGTGAGTGACCGGTAGCCGATGATGTGGAACTCGCCAAACTCCGTAGGCAGACGTGCCTCGGCCACTCGCTCGACTGTTCTCGAATTGCTGAATCGGGGGCGGTTGAGCTTTGACCAGTTCAGATCGCGCACCACCCCTGATCCGGGGTGCCGACTGTAAGTCGAGCGACAGTCCCTCGCTCGCATGATGGCTGACGTTGCTTCCTGCGCATTCGGTAACATCAACTCGTCCCTTCCATTCAAGACAGGTATTTGACGAACAGCACTTCGTTATGCCGCTCGTTGTAAACCAACTCATCCACGAGTTGGCTGGTTATCAGGATGCCGAATCCCCCGGCGCGCAGGCCTTCCGCTTCACGCACGAATGCGTGGCGGAGTGGGTCGTCATTCGGGTTATTGACGGCGGCATGGTCCAGCCGTATCGGGTCGAAGCCGTTGCCGGGATCTTTGATCCGGCAAATGATGGCGCGCTTGAGGCGTACGAATCTCACCTCGACTCGCGCCGCCGGATCAAGACGGCAGCCGTACTCGACTGCGTTGCCGAGCATCTCCCGAAAGGCGTAACTAATCGCTTCGCCAATCTCCCGCGGCAGGTCAGCTTCGAGCTGCGTGAGTAGCTCCTCAAGCGGTGAGATGGCCGCGAGATCGCAAGGAACGCGCACCTCAACCCAATCGGGGAGCACCGAAACAACTTCGATCCCCGCCAACAAACATCCGGTAAGCGCGTCGCCCAGGGCGGCGTGTGGTTCGGTTCCGCGAGCAGTAGCTAAGAAGTCGCGAAAGCCAACTTTCTGGGCGACGAGTCCTTGTTCCAGTTCAGCAATCATGACCTTCTCCAACCAATCGGGAGCCGTCACTCTCTTGATTATTGTAAAACTGAGCGGTCGAATTCCCGGCTCAGACGCGCCAGCGCGAGAGCTCCCAGCGCCAGCCCGAAATCGCGCAACGCGACGTCGTAGTAGCCCGGGATCATCAAAAGGTTAGCGACGATCAGTAGGAGCCAGGCGGAAACAACGTAAGCGAAAACCTTGGGTATCAGTGCAACTCCGAGTCCCGCTATGATCTCGATAACACCAACGACGAGCATCAACTCGTGACCATGACCGCCGACCAGCTTGTTAACAAACGGCGGTAAGTACTGCTCCCAATTCACAAGCAGATTGAAAAACTTATCGAGCCCTGCCACGATTGGCGCGACCGTGAAGCCCAGCCGCAAGATTTGGTAAGCCTGATAGGCAGGCCGAGAGGCGTCGACACTCGCCTCAGTGAAAGAAGTGATTCTGGTTGGATTGTCGATTATATGTTCCATCTTTCGTTTCCTCCGGTTGTGACTGACTTAAAGTTTCACTTAGGGCGATGCCCCATTTGAGCGCAGCATACCCCCTTTCTATAATAAGTCAAGTACTAGTTTGACTTATTGTGTTTATTTTCAAAAAATGTAATAATCAGCCCGAAAACATGAAGAGAAGTAAGTTGGACAAACGCTTTTTTGGTAGCACCCGGGGCCGCATCGTCACTCTGGTGAGAGGGACGACGAAAACTGTTAGCCAGTTAGCCGAGGAGTTGGGACTGACGGACAATGCCGTGCGGGCGCACCTCCTTTCCCTGGAACGCGACGGACTCATCAAGCAGAGCGGCGTTCAGAGGGGTACCCGCAAACCACATTTCTCGTACGAGTTGACAGACGAAGCTGAGCATCTCTTTCCCAAAGCCTACGACATGTTGCTCAATCAACTCATCGCGGTGCTCAAAACCCGACTCACACCCAGAGCGCTCAGAGCAGTTCTCCAGGAGGTGGGTCGTTCATTAGCAGGCAATCAGACTTCACACACGGAAAGCGGTGATTTAGAGACTCGTTCCGAGAAGGCACTCATCGCGTTGGAAGCAATAGGCGGGGCAGCGCGCATAGAGAAGGACGGAGAAAGGCTGTTCATCAAAAGCGGAAGTTGTCCGCTCGCCGCTGCCGTTGTCGAGCATCCGGAAGTTTGTCAACTGGCCGAATCCTTGCTGTCCGAGATTATCGGGGGGACGGTCCGCGAGCGCTGCGAGCGCGAAGGTGGGCCGCGATGCGCATTCGAAATCATGGGAAATTAGCGGCTGGGAAGTGCTGGAAATTCCAGCGCGCCGCCGTGTTGGCGCACTCGAAATTTTCTTGCCCTGGACTTAAGCACACTTGTCAATTTTGGAGTGCGGCAAGCATACTCAGCGCCGCTTTGGATGTTTGCTCTCGACATTCAGGCAGACCTTTCAACAGCCTCTTAGTCTTTCGGACCTCATGCTCGCTGATAGACACGGATAGGACCAGGTGAAATAATCGCTTCATTATCCGCGTTAGTCTGTGACCATTTTTACGATGACACCAGCACCTTCGATTTCACGTCGCGTATCTCGCAAGGCCAGTCTATTCACCGAATCAGTCATTCGCGAGATGACGCGCGAAGCGATGAAGTACGGCGCGGTCAA
Source organism: Pyrinomonadaceae bacterium (assembly GCA_036001745.1). Lineage (GTDB taxonomy): Bacteria > Acidobacteriota > Blastocatellia > Pyrinomonadales > Pyrinomonadaceae > UBA11740. Next base: position 4,845 of record DASYTZ010000274.1, read on the forward strand.
TCTGTCGCAGGGCTTTCCCGACTTCGCGGCGCCCGCAGACATCAAACGAGTCGCGATGCAGGCCATCGCGGACGACGTGAATCAATACGCGATCACCTGGGGCGCAAAAGATTTTCGCGACGCGATTGCGAAGAAGACGAAGTGGTATCTCGGCTTGGACATCGATCCCGAAGCTGAAATCACCGTTACGTGCGGATCGACCGAAGGAATGATCGCCGCGATGATGGCGACCGTCGATCCAGGCGAAGAAGTGATCGTGTTCGAGCCGTTCTACGAAAACTACGCCCCCGACGCGATTCTCTCGGACGCCAAGCCGCGTCATGTTCCGTTGCGCGCACCGGATTGGACTTTTGACCGAGACGAATTGCGCGCGGCATTCAATCCTAAAACGAAAGCGATCATAATCTGCAACCCGAACAATCCAACCGGCAAAGTTTTCACGCGCGCTGAGATGGAATTCATTGGCGCGCTGTGTCAGGAATTCGACGCGTTGTGCTTCACGGACGAGATTTACGAGCACATTCTCTATCCGCGCGAGGGCGCTGAGATCGCGCAC
>DASYTZ010000275.1:0-4243 GCA_036001745.1 Pyrinomonadaceae bacterium
CAATTGATCAAGCTCGTGAAATTCCAGGGCCCATTCACCTGGCATCATCACGAAACTGAAGACGAGATGTTTCTGGTCGTCAAAGGCCGCTTTCGCATGGATTATCGTGAGAACGGTAGCGAACGCGGCGAATGGATCGAACCAGGCGAGTTCATCATCGTCCCGCGCGGCATTGAGCATCGCCCGTTCGCGGAAGAAGAATGCGAGGTGCTCCTGTTCGAGCCGGCGTCGACGCTGAATACCGGCAATGTCGAAGATGAATTCACGCGGAAAGAGCTGGAAACGATTTAGGTCGACGAATAAAGAATGATGCCGATCCTTGCTCTTGGCTCCGCTAGGAGCCAAATGTTTATAGCACCTGCCATTTCATACATAAATTTATCGCGAGAAGACATGCGACTGCGCATGTCTTCTCGCGTAGAAACTCTTGAAAACATGCTTCGGCTATAAATATTATGCTCCTAACGGAGCTTTTGTGTTTGTGAACAAAACGCGTATAACCTTATGGTTAGCATGACGCAGGAGAATTCTGTGGCTGAAACCCAAACAGGCTCAACCGTCGCCGATCTCTTTCGACGCGCGCAGGCGATTCGCGCAGAGAATCCACAGACGAGCTACAGAGACATCGCGAAACAACTTGTGCGCGAGTTTTCCGGCTCGGCCTTTCCGCCGACTTACAACCTGACGATTCCGGAGCAGGACGCGCGCGCGCCCGAGGAGGATTGGACGGCCGGCTTGCCGCTGGTGCTGCGCGGCATTCAGCAGAAGGATTGGAACGACGTCGCGCAGGGGATCGTACTTTCGCTTGAGCAGACCGAGAATTACGAAAGCCAGCGTGAATCTGAAGGCACGCGAGACAAATGGCACGATCGTTCGAAAGGAATAAGGGGCGCGACTGAAAAAGGCTCGGCCCGATGGATGCCGGAAGATTTGATGAAACTGGCGGAACGCAGCAGTCCTAACAAGCAATGAACGCGAAGCGAATAGTCTGTACATTGTTCGTGCTGTCATTTGCGGGCGCCGCTTACGCTCAGACGCCGACTCCCAGTCCCAGCCCGAGCCCGTCACCAAAAGAATGCACGGTCCCGTCTGCAAATCCGGTTGACGTGAGGGTCAGAATTCTGGCCAAACCTGAGCCAAAATTCAGTAAGCACGACCGCGAGCGATACAGCCGCGAACTGATCAGACTGCGCGCAATGTTCTGTGGTTCCGGCAAGGTCACGGACGTGGTTGTGACGAGAGGGCTCACTCCTGAGATGAACGCCGCGGCGATTGACGCCGCGCACCTGATTCGATTCACACCTGCGGAAAAGGATGGTAAGAAAGTTTCGCAGCCAATGATTCTCGAATACTTTGTCTCTAACTGGCCACCATGAACGAAAATTACGCAAAGCTGATTACTGGTTTCCCGCTGTTCCATGGATTCACTACCGATGGCGCCAATCGCTTGCTGAACTCTGGCGAAGTCAAAGAGTGTGCAGCGGGTGAAGTGCTAATTAAGGAAGGCGACAAAGCTGACTTCGTTTTGCTCCTGCTGACCGGTGGTCTCGAAGTGTTCGTCAAACGGAGCGGCGAGGACGTGGTCTTGACTGAAAGTAAACCGGGCACGATTACGGGTGAGCTGGCCGTGTTGTGCGGGATTCCGCGTTCGGCTTCGGTGCGCACCAGCAAACCGTCGGCCGTTCTGAAATGGACTGACGAATCGTTTCGCACGCTGCTCCTGCGCGATCCGCACTTGTCGCACCGCATCTTCAGCCAAATCTTGCGGACGTTGGTTGATAAGGAACGTGCCTTGATTGATTCGCTAATCACGGCGCAGCGCGTCAGTACTTTCGCCAAGTAATTTTTGTCTGACCTCTGATGTCTGATCTCTGCTTTTTATGAGTTTTCTCGACACGCTAATCAAGGATCCCAAATACCAAGCACACGAACCGCGCCAACCGGAAGAAGTCACCGAACCGGATGTAATCATCAGTCCCGACACGCGGCGCGACAATCGAATTCCGCCGGGACAATCACGCACAAAAAAGTGGCCGGTGCTGGATGCGCATGGCGCGCCGCCGATCGATCTCGCAACCTGGGCATTTGAGGTTGAAGGCCTGGTCGAAAACAATTTGAAGTTTTCGCTCGACGAATTTCTGCAGCTGCCGGCGGTGAAAGTTTATGCAGACTTTCACTGCGTCACGCGCTGGTCACGGCTCGACAATGTTTGGACGGGAGTTTCCACGCGCGAGATTGCCGAGCGCGCTGGCGTTAAACCTGAAGCGAAGTTCGTCCTGGCACTCGCGTACGATTACGGCTGGACAACCAATGTTCCAATCGAATACTTCCTGAAAGAGGATTCGCTGTTTGCGTTTCTTCACGACGGCCAGCCGATTCCGCCTGAGCATGGCGGGCCGGTGCGTCTGATCATACCGCAACTTTACGCATGGAAATCCGCGAAGTGGGTCAAGGGTGCGCGCTTCCTGGCCGAAGACGAGGCCGGCTTCTGGGAAGAGGGCGGCTATCACATGCGCGGCAATCCGTGGGCGGGTGGGGATGGCGAGAGATTTCGTTGGTCGTGACTATCCGCAGATTTCGCAGATTACACAGAACGAACCGACCACAAAAAGGTACAGAAGTGGCAAAAAAGAAGAAATGGATTGGTGAGACTTTCTTTGAACCTTTGTGCCTTTTCGCGGCGACGTTTTCTGAGTCTGTGAAATCTGCGTAATCTGCGGATATGAACTCTTCAGTTCCCAAAGATGCCGCCGCGGTAATTCTCCTCCGCAATAACACCGATCCGAACAATCCTGAAGTCTTCTGGGTCAAGCGCAGTCTGAAACTTGTTTTTCTGGGCGGCTTCTATGCCTTTCCCGGCGGACAAACTGAAAGCAGCGACGCCGAAGTTATCGTCACGAATTGCGGGGACGATCGAGCGCGCGCCGCGATGATCAGTTGCGCTGCGCGCGAGATGTTTGAAGAGACTGGCGTGCTGCTGGCGCGTGGCGCAGAAACATTGACGGTCGGTCAGCGAGCGTCAGTACTCGATGATTTGGAATCAGGAAGAATGTCCTGGCCGGAGTTGCTGGCACACTACGGATTGCATCTCGATGCGAATGACTTCACTTTCGTTGGTCGTTGGGTGACGCCGCCATTTGCGCCGCGACGATTCGACACCTGGTTCTTTCTTGTGAACTGTCCAGCAAAGCAGGAGCCGCGCGTGACGGGCGACGGTGAACTGCAATCGGGCGAATGGATCGAAGCGCGGGAAGCTTATGCGAGATGGGAACGCAGCGAAGTCCTCGTTGCACCTCCCGTGTTGCACGCGCTGAAGACAGTCGCTGGTGGTTTGACTGACGATCTCGTCGAACGATTCTTGTCAGTTCCCGAAGCGCATCGCGAACCGACGCGCCGTATCGAATTTCGGCCAAATTACATCTGCTTTCCGGTCCGCACGCCGACGAAGCCGCCGGCGACGCATACCAACGCCTATCTGATTTACACGTCGCACGAGATTCTGGTCATCGATCCCGGATCACCGTACGAGGAAGAACAGCAAGCGCTGGCAGAATGCGTCGATGATTTGATTGCTGAAGGGCGCATAGTGTGCGAGATTGTCCTGACGCACGTTCACCCCGATCACGTTGCAGGCGTGACTGCTCTCAACGATCATCTCGAATCCAAGTATGGCGCTCGTCATTCAGTTGCCGCGCACCGATTGACGGTGGAGTCGCTGAAGGGTCAGTTTCCGGTCGACGGGCCCATCGAAGACGATCAAGTAGTCGAACTCAACGGAGAACCATCAATCAAGCTGCGCGCATTGCACACGCCCGGGCATGCGCGCGGACACTTGTGTTTCCACGACGAAGCAAACGGCGTGTTGATTTCCGGCGACAACGTGGTTGGATTTGGTTCTGTGCTGATCGATCCGACGGACGGCAACATGATTGATTACCTTGATTCGCTGCGACGGATGCGCTCGCTTTCGAATGTGACCGTGTTGTTGCCCGGGCACGGGCCCGCCGTTGCCAATCCTTACGACAAGATCGATGAGTACATCACGCATCGACTCGAACGGGAAGCTAAGATTTTGAAAGCCGTGCGCGATGGCGCGTCAACGGCAGCAGAAATCGTCGCGCGCGTTTACACCGATGTATCGCCGAAGGCGTACGCGATGGCTGAACGGGCGGTCTTGGCGCACTTGGAGAAGCTGGAAGCTGACGGATTGGTAAATCAGAAACCGAACGGCGACTTCGTGTCC
>DASYTZ010000276.1:0-12119 GCA_036001745.1 Pyrinomonadaceae bacterium
TGCGCCAGCTTGTGAAAGTCGCGAACAAAATCACCGCTGAAGCGCTGGAGGAAGAGGACGAGCCGCAAAACATTCTCGATCATGCCGAGCATGCAATCTTTGCTTTGGCTGACGAGCGCATTCGCCAGGGCTTTGAGCACATCAAGCATCCGGCTGAACGCGTGTTGGAAAAGGCCGAGGCAGTCGAGCATCGCGACCTGGTGGTAACTGGCGTCGCTACAGGGTTTCGCGGACTCGATGCCCTGACCTCCGGGTTGCAAAAGCAGGACCTGGTGGTCATTGCCGCACGACCGTCGATGGGCAAAACCAGCCTGGCCTTGACGCTCGCGCAGCACGCCGCGATCGAGAGCAACGCCGTCATCGGTGTGTTCAGTTTGGAAATGTCTGCGGAAGCTTTGGCGATGCGCATGTTGTGCTCGGAAGCCAACGTGGATGCCCAGAAGTTTCGCGGCGGCTTTTTGTCGAACGAAGAGTGGGCGCGTTTGGGCAAGGCGTTAGGCAGACTCGGTGACGCGCGCATCTTCATCGACGACACCGCGGCGATTTCGGTTTTGGAAATGCGCGCCAAAGCGCGGCGCTTGGCAACGGAACAGAAGCAACTCGATATGATCATCGTCGATTACATGCAATTGATGTCAGGTTCAACTCGCCGTTTCGAGTCACGCCAACAGGAAGTTTCGCAAATCTCGCGCGAGCTAAAAGCACTTGCCAAAGAATTGAATGTGCCGCTAGTTGCGTTGTCGCAGTTGTCGCGTGCTCCTGAGAACCGCACCGATCACCGTCCGCAACTCGCCGACCTGCGCGAATCAGGCGCCATCGAGCAGGATGCAGATGTGGTCGCGTTCATCTTTCGTGAAGAGGCTTACAACCGCACCGACGACAACAAGAACATCGCGGAGCTGATCGTTGCGAAGCAGCGCAACGGCCCGACCGATACAGTCTATCTTGCCTTCCTCAATCAATTCGCCAAGTTCACCGACCTCGAACGCGAAGCGTTGGGCCAATACCTGAGTCGCTTCGATCGTTCGAAAGGGTCGCCGCGTATCAGTCGTGGCGATGAGTTCTAATACTAATCCGCAGATTACGCAGATTCCACAGATTCATAAGGCTCAACACGCGGGCTCTACAAGTTCGCTGGGCTATGGCTTCGCGACTGCATTTCGTAATTGAATCGGTGTAATCTGCGTAATCTGTGGATATATCCGGTAGACCAACCTGGGCCGAAATCGATCTCGATGCGCTGGCGCATAACTTTCATGTGATTCGCGAACGTGTGGGGCCTGACGTCAAGATTCTCGCAGCCATGAAGGCCAACGCCTACGGACATGGCGCGGTCAAGTGCTCGCGTCGATTAGAGAAAGAAGGTGTTGATTGGTTCGGCGTCGCGTTGCCGGAAGAAGGGATCGAGTTGCGCGACGCGGGAATCACGAAACCGATTCTCTGCATGGGCGGAATCTGGCCAGGCCAGGAGAGCCTTTGCCTTCAGCGAGACCTGACGCCAGTTGCTTACCGGCTTGATATTGTCGAGGCGATCGACCGGGCCGCTGCGGATGCGCGGAAAACCGTTGATGTACACGTAAAGATCGATACCGGGATGGGTCGTCTGGGCGTGCGCAGCGAAGATGTGCCGGAGTTCTGCGACGCGCTGAAGCGTTTCAGAAATATTCGCGTCGACGGCTTGATGACGCACTTGGCTTCGGCCGACGATGAAGCACAGACCGAATTCACGCAGGGACAGTGGGAGCGATTCAACCGCGCGCTAACGGCATTCCGCGAACAGGGAATCGCGCCAATACACATTCACGCGGCGAACTCAGCTGGTCTGTTCGCGTTTAAAGAAACGCGCGGCAATATGGTGCGACCGGGCGGGACCCTTTATGGTTTCGTCCGCGATGTTCTGCCGCCGAGTCTAGACATCCCGCCGCTGCGGCCCGTGATGTCGCTTTTTTCACGAATGATGCTTTTGAAGCAGGTGCCGAAAGGCGAGAAGCTTGGTTACGGCGGGACTTTTGAAACAACGCGCGACTCGCTGATTGCCACGATTCCAATTGGTTATGACGATGGATACCGGCGCGTGTTCAGCAATCGAGGACGCGTGATTGTCCGCGGGCAGTTTGCGCCGGTAGTCGGTCGCGTCTCGATGGACTTAACCCTGATTGATGTAACAGATGTGTCAGGTGCTACGCTGGATGATCGCGTGACTCTACTCGGCCGCGACGGCGACTGCTCGATCACCGCCGAAGACTTAGGGGAGCTTGCCGGAACCATCTCGTATGAAATCACCTGCGGCATCAGCAGTCGCGTGCCGCGAATTTATCGAAACCTGGATGCCAGCAGCCGAACTTAAAGTCCACGTCACCGACGCCGAAAGCGTGACCGCATTACTGTACCCCGTCGCGAAAACGGGTCGCATGGGCACAACGATCATCCTCGGCCACGGCGCCGGCGCAAATCAGTTGAATGGCTTCATGCGTTTGTTTGCGAGCGGCTTGGCTGAACGTGGCATTGACGTTGTTACTTTCAATTTTCTTTACACCGAACAAGGTCGCAAGATTCCCGATCCGGGACTACGTCTCGAAGCCTGTTATCGCGCCGTGATCGACGCCGTGCTCAAGCACAGAAAGTTGAAGGGCAATCGGCTGGCGATCGGTGGCAAGTCCATGGGCGGGCGAATTGCTTCGCAAGTTGCAGCCATCAATGGTGACAACATTGACGCTTTGGTCTTTCTCGGCTATCCGCTGCATCCGCCGGGAAGGCCGGATAAACACCGCTCAGAGCATCTGCCGAAAATAAAAGCGCCGATGCTTTTCGTCCAAGGCTCGCGCGACGCGTTCGGCACGAAGCAGGAGGTCGCCGCGGTAATCAAGGAGCTGAAACTTCCTGCGAAGCTTCACGCGATCGAAGGTGCTGATCATTCGTTGAAAGTGCCGAAGAAGGCGGGGGTGAATCAGCAGGACATCTACGAAGAGTCGATGAACACAATCGCTGAATGGCTCAAGACCTCGCTGCTTACCTAACTTTTGACCGCAACTTCGTAAGAGTATTGACATTCCTCATCCTTGCGAATATCTTGCCCGCGCTTTTGCTGTACGTGCACAACAAGGCTTGAGCTCCCTTAGCGGACACGAACTTCAGCCTGTTTTCTTAAAAACCTGAGCGCTTTCCTTGCGCACCATCAACAGTCTCACGGAGGTCCCATGACTGCTCCTTCGAATCCCAACGTCGAATACACCAAAGAAGTGCGTTTCGCGGTCGTCATGTACGGCGGCGTCTCGCTGGCGATTTACATCAACGGCGTGGCGCAAGAACTCTTGCGTCTGGTGCGCGCGACCGCCGACGATGGAAACGGGAAAACCAGGCTTTCGAACGACGAGCTTTCCGGATCGGAACGTGTCTATCGAAAGCTCAGTTACCTGCTGGCACAGAATGACGATGACCAGCCAGAGTCGGATTCCACGGCGCCAATCCCGACGCGTTTCGTTGTCGACACGATCACGGGAGCGTCAGCGGGCGGCATCAACGGAATCTTCCTGGCGAAGGCGCTGGTCCGAGGGCAGAAAATCGATCGGTTGCAGGAGCTTTGGGTGCGCGAAGGGGCGATTGAGAAACTCCTCAACGATAGATTGTCGAAAGATCCGCCGGTGAGTTACGACGATCCGCCGCCCGCGTTGCTGAATGCCAAGCGGATGTACCTCGAATTGCTTAAGGCGTTGGACGAGATGGATGGGCGAACTCCCGCAGCAGCAAAACGCGCTGATGATCAGAGTGCTGCCAGCAATCCGCTGGTTGATGAACTCGATTTGTATGTGACCACAACCGACCTGAACGGCCTCATTTTGCCGATGCGTTTGACAGACGAAGTAGTTTACGAGCGCCGTCACAAAAACGTGTTTCACTTTATCTTTCCGCGTGATGACGAGCCAGACCCGGACGTTGACTTCATGCCGGACAGCAACCCGTTCCTGGCTTACGCCGCGCGCTGCACCTCATCGTTTCCATTCGCGTTCGAACCGATGACGTTGCAAGACATCGACGCGGTGCTGGACGGCTACGGCGATTACAAGAATGACAAGGAAGCACATTCGGACGGCGATCGCTGGAAGCGGTTCTTCCACGATTACGAACGGGCGTCGGGAATTAAACAGGTGCCGCCCAAGAGTCGGGCGTTTGCTGATGGCGGCGATCTCGACAACAAACCTTTCGGCTACGCGGTTGATACGCTGACACGTCGGCACGCCGAATGTCCGGTCTCGCGGAAACTGATTTACGTTGAGCCGGCGCCCGAACATCCTGAAGAAGAAACTGAAAAACAGGAGCGGCCAAACTTTGTCGAGAATGCGCTGGACGCGCTGTCTACTTTGCCAATGTACGAAACGATCCGCGAAGATCTGAATCGGGTGAATGAGCGAAATCGAATGGTGCTGCGCATAAACCGCGTGCTGGACAACGTTGATTATGATGCTGAACAGGCGAAGCGACCTGCTCCCAACGACAAAGCGGCGAATGTTCTCGAGAGCACGAAGCAGAACCAGGAAGTACTCACAAATTACAGCGACGACGAGTGGTCGAAGCTGTACCTCGACGACATGATCAAGCGTAAAGGCCGTGGCTACGCGGCCTATCATCGTCTGGAGATTGGCGCGGTCACAGACGATCTGGCGAGAGTCGTCACGCGTGGCGCCGGCCTGAGCGAAGACTCGGATTTTTTCGCCATCTTTCGCAGTTTGACACGCGCGTGGCGCAGGCTTCGGTATCTCGACTATCCGTCAGACAAAGCCGAGGACGGCGTAGTTTCTCAATATCCAATCAATCAATTCCTGACGAGTTTCAATCTTTCATATCCGATCAGGCGCATCACTTTTCTCCGGACGCGGATCGAATTCCTGCATACCCTGGACGCGGCAAAATTGGCGGATATCTACAAAGAGAAATGGCCGGCGGGCTTCGTAGTTAACGAAGATTCCGTGCGCGAGTTTCGGAAAGAGCTGCGGAGAATTTATGCCGCGCTAAAGAAACCGCACATCGATCTGCGAAAGGCTGCGCGGCGTTTGCGCGCGCGTCCGAAACCCAACGAAGCTGACCCGGTTCGCGCGGCGCGTTACAAAGCGTTGAGCGAATTGAGCCAGGCGATCGTCAAGAAGTTGAGCGGCGGCGTGCAACCAAACACCACGCTGAATCCAGCGGTCGTGCTCGATCGGTTTCTGAGCGGGACGAAGAAAGGCTTACTCGATTCCGCTGAGGCTGAGTCAGATCGTCGAGCGGACTCGTTCTTGAAAACGTTTTCGGATGTGCGATCGAGGATGAATGCGATTGGTGATGAAATCGCGGCTGAGGTCAAAGCGGCTCGAGCGGCTGCGGATGCTGAATGCCGAAAAATACTTGGACTTGATTCGGGCGAAGCTAATCCAGCCGAAAGTGTGCCGGCGCGAATTGCGCGCGAATGCCTGCAGCACTATTACCTGAACTATGACGACTACGACATGATCATTTTCCCGATTATGTATGAAACGGAAGTCGGCGAGCCATCGCTGGTGGACGTTTTTCGTGTCAGCCCGGAAGACGCGACGGCGTTAATCGACGAGCGCGCGACCAACTGTCACAAGTTGGCGGGCACCGCGCTCGCGCACTTCGGCGCGTTTTTGGAAAAGCGCTGGCGCGAGAACGACATTCTGTGGGGGCGTCTCGATGGGGCTGAACGGATTATCTGTTCAGTGCTGCCTTCCGATCATCCACAAAAAGACAAACTAATCGGCGAAGCGCAAGCAGCGATCGTTTATGAAACGATCAAGGACATGGGAGTCCAGGAGCGTCACGATCTGCTGTGCGAAGCAGCGATGCGCACCGGTTCCGGCAATGCGGAACCAAACTTGCTCGTGAGCCTTGACGCCAGGCAGAACCCTGGCTTTATCGACAATCTGAAGGGCAAGGTCATTGACCCTTTGAAGGGCCAGTTAGATGCGAAGATCGACAATGCCGCAGTCCGACAACGGTACCTGGATATCTTCGCGACGAACCGTAATCCCGATCCACAGTCGACCTTGAAGACCGCCGCGCGCGCGACGACTATCGTGGGCAAGATGTTCGAAGAACTGTCGAATGATTATGCAAAGAGCGGGCAGAAATTCGCGGCGTGGATCACGCGAGCGGGATTGATCTTCTGGGGCTTAGTTGAGCTCGCGGCGCCAAAGAGCATCTGGAACCTGCTGTTCCGCTATTGGCTGAAGCTGTTGTATTTGGTTGAAGTCATCCTGATCGTCGGCGGAACGGTCTTAGTCCTCCAGCGAATCCAGCAGTTTGGATTGATTCTGTTTGGGCTGACGCTCGCCGTCCATTTTGCGGTGACAGTCTTGAACGACTGGATGAATTATCGAACTCGATGGTGGCAAATCGCCAAGACGATCGCATTCACCGTACTGATTGTAATAGTTGTGGTCGGCGCTTTTTCGACGATCGGCTTGGCTGGTCACCCGTCTATTTGGAGGCGCATGCAGCAAGTTCACGGCTGGTTCAGTCGCGCATCCGCGTTGCGCAAATGGTCCCCGACGGTACTCGTGAGTATCTTTTTTCTCGTTTCAATCCGGAAAGACTTCCGAAGAGCGCGATCACGGTAATGAATGAGTGCCGTGGTCGCGGACTCTCGAGTCTTCGCCGGCCGCTTGACCGGTCGAATGTCCTGCCGCAAGCTAGCGTCTCTACAGAAGAATTGAATAGCCATGCCGTCGTATCGATTTATTCAACTCGACGTGTTTACTGATCAGCCGTTCACGGGCAATCCGCTGGCGGTGTTTCCCGAGTCCGAAGGCTTGACTGATGAACAGATGCAGCAGATTGCGCGCGAGATGAATCTCTCAGAGACAGTGTTTGTGCGGCCTTCCGCACACGAAGGCGTTTTGCGAAGGTTGCGCATTTTTACACCGACGAGTGAGCTGCGGTTCGCGGGCCATCCGATCGCCGGCACATGGAATTGCCTTGCGCGCGAAGGCGTGGTGCCGCTGCCGGAAAATGGAAATGGCGTTGTTCAAATCAAACATGAAGTTGGCATCGGGGTCTTGCCCCTCGAGATCGAATTCAAGGACGGCGAGCCGACGCGGGTGGTGATGACGCAGGGCGAGTTCGAGATCAAAGCAGAGATTGAAGACTGGCATGACCAGGCCGACATCGCGCGCGGACTGGGACTCTCACGCGAAGATCTGGACGAGACCTTGCCGATTCAGGCTTGCTCGACCGGCAATACGATGTTGCTGGTGCCGATTCGTTCGCTTGCAGATCTCGGCCGGTGTCGTCCAAACGTTTCATTGCTCGAGGAAGTTTACGCGCGTAACAATTTTGCTGACTCGGGCGCCACCGGTTGCTACGCGTTCACACGCGAGACAATCGAAGTCGGTGAGGCGCGCGCGCATGCGCGGTTCTTTGTGGGCCAGAACATCGGCGAAGATCCGGCAACGGGCAGCGCGGCAGGACCGCTGGGCGGTTATCTAGTGCATCACGATGCGACCGGTGTCGATCCCGTAGATGGCGTTTACAAGTTTGTGATCGAGCAAGGCGACTTCATCAAACGTCCAAGTCGGATCGGTTTGGAAGTGAAGGGCGCGCCCGGAAAAGTTGAAGAAGTGCGCGTCGGTGGGCCTTCAGTGGTGGTGGCAAAGGGCGTGGTCGAGTTTTAGAAACCTGTCCAAAGTCCAACGTCCAAAGTCCAAAGTTCGTTTGCACAGGCAGACGTTGGACATTGGACGTTTGACTTTGGACAATTACAGCGAGCTTCGGATTAATGGCAGACACTCTAGATCTTCTTATAATCGGCGCCGGGCCGGCGGGCTTGTCCGCAGCGGACGCGGCCGCGCGCGAAGGCCTGGCGTATCTCGTCATCGAGAGGGGAACGATCGCGAATACGATTCGGCAATATCCGGTCGGCCGCACAATGTTCTCCACGCCGAATGAACTGGAAATGCGCGAAGGCTCGTTGCAACCGATTCGCGAAAAGCCCACGCGGGAAGAGCTGCTCTCGCACTACATTCATTTCGTGCTCGACAACGATTTGCGCGTCAACACCGGTGAAGAAGTAAACGACGTCGAGGCGGCTGATTCCGAAGGTTTCATTGTGCGTACGCGCTGTCGCAGTTCTAGCGCGCGCGAATCGAAGAACAGTTATCGGACCCGCACGATTCTGTTTGCCATCGGGGCGATGGAGCATCCGCGCCGCTTGAGTGTTCCGGGCGAAGGCTTGCCCAAAGTCCATCATCGATTTGTCGATCCTTATCCTTACATCCGCAAAGATGCGTTGGTGGTCGGTGGCGGCAACAGCGCGGCAGAGGCCGCACTGTTTTTGTCGGAAGAGGGCGCGCGCACGACGATGGCCATTTGGCGCGAAGACTGGGAGAACCGCGACCCAAAAGCCGGCGCCATGAAGCATTGGGTGCGCTCACCGCTCGAACGCGAGATCGCCGTAGGGCGCTTGCGGGTGATTCTCTACAAACACATCGACGAAATCACGGTTGATTCAGTGCGCCTCACGACCGACGGTGGCGAGTCGCTGACGATTCCGAATGACGTTGTATTCGTGCTGGTTGGCAGCGATGCAGATCTGACTTTGCTCAAGAAGCTCGGCGTGCAAACCGCGCCAGGAAAGCTGACGGAAGTTCCGGTTTACGATCCGGAAACATTTGAAACGCACGTTTCGGGAATTTACGTCGCCGGCCACTTCACCAACGCACGTCACATCAAGGCGGCCATCGACGTGCCGCGCAAGATCGTGCCGCTAATTGCGCAAAGCTTGCGGACAACCGCGGTCGTGTGATAAACGCGTGTCGCAATTACCACTTCATTCTAAAGGAGCGCTCCATGGCTAGATCGATTATTGCCGTCGTCGTTAGCTATATCGTGATGTTTGTTCTTAATCTGGTCGGGTTTCTCGGGCTGTATGCCGTCGTCGGACCGAGCCAAGCTTTCAAGGCGAGATCATATCTTGCTTCCAATCGATGGGTATTGATGACGGGTGTGATTCTTCTGATCACCGGTGCTATCGCTGGTCTGATTTGCGCGCTTATCGCCCGAGGCGGCCGAGCACCGTCGGCGCTCGCCCTCGTCGTCGTCATTATCGGGTTGCTGCTGGCGATACCGTCGGTGATGAAGGCGCGCGCGAATGCTGGGCTGGCACGTCCTGCTACAGTTTCCCAGATGGAAGCACTTAACTATGCCTACTGGCCGATTTGGGCGCCCTTCGCCTTTCCATTTGTCAGCGCCGTTGGCGTGTTGATTGGCGGGAGACTGAAGAAGCGATCATAAGAAGAAAAAGCGCCGACAAGATGTCAGCGCTCCAAGAACAACAAAGGCGAGTTCCCGATTCATCGGAACTCGCCTTTACAATTTTCATGGTGCGGATGAGAGGACTTGAACCTCCACGATGTCACCATCACAGGCTTCTGAGACCTGCGCGTCTGCCAGTTCCGCCACATCCGCGAACGGAAGTCGATCTTACGAACGCGTCTGTGGGGTGTCAAGCAAGCTTCTGTTTGCAACTACGGACGTCCGCGCCCGTGTCGTCGCATGCGACCGAGCAGAACATCGTTCCGATCAAAGTCTCCGTCACCATCACGATCAACGCGTCGATTTCTTCCTCGCGGGAAAAAGATGACGCCATTGTTCACGCGACGATTCCGGAAAATTCCGACCCGCGAACCTCTCGGCCCACGTCCGTCCCAGCGTCCATTGCGCGCGTCGTGGCAGTTCACAAACTTCCCGCACTTCCAACTGAGGTCTGCTCCTCGCCCACGGCCGCGTCCACGACCCTGCGCGAACGACATTGCTGGTAGCGCTAACAGGACCGCCAACGCAAAGAACATCGCTGCTAGTACTGATCGCCGTCGTCTTAGATTCTTCATCGTATTCCTCCATTCAATCCAGAGATATTATCTCAGTTTTCAAATCGACTTTTCGATCCAGTGAGCAATTTTTCGGGGGTTTTCACTTTTTTGCAAACAATCACCGTGCCAACTTAGCCATTCGATTTTACACTGGCAGGATGGGCATTACGAAAACATCTCTGGCAATCACCGCACGATATCGTGACGTTGGCGGCCGATATCGAGCCGTTCTTGGAGCCGGAGACGGGCCGCGGATGCGTTGGTTGCAGCGCGTTCGAAGCGGTTGTTATAGTGCCACCAATCTGGATCCGATGGCTTCAAGTTCAGCTTCCGGCGGTTTGCGATCGCGTCTCGCGCACGTGCGTTCGCGGATCGCGTCCGCCGCCAAACGCGCCGGCCGACCGAGTGAAGATGTGCAGCTCATCGCCGTCAGCAAAACGCATCCACCGGAGATCGTGCACGAAGCGATCAACGCGGGCGTAACGGATCTCGGCGAGAACCGCGTGCAGGAAGCCGACACGAAGATCAAAGAAGTCGGACGCGACGCCGCACTTTGGCATTTGATTGGGCATCTGCAATCAAACAAGGCGCGCCGTGCAGTGCAACTGTTCGACGTGATTCATTCGTTGGATTCGGTGGCGCTGGCGCACAAGCTCGAGCATGCGTGTGAAGATTTGCAGCGCGAAGAATTGCCGGTTCTCATCCAGGTAGATTTGGCCCACGAAGCGACAAAGTCCGGCGTTGATGAAAGAGATCTGCCGGCGCTCATCGATGCCATCAACGGATGCAAACGCCTGCGCTTGATCGGGCTGATGACTCTTCCACCTTTTTTTGACGAGCCGGAATTGACCCGGCCTTTCTTCATAAAGCTTCGCGAATTGCGCGACCGTTACCAGATGCACGGCGCATTCGGCGAGCTTTCAATGGGCATGACACACGATTTCGAAGTTGCGATTGAGGAAGGCGCGACGATGGTTCGAATTGGCACGGCGATTTTTGGCGAGCGTCACGGATGATGACAATTCTTAGGCAAATCGACTTGTTCATTTACTTCGGCGTCATTGCGGTCACGGTTGCGGGCATTCTTTTAATTTTGCTGCGGTCATTGTTCAGGTACATGGACGTGAATCCGTTCACCTGGAAAGCGATCACGGTAAAGCGTTTGACGGATCCCATCATTCTTCCGGTGCGCCGGATGCTTGTGGCTATGCGTATCGATCCGATCGCGGCGCCGGTGATTGTCATAGTTGTTTTCATCCTGATCGGATTCTTTGTGTTTCAGATTTCGAGCGGCTTTCTGAACACCTTGGCGGGAATTCTGGCGGCGGTCACAAGCGGGAAACCGAATGCCGCCATCGCAATCCTGGGCTACGTTCTCTACGCATTGGTTGGACTCTACGAGCTGATGATTTTCGCGCGCATTGTGGGAGTGTGGTTCGTGGTCAGCTATGGTGACCGGCGCATGCGTTTTCTCATTCGAACAACTGAGCCGCTGCTCGCGCCTTTGCGGCGCACAATTCCACCCGTTGGAATGTTCGACGTCTCGCCGATCATCGCGTTTGTGATCCTGTGGCTGTTGCAAGCGGCGATCGCCGCCACGCTGTTGAGCGGCTGGACAGTGCGATTTTTTTAGTGAATCGTAAATCGTGAATCGTTTAATAGATGTCGTGTTTTTTGTGAAGACAGGTCATTTACTATTTACGATTCACGATTTACCATTCACGCGCCTGTGATTCGCTATTCCCAGCAAGGCCGCGCCCTTACCTTCGCAGTGCGGGTCGCGCCGCGCGCTTCCCGCACCGAAGTTGGGGGCGAGCACGATGGAGCTTTGAGAGTCAGACTGGCGGCGCCACCGGTCGAAGGCGCAGCGAACCGCGAGCTGAAGCGGCTGCTCGCAAAAACTTTCAAATTGCCGCAGAATGCCGTCGAGATAATCGCCGGCAGAAATTCGAAACAGAAAGTCGTTCGGATTGCCGGCGCTGACGCCGCGACGCTTGAGCAACTAAGCCTTTCGAAATAACAGATCCCCCGATGGAACTGACTTCCATTTCCCGTTATCGAATCCTCCAAAAGCTTGGTGCTGGCGGTATGGGTGAGGTTTATCTGGCTGAGGACACGAAGCTCGGCCGAAAAATCGCGCTCAAGGTGCTCGCCGAAGGCCTTACCCACAATCGTGATCGCGTCAGCCGCTTCGATCAGGAAGCTTACGCGGCGTCCGCGCTGAATCATCCAAACATTCTGACGATTTACGAAATGGGC
>DASYTZ010000277.1:0-4378 GCA_036001745.1 Pyrinomonadaceae bacterium
ACATCGATGTCCTGCCATTTCCCATGGCTTTCTATCTGTGACATCAAGTTCTCGTTGAGATCACTCAACGCTGACACGCCCTTCTCAAACTTGTCCTTTCTGACAGGGTCGATGCCGAACTTGTTTAGATTGTCCCCAACCTTTGTCAACGCCTCCAACAGATGTGGAAGACGCGCGGCGCGAGCCACCGGGTCCAGGCGGTCATTGATTCTTTGCGGCAAAATACTTAGAACCATACTAACGGGCCTGAGCGCCGCTTCTATTTGATTTGAATCACAATCTCTGACGGCTATTAGCAAGACGTTCAAGTTATCAATAAGGCCTCGGATCCGGCCACTAAGAGCGTCGAACTGGTCGTCGTGAGCGAATCGGTTAAGCTCGTCAATAATGTTCTCAATAGTCGGTTCGTATTGATAAACGTTTTCCCAAATCGTAGGATCTTCCGGCCGCTTGCGCGCGCTACGAACCGTTTCCAGAATGTAGTTGTAGCATTGGAATTGAAGTGTATGGAGCGAGTCGTGTAAATCTTTGTAACGTCCTAGGACATCGATCTGCACTGACGATGACTCGAAGACGGCCCTAAAGGTTGCCACATCTCTTTGGACCGTCGGGTTACGCATTAATTCAATGAGAGCTTCTATTCCTTCGCGTGCAGATAGCGTGGATTCATCAATTGGTGCGGCTGGACAAAACGACTTGATGACGTCGCAGATCTTGACTAGTTCTTTGTCGACATCTGCCGATGAAAGCGAGTCCAAAGGCTTTTGCGGATCGTTAATCGCCTGATACTGTTCTATCTCCGTATCCCTGTAGTTGCTGTAACGTATTGCCACCCATAAGATCTTAACTCCATCTTTCCGCGCAGCTTCTAACAAAACTGGCAATTCGTGGTCTGCGATAAAGTCGGAAGCGAGGAAATCCGGGCTCACCATCAGCACGGCAACTTTTGCCGAAGCGAGAGCCTTTTCAATTTCTTGCCTCCAGATTGCTGACGGCGCGATCTGCTGATCATCCCAGACGGTCAACCTTCCAGCACGAATGGATGGCTTAAGATTAATCTTAAGTCTGTCCAACCAGGTGGAATCCTTATGACTATAGCTAACAAAAACCTGGTCGCGCATAACCTATCGACACTTTCTTATGACGGGTAGAAGCCCGCTTCTCGAAGACTCTCGAACGAAGGTAGTTTTCGAACGAGTAGTGGGGCTGGTGCGAGCAGAAACGGCGGTCGCGGGTTCTGAGGACCAGCCGGACTTTCGGGACGGCGAATAGATATCCTACTTTAAGGATTGCGTCAAGAGGATTTTGCAGGAATTTTTACTACAGGCTTAGAACCCGCCTTCATCGGCCGACGGTCCGTAAATCGACGGCACTGGGACATCGAGCAGACGCAGGTACACTCCGAGCTGTGCGCGATGGTGAATTGAGTGGCTCATAATAAAGCCCCGCATCACGGCGGTGCGCGGCAAAGTGAAGATCGTCTTCCCGCCCATCAGCAACGACCACTTGCCCTGCCAGTTCTCGTCCGTCGCGGCTTCCAGTGCGGCACGAGCCGACGCGACATTCTTATCGAACGCCTCGAGCAATTCGGCGCGCGACTTTGCTTCTTCTAATTTGTATGGCGGCTGACCGGGAGGCGCGACATCCAATTCATCCTGCTCAAATGTATTCTTGGTCCAGCTTGGAATGTTTGCGAGATGCGTCGCTAAACCGCCCAGGGACATCGATTTTTCGTGCGGCTTCCAGGCGAACTTATCATCCGGAACTCGCTCGAGTGTCTTGCGCGTGTTCGCCATCTCGTGATCGAATTCCGGCAGAAGCGTTTTACTGATCGGCATAACATCCCTCCGTCTTTGGATCGGCTGATTGTAAGGGCGAGCGATTATAAGTATCCTACGCAATCTTCGGCAAGCAATCTGTTTGTAGCGCAAATTGCTAATTTGCGTGCGCAAGTTAACAACTTGCGCTACACGCATGAATAACAAGTACGACGTCATCGTAATCGGCGGCGGCCACAATGGCCTGGTCAACGCGGCATATCTCGCACGCGCGGGTAAACGCGCGCTCGTGCTCGAGCGCCGTCATGTGCTCGGTGGCGCGGCGGTGACGGAAGAAATATTTCCCGGGTTCAAGTTCTCTGTTTGCTCGTACGTTGTTTCGTTGCTTCGCCCGGAGATTATTCGCGAACTCGATCTGCCGCGGCATGGCTTGGAGATTCTGCCACTCGACGGCACGTTCACACCGATGCCGAATGGCGACTATCTTTGGCGCGTCAACGATCACGCGAAGACGCGGCGCGAGATTGCGCGGCATTCGAAGCTCGATGCCGAAGCCTACGACGAATACGGCAAAGCTATGCTCGCGATGGCGCACTTCGTCAAGCCGATCATGAACATGACGCCGCCCGATCCGGCATCGCTCAATCCCAAAGGTTTGTTAGAGCTGCTGACGATGGGTCGTCGCTTTCAGAAACTTTCCGCCGAAGACAAATACAACCAGGTGCAATTAATGACGATGAGCGCGGTCGATTTTCTCGATCAATGGTTCGAGACGGACGTGCTCAAGGCCACGATGTCGGCGTCGGGAATCATCGGCACTTTCCTTGGTGTACGATCGCCCGGCACAGCATACGTGCTGTTGCATCATTACATGGGTGAAATTGATGGTGCGTTTCGCTCGTGGGGATTGTCGCGCGGCGGAACGGGGGCGATTTCTAACGCGATTGCTGACGCGGCGCGCGAGGCCGGCGTCGAAATTCGCAACCGTTGCCCCATCGCGAAGATCATTTTGAAAAACGGCCAGGCGAAAGGCGTCGCGCTGGAGAACGGTGACGAAATTTATGCTGACGTGATTTCATCCAGCGTCGATCCCCGGCTCACGTTCATGAAGATGGTCGGCGAAGAGCATCTGCCCGAAGATTTCGTTGAAGCAATTAAGCGTTACAAGTTCCGCGGCTCGTCAGGCAAAGTTAATCTCGCGCTCGATGCTCTCCCCGACTTCAAATCGTTGCCCGGCGAAGGGCCGCATCTGCGTGGCGCAGTCTCGATCTCGCCGAGTGTCGAGTACATGGAACGTGCTTATGACGACGCCAAGTACGGTCGCTTCTCCCGCCGGCCTTACATCGATATCGTGATTCCGTCATTGACTGATCCATCGATTTGTCCGCCCGGAAAACATGTCATGTCATGTTTCGTGCAGTACGCGCCGTACAACTTGAAGGAAGGAACCTGGGATGAAAAGCGTGAAGAGTTTGGTGACACGGTCATCGAAACGATCGCCGAGCACGCTCCGAACATTAAAGACATTATCTTGCATCGACAGGTCGTGACGCCGCTCGATCTGGAACGCGAATTTGGATTGTCGGAAGGAAATATCTTCCAGGGTGAGCTGACACTCGAACAGCTTTTCTTCCTGCGTCCTGCGCCGGGTTGGGCGCAATATCGCTCGCCAATCAGGAACCTTTACATGTGCGGGTCGGCCACGCATCCCGGCGGCGGCATCATGGGCGCGAGTGGGCGCAATGCGGCGATGGCGATTCTGAAAGACAAGTAGTTTCAAGTTGAACTTGGAACTTGGAACTTGAAACATGAAACCCGTAGTTATCATCGGCTCAGGCCATAACGGCTTAGTGACCGCGTTCTATCTCGCAAAAGCGGGACTCAAGCCACTCGTGCTTGAGCGGCGTGACGTCATCGGTGGCGAATGTGTGACGGAAGAATTCCAGCCCGGCTTTTGCTGTTCGACGCTGGCGAGCAGTGGCGGCCCACTGCTCCCGCAAATCGTTAACGATCTCCAATTGCAGCGCCATGGTGTCGAATTCATTAGGCCACCCGTCCAACTCTGTGGGCTGAATCTGAACGGCCCACCCGTTTGCATCTATGAAGACGCAAAGAAAACGGCGGCCGAATTAAGCAGCTCGTCGCCAAAAGACTCTCAACGTTACCCCGAATTCGTTTCTACTTTCGATCGCATCGGTCGCGCGCTGCGGCCGCTGCTGACGATGACTCCGCCGAATATCGCTGCTCCGACGAAATCTGAGTTATGGGACCTCGGCAAACTGGGATGGAAAATTCGTGGCCTCGGCAAGAAGGACGAGTATCGGTTGCTTCGCTATGGCCCGATGGCCGTGGCGGATCTCGCGGCTGAGTGGTTTGAAAACGAAACGCTGCGCGCGATCGTTGCCGCGCGAGGGATTTTTGGCGCGTTAGCCGGCCCGTGGTCGGCGGGAACTTGCGCGCCGCTTTTGCTTCAAGCCGCGTTTAATGGGCGCGCGATCGCGCCGGCAGCATTCGTCAAAGGCGGCATGGGCGCGCTGTCGCAGGCGCTCGCGAAAGCTGCCACAGAAGCAGGCGCCGAGATTCGCACGAACTCGGAAGTT
>DASYTZ010000278.1:0-6591 GCA_036001745.1 Pyrinomonadaceae bacterium
TGGACTTCCAGAATCGTGGGAATTGGCGATCCACTCGCGTTTGGTGAGATGACATTGAACGGCTCCATGACACAACCGGGCACCGTTGGATCGGTGATGTTGCAGATGACGGCGCGTCCATTCGGACCGTTACTGCTGGTAAAGATGTCGGGCTGTGCCGCCACAATTGTCACCGTCGCTCTCAACACCGTCCCATTGTTATTAATGACGAGGGGATACGTTCCTGCTGGCAGCCCTATGGGCACCACAAACATGATCGCGGTCGAGCTGACTGAATAGAGACCGCACGCTGCACCCCTGATCGACACCGACACGCCGTTTAGTTCAACTGGCAGCGGCGGTGCAAACTTCAATTCAGAAGCGTTTAAAGTCGAAGCCGAGGACGGCGCCAAGCTCACCGAAGAATTGATCACACCGAGTTCACCCGCAGCGTATCCAGATGCTGTTAGTGGTCCCGGACTGGCGCTGGGGCTCGGGCTTGGACTTGGCGACGGGGACGGGCTGCCAGTAGGCGTAGCTGTAGGTGATCCCACGGCCACCGGAATCAAACTGGCGCCTGTGAATAAGGAAATCGTCCCCGTGGACTCTGTCATGATGGCCGGCGAAAGGTTGTAGAAAACTTCGGCTCCAAAATCCGGGTTGCCGCCGCCCAGCTCCGCTCCACCCATCGAAAAAGCGATCCGCCGCCGAGAATTGCTTGCGGCAGCATTCAACGGGGCCAGCACGTTTGTGCCGGTAATATTCGTCAATCGCGTAAACGGCCCGGGAAGCATTGTCGGAAGCGTTGCGGGAAGGGACACCGCAAACAACTGCGAGACCCGCGCCGGATTGAGCCCCGTGCTGTCCTGATCGGACGGCGGAAAAGTTCCGTCGGGCTTGAAATTCAGCGCGGAGGCAAACAAGACGGTTCCCGGGGTCGTGCCCGTGCCGTAGTCGGTGAAAGTTGGGAATTGCGTGACGTCTCCCGGTGTCGCCGCAGCGCGTGGTCCCACCTGAGCAAACGTATCGCTCAACGCGTCATAAACAAACGACACCAGAAAATCCGTATTCGTGCTCGAGTTCGCCTTCGGTTCGCTGGCGAGAGACTCCAGAGCGATGAATCTGCCGTCGCGACTCAGCCGCCTTCCGAAAACGAAATTGTTGACCGGTCTCAAAGATCTACCGGTAGTCGCGTCCGCCGGATCTTTCGTGCGCGTGACTTGTTTCAGGTTGCTGATGGTCGCGCCATTGTAAGCCGCCATGAACACTTCAGCATTCAAGTCCGGATTGGCAGGGCTCGCCGATGGCGTCAAGTCTGCGTTCGAATAAAACGCAATTGTGTAGATGCCGCTGCCGCCGATCGCTGGATAGTCATTGAAGGTCGCGGCGATGAACGGATTTGAGGAAGACTTTGTGTTCGTGACTTGCGTAAACGTCCCACCGCTGTACACAAATATCTCAGGATCCGGCGCTGGCGCTCCCGTATCGACGTTGCCGCCGGGCACAAGATCGCGCGTGGAAGAGAATGCAATCGCCAGACCGTCATCGCTGATCGTCGCGTCGCGATTGTCGTCGGCGATAAACGGCGCTTGCGTCGAAGACCCGGCGGTGGGAGCGCGGCTCGCGGGAGTACCTGTAATGCGCGTGAATGGTCCCATGGTCAAATCTTGAAAAGGAATATCACCGCCATCGGAAAGATTCACCGCATCCGGAACGGTGAATTGGTATGTCCAAAGCTCTTCATTGGCATCGGCGGAAAGTGTCCGATTACCGTCGGCCGCGATTGGGCCAGGATCGATTCCGTCAAAGGTTTTCGGGTTAGGCGCGTTTGAGCTGAATACGATCGTGTAAGTGCGGTTGCCTGACGACAACGCCGGTTCGGCGCTAATCATCGGCCGTTTGTTCTCGATTCGAATCTTGACGTTGCTCAAATCAATCGGCGTCGCCGTCGGACTCGCGGCTGGCGACGGGCTGACGGAAGGACTTGGGCTCGGACTTGGGCTCACCGATGGACTCGGCGTCGGGTTAATGACGCTTCTCGTGTCTGTAAGTTGAAAAATCCTGCGCTGCGCGTAGTCGTAAAGAAAAATTTCGCTGTTGCCGTCGGTGTTGGTTGGACTCTTGTTGCTTGCGGTTTGTCCCGGCTTCAGCGTAGCGGCATCTGCGTTTGATTCGAAGACGACGAAGCGTCCGTTGGCGGAGACATCGGTAGCGAACGAGTCGCGCGGGTTGCGCGTAACCTGGGCTAAAAATGCGTCCGGGGTGGAGCTGGATGTGCTTTGCGCCGAACTAAGTGCGCCGGCGACCAGCATGCATGCGGCCACGGCACACAAAAAGGCGAAGATTAGTCTCAACATTAAGACACCAATAAAATATTCAGGTTGCTCACCGGGGATTGAGCCAAAAATAGAAACCGCGCGCTAGATTCAGCGGTCAGAGTCCGACATTGTAATGGTTAGACCCTGTCATCGCAAGCAGGCCTTTCATGCGCGTCAGACGGCGTTTTGACGCTTAAATGCCCGCGCTGGTTTACCGCTAACGGAATCCCTGCCCAATCTTCTCGGTCCCAAATGTCCCAATTCCGTTGAGGCGAAACGCAAAGACCATCCGGTTCTCGTTACGCAAGCCCACATTGAAAGTGTAATTCTGGACGGTAATCGCGCAGCATTTCCAGGTGTAGCCGAGCGTCGCCGTTGAGCTAATCAGCGAACGATTGCCGGCGAACGGATGCTTCTGAAAATCGAAAAACATCGAGAGGCCGCCAAACAGTCCCTTCTCGCGGTTGCCGAGAAAAACTGCAGGGCTCCACTGCGAGCCGCGCAGCGTGCCGGGTTCCTGGCCGAGCGGGTTCGCGTACTGGCGCAACGATGGAACCAGCTCGACTGCGCGCGTGTAATAGAAGGTCGAGAATGCTTCGATCAGATTCGCGCGATTGATTCCGACAGTGGCGGCCATCGCGCGCAAGCCGCCGCCACGAGTGTCGAGGTCGCTGCGGAAGTCGGCGAAAGTGTTCTGCGTCGGCCGATAGCGAACATCCACATTCAGCGGCGAGAAGCGGCGCGGCACCGCGCCATAACTAAACGCAGAGAAAGTATCGATCGGATAAAACTGATTGCGCTGGCCGGGAATCAACGCGCCACCAAAGTAAGGATCGAAAAAGTACTTTCCGCGAATCGTAATCGTGAGCGCCTCGTAGGGTTGCGTCGCCAGCGAATCTTTTTTCTCGCGCGCCAACCGGGCGGCTTTCGGGCCAACACTCTCAGTCGAACGCCGCGTGAAGAAACGATTCGTCAAGCCGTACTCAATCTCGTTCGTGTCGGCGATTGCATCGACATAGTCGAAGCGAATGATCCGATTAAAATTGTCGATGCCCGCGATGCGTCGATAGATGATGTACGGTTCAATCACATGTCGAAACCGCACCGACCCGTCACCGCGCCGGAAATTGCGCGCCAGCGCCGGCGGCCGCAAGTCCAATTCGAATTCTCCGTAACCGCGCACGATGTCGCGCGACGACACTAACTTGGTCACGGCGTCGATCGAATTGGAATAGTAAGTCACCCGCAAGCCTCCCGTCAGGGTCAGCGACCAGCCCGCAAAGTCCAACGGCAGCGAGACCATCGGGTGAAAATCGAATCGTTGCACAATCGACGGCGTCAAAATCGGGTCGCGTCCCGCTTCGGTGCGAAAAATCGCCAGGTCCGCCGGTTTTTCTTTGCGGCTGACGCCTTCGACGCCGGCTTCCCACGAAAGGTACACCGGAAGTTTCTTGAGCCAGCGCACAATCGCCGGCCGTCGATCGAAGGTCACGCTCGGCAGTTCGCGAATGCGAATCTGAGAATTCTGGAGCGTGGTCGCCTGCGAGTTCATCCGAAAATTCAGGCTATAGGCCTTGTAGCTCTTGTTGATAAAAATCTGCGAGCGCTCTTCCGGCGAAATCGCCTGCTGAATGGAATCCGAAAACACCTGCCGGAACGCGAGGTTCGAAGTGATGTTGACGTCCGCCGCCGCCAGAAACCCGTTCGGGAAGTAATGAACGGCGTCGATGTAAAAGCTCGAACCGCCCTGATCCGGATGTAGCGCATCAGCCTTGTGGCCGAGCACGCGGTCTTTCACGATGAAAAAGCCCAGATTGAAAAACGAGCGCGAGTTCGCGCGCGTGCGCAAGTCTCCGCCGATGCCGTAGCCGCGCTTCGAATAAAGATCACCGCGCAGAGTGAAATCTGCCGAGCGTCCCAGCGTCAGGTAGTAAGCCTCGGACAGGCGAAAGCCCTTCTCGCCCGACGAACTGAACGTCGGCGTCAGAAATCCCGACGCTCGATCGCGATGCTTCAGCGAAATCGACACGTAAGGCGTGTAGAGAATCGGCACATGCTTGATGCGAAACGACGCGGAACGAATGCGCACGCGATCGCCGGTTTTGATCGTCGCTTTCTTTGTGCGAAAGCTCCACTTCGGAACTTCTTCATCACACGCGGTGATCTCGCCATTGATCACCACGATGGTGTTGAGACTAATCTTCTCGACGCGGTCGGCTGTAAAATACATCCGCGTGCCGTCCTGGGTCTGGTTTGTATAGCCGGTGGAGTTTTCGAAGAAGCCGGTCTTTGTTCGGTAATTCCATTCGGCGTGGCTGCCGGTGATGCGCTGCTGATCGCCCTGATCAAAAACGACGTTGCCCTCGGCGACGACTTTGTTCGTCGCGTCGTACACGGTGACTTTGTCCGCCTGCAAACGATACGTGCCGATCCGCGCGTCAACGTTGCCTTCGCAGACGGACACGCGTGCTTCCTTCGGCCCGGACACAATTTCTTTGTTGCAACTCACGGTCAGAACATCCGTGGCTTGCGCGCCGGCCTGCTGCGTTGTCGGTGCGGGACGGATAGGCTGATCCTGCTGAAGTGGATTTACGTTAGGAGTGTCAGTGACAGGGTTCTCAACTTTACGATCGACTGGATTGGTCTGTTGTGCGCGCGCGGCCGAAAACCCGAACAGGATGGATAGCAATATGAAAACTGTGCGCGTTGCCCTGAACATATTTGTCACCGCGCGCACCCTGAGTTTGCGAACCTCCGCACCTGTAATAGTCAACCGCGCCTCCTGCGAAGCGAGGATTGGCCGCAGCAGGCGCGCGTTTTCACTAAGCAAGCGCGCCGATGCTAACATGCGCGCGCAATGCCTAACAAGCGGGTCACGGATGGCCGATTCCCGATCATTTTCCATTTGTCATTTGACATTTTTCATTTGGCTATTTGAAGGAAGTTTGGGTTGTCAGTTGCGATTGATCGCGATGGCGGCCGTTCGAAACAGCAAGACGCCACACGCAAATGAGTAAATGACAAATGGAAAATGACAAATGGAAAATGAGTTCCCTGCGTCTGATGATCGTGGCCGGTGAAGCTTCCGGCGATGCACACGGCGCGAGCTTGATCAACGCGCTCCGTGAAGTTGCTCCTCAAACCAACTTCGAATTCTTCGGCGCGACGGGCGCGCAGATGCGTTCAGCGGGCGTTGAATCGATCGTGGACACAGACAAACTGTCGATTCTCGGGCTGTGGGAAATCGCGAGTGCGCTCCCAGGATTCTTGAGCGCGTACCGAAAGCTGAAACGTGCCGCCATCGCACGCAAACCCGACGCGGTGATTCTGATCGATTGGCCCGATTTCAACCTGAGACTCGCGCGATGGCTGCATCGTCGCGGCGTGCGTGTCATCTATTATGTCAGCCCGCAGCTTTGGGCGTGGCGTTCCTATCGGGCGCGCAACATCCGCCGCGACGTGGATCTGCTGCTGTCGATTCTCCCGTTCGAGAAGGAATGGTACGCAACGCGCGGAATGGCGCATGTTGAGTACGTTGGCCATCCGCTCGCCGGCAATGTGCACGCGAGTCATGGTCGCGAGGAGTTTTGCCTTCAGCACGAACTCGACGCTACAAAACCAATCATCAGCTTGCTGCCCGGCAGTCGTCACAAAGAACTCGCGCGCATCCTGCCGCCGATGCTCGACGCCGCAGGATTACTTTCCCGCACCAGGACGGACGTTCAGTTCGTCGTCGTCGTTGCGCCGAATCGCGATCCAAAAGAGGCAGAGGAAATTGCCTCCACCCGGCAAAGCGAATCACTGCCCCGCACGATGCGAATCATTCATCATGAAACGCGTGAAGCGCTCCTCTCCTCAGACGCCGCGGCAATCGCCAGCGGCACGGCAACTTTGGAGGCGGCGCTGCTCGGCACGCCGATGGTAATCGTTTACAAGGAATCGTTTTTGAATTGGCACGCGCTCGGCAGCATGATCAGCGTCGATCACTACGGGCTCGTTAATCTCATCGCGGGCCGCCGCGTCGCCACAGAGTTAATGCAGAAGGAACTAAACGGTGAGCGCTTGTCGCGCGAACTGCTCGAGTTGCTGGAACCTGATCGCAACCGCGAATTTCGCCGCGAACTGGCCATAGTCTCAGAACAACTCGGCGCCGGTGGTGCAACCAGACTTGCTGCAGAAAAAATTCTCGAATTCTTGAGTCCCGCTTGAAGCGATTGATGACTCGTTTCGGGTCAATTGTTCATTCAGGCTGATGATTTGTCGCGAAACAGTCACATTGGTGCTTGCCGCGGCA
>DASYTZ010000279.1:0-11736 GCA_036001745.1 Pyrinomonadaceae bacterium
TACCAGCAGTAACGGTCCGAATGGACGCGCCGTCATCTGCAACATCACCGATCCAACGGTGCCCGGTTGTGTCATGGAGCCGTTCAATGTCATCTCACCAAACGCGAGTGGATCGCCAATTCCCACGATTCTGGAAGTCCACGTGACCGGAGTCCGTGGCACAGCGGCCGCTAGTATTAGTGTGGTCATCGGCACGACGACGATTACTGCGTCGGCAAACATCGCTAGTGATCAGCCCGGCTTTGACAACATCACCATCACGTTACCGTCTACCGTCGATCGCGGTGACAACTTGCCCGTTGTGGTGAAGGTTGGCACGGCCACCAGCCGGCCCACGCCAGGTGACAGTCCCCCACTGGTCAAGATCAATCCGAGTCCATAACACAAAAATGCTTTCCGAACAAAAGCCCGTGCGATCAAGAGTTGCGCGGGTTTTTCATTTTTTGCGTAAGGCTTGCTTGACACGATTTGCGCCAGTTCGTAGCCTGACGATGTTAGCGAAGTGATGAGTGACGAGTCATGACTACCGCGTTGCGCGTCGAAAACGTCTCGAAGCAGTATCGCATCTACGCGACGCCGGGCGACCGCCTGAAAGAGTCTTTGACGCGCGGGCGGCTCAAGCGCCATCAGGAATTTTGGGCGCTCAAAGACATCTCGTTCGAAATCGAGAAGGGGACGACGACCGGGATCATCGGGCCAAACGGCAGCGGTAAATCCACCCTGCTTCAGATAATCACGGGAACGCTTGAACCGACGCACGGCGAAGTTTGGCATGAAGGGCGCATCGCCGCGCTGCTTGAGTTGGGCGCCGGCTTCAATCCGGAATTCACGGGCATTGAAAACACTTTCATGAACGCGTCGCTGATGGGCTTTTCGCGACGCGAAACGGAAACGCTGCTGCCGGAGATCGAACGCTTCGCTGAGATTGGCCAGTTCATTCATCAACCGGTGAAGACTTATTCGAGCGGCATGTACGTCCGGCTGGCGTTCTCGATTGCAATCAGCGCTTCTCCGGACATTCTGATCATCGATGAAGCTTTAGCGGTCGGCGATGCGATCTTCCAGCATCGCTGCACACGCCGCATCAAGCAGATGCAAGAAAGCGGCGTCACCATCTTTTTTGTTTCGCACGATGCGGCGGCAGTGCGCGCGCTTTGCTCGCGGGCGATACTTTTGAACGGTGGCAGGATGGTAGCTGACGGCGATCCTCCCGACGTTTTGAATCGCTATCAGAAAATTATCATGGCGCGCGAAGAGGCGTACGAAGCGGGTCCCGTCGATCGAACGCACGAAACTGAGCCGATTCGCGGATTGACGGCAGCGACCGAAGCGCCGATCGATGAGCATAGCGATGCCTCGCTCCGGCCGGTTTTTCGCCACGGTGACGGGAGTGCCGAAGTTCTCTCGGTCGAACTGCTCAACGCCGGCGGGCAACGCGTCGAGCTGATCGAAAGCGGCGAGCCGGTTGCGGTGCGCATTCGAGTTCGTTTTGACAAAGACGTGGAAGAGCCGGTCTTTGGCTTTCTGATTCGCAATCGCCACGGCATTCACATCTATGGAACGAATACCGACTTGCAAGGCCTTCACTTTGGCAGCGCCAGTCAGGGCGAAGTTTTTGAGGTGACGTTTCGGTTCGAAGGCTGGCTGGCGCCCGACTCGTATTCGATCACGGTGGCCTCGCATAGTCTGGATGCAATTAGTTTCGACTGGCTTGATAGCGCGCTGTTTTTCCGCGTCGTCAGCGGCACAGCCGTGGAGGGCGTGGCGAATCTTCATGCGACGGCCAGCACCCGGCGGCAGACGGCGTCCAAGCTGGCCGATCCGGAGTTGAAAATTGACACTCGTGTTCCAAGAGAGATAATTAACGGCCTCGGAGTCTGAGCTGTGATCACTGAAGTATCCACACCTGAAACCAACCAGGAAACCAACCAGGAAGAATTCGATCTGGCGTCCGTGATGCAAAGCATTCGCGCGCGCGCCGAAGAGCGTCGCAGCAACTCGTTGATCGATACCGCGGCGATTCTGGCCCGATTGTTGGGCGAGAATGGCGCGAGCGAAATCGCTCTACGAGACGCGAATCTCCCCGCTGGACTCTCGCTACAGCCTGAGTTTGAAATTCAGGAACGTTACCGCGTTGAGGATTTTCTGCGCTTTCAGGACACGACGTTTGTACGCAACGCTTATCGCGGAATTCTGCAGCGCGAGCCTGACGATGCAGGCTTCACTCAGTACCTGAACGCTTTGCGGGCCGGGCGCCTCAACAAGATCGACATCCTGGCGCGTCTGAGATTTTCAGCTGAAGGCCGCGATCAGAATGTGACGGTTGATGGACTGAGCCGGAAAGCGCAACTGAGGAAACTCTACCGCGTGCCAGTGCTCGGCTACGTGCTTGAACTCGGCGTTTCACTTTTCCGACTCCCGGCGCTGGTGGCAGAACACCGGAGGCTCGAAGCCCATATCGCCGGCCAGGATGAGAGGCTCGCAGCCCATACGAGCGAAACTGCCGCGCGGCTGGCCCGGCACATAGAGGATACCGCCCGCGATTTTGTAGCGCGCGTTGATGAACTTCGTGAAGCCCAACGACAGCTCGCCGTGCTGAATCAGCAACAGATCAAGGGCCTGTTTCGCGAACAGCACGAGCTTACTGAAGATCAGAATCGACTGAAGCAAGCGACCGCTGCTTTTCGAGACGCGACTGAGCAGCAGTTCAAAGCGCAAACTTTGACCGATGAAATTCTCCTGCAAAAGCTTCAGGAGTTTCAGGAGTTCGTCGAGGCTCAGGTAGTGCAAAAACTGCAACGTACCCGCGCTGAATTGGTTTTACAAGAACGGCGTGTCACTACGCTGGCTGAATCGCGCCGGGAGGTTTCGACGGCGGCCGCAAGCAATCACCAAGCCGCAAACGAAACCGATCCTTTAATGAATCTGCTGTACAGCTCGCTCGAAGACCAATTCCGCGGTTCGCGCGCTGACATTAAAGAGGCGTTTCAAATTTACCTGCCGATTCTCAAAGCGGCAAAGGTCCGCGACGGGATCCTCGATGTTGGTTGCGGGCGCGGCGAGTGGCTTGAGGTGCTTCGCGATGAAGGCCTTTTGGCGGGGGGCATCGATGCCAATCAGCTCTCCGTCCGGGAATGCCGGCAGGCGCAGTTGGATGTCAGCGAGGCGGATGTTTTGACTCATCTCAGAAGCCTGCCGGATAGTTCGCTTAATTGCATTACAGCTTTTCATCTGGTGGAACACTTGCCACTGCAGATGCTCGCGGCATTCCTCGATGAGTCGCTCCGGGTCCTGAAAACCGGCGGATTCTTCATCCTTGAAACGCCGAACCCTGAGAACGTGATTGTGGCCACCTGTAACTTCTATTTCGATCCGACGCATCGGAATCCTTTGCCGCCACCGACCATGAAGTGCATTCTCGAGTCCCGTGGGTTCGGCCGCCTTGAGACGCTGGAGCTGCACCCGATGCTTTCCGAACGGCTCATCGAAACTGATGAGCTCAGCAAACGCTTCAATCGACATTTTTACGGGCCGATGGATTATGCCATCGTGGCGCAGAAGGTCTAATCTTCTGCCACCGCCCGGCGATGGTGGTCTTCCGGGATTGCGGTCGACTAACAAGAGTCGAACACCAATGGCGCGTATTTCAATTCTGACACCGACTTTGGTTGCGGCTGACGCCGTCAGCAACGATGTCCTCGGCATGCTCAATCTGCTCGAGCGGCGGGGACATGAAGTGCAGTTGTTCGCGGATGACTGGAATGTAAGCGGCTTGAAGGTTCAGACCGCGTATTCCGCATTGTCCATGCCGCAGGACTATGACGATGTCCTGATTTATCACCACTCGATCGGCTGGGAACTGGGAGAAAGGATTTTGCAGGAAACCGCCGCGCGCGTGATCGTGAAATATCACAACGTAACGCCGGCGGCGTTCTTCGAAGGCCTTAGCCCGAAGCTGCAACAACTCTGTATCCACGGGCGCGCGCAACTAAACAGCATTGCGCGTGGCGGTCACGATCTGCTTCTGGCAGCATCGGAATATAACCGGCAAGAGTTGTTGGATGCCGAAGTGGATCCTGCGCGCGCTTTCGTAGTTCCGCCTTTTAGTCAGGTTGAAGCGTTGCAAGCGGCGGCGCCCAATATGGACGTCGTCGATAATTACAGCGACGGGAAGACGAATCTCGTTAACGTGGGCAACGTCAGACCTAATAAGGGCCACGTGGATCTGCTTGAAGCGTTTGCCCACTACTATTACAGCCTTAATTCACACGCGCGCCTCTTTATTGTCGGAGGCGAGGACGAGACGCTGGCAAACTATTCCCAGACATTGCGAAGCCTCGCGGACCTGCTTTGCATCGATCATGCAGTAGTCTTTACGGGCCGAGTTTCTCTGCCTGAGCTGAAATCGTATTACCTGGTGTCCGATGCTTTCGTCGTGACCAGCCATCACGAAGGTTTTTGCGTGCCGCTGGTGGAAGCGATGGGCATGAAAGTGCCGATCACCGGTTACGCGACTACGGCAATTGCAGAGACCATCGGAGGCGCCGGTGTGATTTGGCCTGAGCGCGATCCTTCTCTTCTGGCTGAGTCGATCGATTCATTGGTGGAAGATGAAAGCATTGCCGTACAGCTTGGCGCTGAAGGCCGCTCGCGCTATGACCGTAAGTTTTCAAAAGAAGCGATCGAAGCCGCGTTTCTGACGACGGCAGCAGCGGCGGGTTTTGAACTCTAGTCTCATCGAAGAGCGGGAGACACCCCTACTTGAACAGAATTGGAATTGTTAGTCCCAGCCTCAGCACGGGCGACGCCGTCAGCAACGACGTGCTGGGGATGTACGAGGCGCTAAGACAAGACAGGCGTGAAGTACGTGTTTTTGCCGAGACGCACAACCTAAGCGGTTATTCAGTAGCTCATTCAGCCAAAGTCGAGCGGTTTCTCACGAGCGGCGAGGACCTGCTTATTTATCATCACGCGCGCGGATGGAGTTCGGGCTTGTCGCTTTTGCGCGAGCTGCCGTGTCGGAAAGTGGTCAAGTACCACAATGTAACGCCGGCGCGGTTCTTTGCGGGCTTTAACAGCACTGATGAGAGTTTGTGCGCAGCGGGTCGCGCAGAACTGACCACGGTCGCAAATTCAAATTGCGATCTTTATCTGGCCGATTCCGCCTTCAACCGCAACGAGCTGATTGCCCTGGGCGCGGACGCAGCGAAGTGTTTCGTCGTGGCGCCGTTTCATCACACTGAGCGGCTCTCTAAAGTAGCCGCCGACGAAAAGGTGCTGAAATGCTTTAAAGACGGAAAAGCTAATATCCTAACTGTTGGCCGGGTGGTTCCCAATAAAGCGCACCTTGCTTTGCTCGAAGCATTCGCGCTCTTCCATTTCAACTGTAATCGCAACTCACGACTGCTTATTGTCGGCAAGGGTGGCGACGGTTTATCTCCTTACTCAAAACTTCTGCACCGCGCAGCGCAGGCCTTGGGCTTGAATGGCGCCGTCGTCTTTACCGGCGAAGCGTCCGACGCCGAACTGCGATCGTGCTACCAGTTGGCTGATGCGTTCGTGATCGCCAGTGAGCACGAAGGATTTTGTGTGCCGCTGGTCGAAGCAATGGCTATGAAGGTGCCGATCGCGGCGTATGCCTCTTCCGCAATTCCCGAAACGATTGGGCCGGCGGGCGTTGTTTGGGACGAGCGCAATCCCTATCTACTGGCGGAATCGATCAACTCAATCGTTACCGACAAAGCGCTGCGCACAAACCTGAATGCGATTGGGTGGCAGCGATATCAGGAGACATTTACGAACCAACGGATTCGCGCAAGTTTTCTGAGTGCGTTGAGCCATCTGTCATGAGCCGCCATGCGTTCCCGTCTTCATGATCGGTCACTGGGCGTTCGTATTGCTCGTGGTTATCTTGAAGTAAGGTCGATCAGCCTTACGCCGGTGGCGCTGGCCGCGGTTTAGATCGAAAGCGAAATTACGCAAATGAAGAAGATCGCCATCGTTGTTCAGCGTTGCCACGAGAGCGTCGTCGGCGGATCTGAATCGCTGGCGTGGCATTACGCGACCTTGCTGCGCGACGACTACGAGGTAGACGTGCTGACGACCGCCGCTTTGGAAACCTCTGATTGGGCGAATGTCCTGCCGGTGGGATTGGAAAGAAGAGATGGCGTTAACGTGCGGAGGTTTCGCGTTACCGTGGGACGCAGCGCCTACTGGGGACAATTACATGATCGATTGGCGCGCGGCTTCGACCCGTTTACTCGCGGAAGACATCATCACCCGAAGAAAGAACTGCTTCTCAAATGGACGCTGCCGATGCAGGAGGAGTTCATAAGAAATCAGGGCCCCTACTCAGCGCCGCTAATGAACTTCATCGAGCAGCATTGGCAGGACTACGGCTCGATCATCTTTGTCACCTATCTCTATCCAACCACTTACTTCGGATTGCAGCAGCTACCGCCCGGTAACGCTCTGTTTGCGCCGACGCTGCACGACGAACAGCCGGCGCACTTGTCTGCCTACAAGCATGCCGCACACCGCGCCCGCGGCATAGTTTGGTTGACCGAAGCCGAGCGGCACGTTGGCACGCGATTATGGGGTGAACTGCCGGGTCGCGTCGTGGGAATGGCCATCGATAGTGAACTGCGCGAGCCTGAGCCAAGTCCGATCCCTTACCTACTCTATTGCGGACGAGTCGATCCGAACAAAGGATGTCCGCAACTGTTTGAGTTCTACTTCAAATACAAACGCGCGACTCGCTCGAAAGTGCGGCTCGTGGTTACCGGAACGGAAGACATATGCATTCCGAAACATGCCGACATCGAGTTTCGTGGGTTTGTGCCGCCCGAAGAGAAATTCCGATTGATGGCGGGCGCTGCCGTTTACATGGTGCCTTCTGGTAACGAGAGTTTTAGCATCGTCACGCTCGAAGCGATGGCCCAACGTACGCCGGTGCTGGCGAGTTCTCGGTCCGAAGCGCTGGTCGCTCACATTAATGAAAGCAGCGCGGGACTGCTATATTCCGACTATGAATCGTTTGCGTCCAATTTGACTTCGCTGCTCAAACGCAACGGCACACGAAACCAGATGGGCGATGCAGGACGCGAGTACGTCCTCCGCAAGTACCGAGTTGATTTTGTCAGACAAGCGTTAATCGATGCGCTTGAAGCGAACCAGATCCGCGGCGGGCAACGAATGAACGAACAGCGATTCTCTGAGAGATTTGCCGCAACCCTCCGCGACTGCACCTGGCAGCCACATACTCTTTACAGTTCGTTTACGCAATATGATCGCGAACATTACCTGGCAGAGCGCGCTCAGTTTATTCACAAGTATCGGTGTTTCTACGCGGTTTCTCGCATTATCTCACCACGTTCGATCATTGAATTGGGGACGGGCGGCGGCGCCGGCGCCGATGCTTATCTGAGCGCCACGCCTACTGCGCGCTATCTTGGCATCGATGTCTTCGCGACGGCGAAGAGGCATGACGACCGCTCGATTTGGGACCCGTACGAGACTGCCCAGGCGCTGTTTCGCGATCGCGGATTTCGTAACTGGCAATTGCTAAAGGCTGATCTCAGGCAAATGAACAAACTGCCTGCGAAAGCCGAATTGGTGGTGGTGGATGCGGCGCATGATTTTGACAATGAATATGCGGATCTCCAGCTCGCGCTGACGGCGAATCCGAAATTCATTTTTGTAGACGACGCAAAGGAAGAGGGTAGGCCGGCCATCGAAAAGTTTCTTCAGGATGACTTGAAGGCCCGTGTGGAGTTCACGTTTCCGATTGAATATGTCGGTGGTGGGTTAGTCATTAAGCTGAGCCCTGCGCTGAAGCTCAGTTAAAAAATCTCTGCCGGTATTCGATCGAGTTGATAAACCCGGACGTGATGCGCGAAAAGTTACCTGTCCTTTCCAGGAGTTGCAGCCACCCTGCGTATCCCGACTCGTCCGGATCGCGTCGCAAGTATCCAAAATAGTTCAGGGTCACAAAAGCGCGGTTCGTTAAGACTCCCGCGACTTCCGGATGGTCCACTACGGCAAGCAAGATGCGCGGCCGCGAGTCCTGGCCGCTTAAGGTTTGCCGAACTTCGTTCGAAATCTTTGCCCCGCTGTTTTCGACCAACTTGTTCAGGTAGGCGTCAACAGGCAGCGTAGAATACCCGTTGGCAAAATCATCTCTTTTGGCAAAGCCATTGACGAAGGTCAGCTTATTTTTTTCACCAGCACGAAATGCTTCCAGATCGGCCACGAATTCCGTATAGCGGGGCGCGCGTCCGAGCGCTACCTGATAAACGCAGTAGATGAACGATCCGTCTTCGGCGAATCCCGTGGCGCGAAAAATACTCTGCGCAATTTGCCCGCGATCACATGAATTCGCAGGTGTGCACTGGTGCGCCTTCTCAATCCACGGCTGTAGTTGTGGCTCTGGAGGTTCAATTCCCGTCAGGTCGAGAAATTGTTGTCGCACGAAGAACCGGGCATCGTCGAGCGGCCCCGGCGCGTGAACATCGAACGCTTCAATCTGCGGCCCGATCTCCAAACGGCAGACTTTGCCGTTGAGGTGATTGAGGTCTACCCAACGCTTTACGTTGTTCTCGTATTCGGGATCCTTGACCTCATACAGGAACCAGTCATGTGGGAACTGGCTGCTTGATGCGTTGAAAGTTGGAATGTGCGTCATCGCTGAGATCAGCATCGCATCGTATTGATATTCGAACGTGTTACGTTTTCCATTCGGGCCAGGTGCGATGTAAAAAGCCGTGCAGCCACTCGGCAACTTGTTGCCCATCGCTTTAAGGTAGGCTTCTTCCGCCTTTTTCGAGAAACCTGTCCCGCCCACTTTGAAAACGCCAAACTGTTCGAAGATCCCGAATGCCGCCAGCAGGACCACGGCCGCTGTCAGCACCCATCGCCTGTGCAAATCTTTGTGATTGCTGGCCCAACGCAGACCGCGTTCAATGACAAATGAAAATGCTATCGCCATCGGCAGCGCCAGGAAGATGACATAACGCGATACGGCGCGAATGACTTTTGCTCCGGGAAAGAATTTGTAGACAAAGAACCACGGCGAATGGTCGTGACCATAATTAAATCCGATCAAATAGAAGAGTGTCGTGGCTGAAACCAGCGCGATCAAAAACGCAGGTGCTGCCGCGGAAACATTACTCTCCGGATTAGTTTTCGCCGAGTCTTTGAGGTACGCGATGGACCAGACCGTGATGGCAATCCAAGTCAACGACGGCACCAGGCCGATTCCTACCTTCAGCTCTCCCCACGTGGCGGGCCATGGTTCGGGAATGACCGCTGCCGACAACCAGCCCCACAGGTAATTGCCGTCGCCCATCGATAGTAGTGACCACCACGGTGGCACCATCTGGATCACGTAGTCATAGCGATACCATTGGCCCTGACGAAGTCCGGGCAGATAGCTGATAAGAAAAAGCGCGAAACCAATGGTTGATATCCCCGCGGCGAACAGCATCGCTGGCCAGAATTGCCTAATCAAGGCGAACAAAAACCGGCGGCTGCGCGGCAAGATCATGCAAACAACAAAGAAAAGCGAACTCCAAAACACCAGAAACCACACATAGTAGAAGGCGGTCACTGCTTGCATTAACGCGAGCGTCGCGGCAGCAGTCAATAACGCAGCCGCCTTGCGTTGCGTTAAGTGCGCCGATTTGCGCGCAAAAAGAATCACGCAAGCAAAGATAAGCGGCAGAAATATGACATACTGCAGTTGCAGGTGTCCGGTCTGAAAAAACTTCGGGCTATTAAATGCAAAGAACATCGCGCCTGCGCAGGATGGCAGCAGACTAAATCGGAGCGCGTACCTTAAAAGCAGAAAGCCGGCCGTGTAGTTCAGAAAGGTGAGAAGAACAACTACCACTTCCATAGACGAGAACATCCCAAACCCAAGCGCTCGAACGGCGGAATAAGGAATCGCGTAGCCAACCAGGAAGTCTGAATACGCGAGTGTTCCTTTAGTGGGATAAAAAATTCCCGGCGACATCAACTGCGTCTTGCCCAGCAACCATTGATACCAATGTTCGCAGAAGTAAACGACGCCGCGCACATCACCACGGTCGCCAAAAAAAGTATCGAAGCGCGAAGTGAATTGCGCGCGATGATATTGCGCCGTACCAAGAATGCCGAGCGCGAGTGCGATCGCGCAATGCAGGGCACGCTTCTTTTGGATCAAAGAAATTTGCAAACTATTAGTTAAGAGTAAGGCTGTTAATTCGGACGACTAGCGTTGCCAATCTCCGGCCCAGTCGCAGGCCAATGAACGAGAAAATACGGTTGCCCTTCGATCTTGCCGCGCAATTCGAGACTGCCGCCCAGCTGCGCTATCTCGTTTATATACGTTTGCATCCGTTCACTGTCCTGCACCAGATATTGGCGGTCGCCGCGGTCAAAGACGTGCTTGAACAACAGCGCTCGCGTTCGCGGATCGCTGAATTGAATCTTGAACGCGGGTTTCTGGTGGTAATACCAGAGTGTTCCGGTCAGCAAGTCAGCCCACACCCACGCGTGACTGTCAGCCAGTTCCGGGGGCAAGCTTTCGGCCTGATGCGAGATTGGTTCGGCAGGCGCGGGAACAGTCGCTCTTTCGCGCCACAAATGAATCACAGGGCCAGCGACGGAAACAATAATCAGCGTCAATCCCGCCGCCCAACCCAACCGTCGCGTCTTTACGCTCCTTTGCGACGCACGACTGCTGCCTTCAATCGCCAGGGCACCAAATCCAAGCAGCGCCACAACTCCGAAAGTTCCAGGCATCTGGTAGTGCAGTCCGTGAACTGCGTGACTCAGAAAGAAGATCGTCGGCACTATCCACCACGCCAATGCAGCCAGGCCGAGCCGTTGCCAGCTTAGTCCAAAGCGATTCTCATGATTGGAGCCTTTCGTTTCGTGAAGTAGCAGCACAAAACCGGCGAATCCCAGCACCGCGCAAAGAAGCGCCCAATTGTCCGCGGCGGCAAACTCATCAGTGAAGTAATAGAGAAAATGGTGCTCCAGCCTGGAGACGGTCGGAGGCGTCGCATCTATTCTTCCGTAGGTTGGCAAATACCATGCTCCGGATATTTGCTGCTGATACAAAAGAACAGGAAGGATTCCCAGCAGCACGGCTCCCAACGTTAAGGGCAGAACCAAATTTGTGAGTTTGAATGGTTTCGACTTGGGCCATAACAGCAGGAGCATGGCTGGCAGCATCAGCAATGTCGTTATTCTGACGAAGATCGCGAACCCGAACGCCAGACCGGCAACCAGCGCGACGATCCAGGCGATTCGCGAGCGGCCTGCCGCGCGAAATCTTAAGGCGGCGAGCGCCAGCAAGACACTTGCAAGCAGAGGTAAAAAGCTGGCGTTAATCGAAAAGCTGACGGTGCCGAGGCGGGCGAGCATCAGGAGCCCGGTCTCTGCGGCCAGCGCAACCAACGCCGCTGACATCCACGCCCTCTTCACAACTGCGACAACCAACGCCAAAATCCCGGCCACGGCCAGACACCAGACCACAACACTATTGAGATCAAAAACTGCGCGGCCTTCGGGAAAGATCGATAAAGTCAATCCGGTTCCGGGAGGGTATTGCACGGCAACCGCATCGGAACGCGGAAAGTAATGATGGGCGTGAGGGGCGACCATTTCTTCCCACTGCGGCAGCGGAACATTCTGCGACTTCATGAACTCAATTAGTTCGCGTGTCTGCTGCGACTCTAACTTGAACTGCGG
>DASYTZ010000280.1:0-24884 GCA_036001745.1 Pyrinomonadaceae bacterium
CCGAGCAGCAGCGGCGTCACATCCCAGAAGAATGCCGCGGCAACGGCGAACCCAGCCATGCCCCAAAAGTTGAGAGGCTCTTTGAAGGCCTCTTTCAGATATCGAAAATCGATCTTCGGCAAGTCCATCGACTATACGAAATGCCCCTGGCACTTGTTCTCAATTTGGGGCTTGCGCCCGGCGTGAGGCGACGCCTCAAGAGAGAAACAACATGAGTTTGTCCACTAAGCTTCGCACCCTCACCCCGACCCTCTCCCAAAAGGAGAGGGAGAAACATCCGCGCTACGACTGCGGAGTAGTCTCGCCCTGCGCCGGCAAAGCCTGCGGCGTAGCGCTTGTTGAGCCTTCGGGCAGCAGGCCCATCTCTCGCTTGTATGCCGCAAGTTTGTCCTGCAGTTGCATGTCCATCGCTTCTTTTTCGATCTCCTGCATCTGGCTATCCACAGACGAGGTTCCCAACTGCATTCGTGCTTCCGCGGCCGCTGCGCGGCGATCAATCTTGTCGCGCATCTCGTCAAAGGTCTGGGCATCATCTCCGATTTGGAAGGAAGCCATCGTCTGCGCGAGTTGTTCCTGAAGCTTGGCCTGCTTCGACTGGTTGATGAGCTGCATTGCTTCGGCGCTGCGACGCTGCATCTGGAGCATATAATTGTCGCGCGCCTTGAGGGCCTGTTTCGACGCCAGCGTCGCGTGTTCGAGCTGGTGACCAGTTCGCTGCAGATCGAGCTGCGCCTGCTGGAGCTGCCCGATGTACGCGGTCGCGATGTCATCGCGACTCATCTTGATGGATGCCTTGATCTTGGAATCCAAATCGACGACCTGCGTCTCGAGCCGCTCTTTGTTCTTCGCGAGCAGCTTCTCAGTCGCCATGACCTGCGCGACGGAATTGTTCAGGTCAGGAATCCGGTCGCGCATGTCGCGGATTGTCTGCTGGAGAATGAGCTCCGGATCTTCAGTCCTCTCGATCACGCCGCCAAATAGCGCGCGCATTGAACGTTTTATTCGTGACCACAGTCCCATTTTTTCATCCTCCAGAGAGTCGAATTTGAATTCGGTTTGGCTTCACCAGCGGTCTCGACGGAGCGCCTTCGGATATTACGTCAGCGGGGCGCAATCTGTTGCAGTTCGGCCAATTTTCGCGGTGAGTATACCAGAGAGTGAGCAGTGAGCAGTAAGCAGTGAGCAGTGAGCAGTAAGCAGTGAGCAGTTAAGGAGAGGCCGCAGCGCCGGGCGCGAATGTTCGGCCAATGTCGCCGCGATAGTGCATGCCGTCCCAGTGAATGTCTGCGACAGCTTGATAACAACGGGCTAGCGCCGTATCCAACGTTTCGCCAGTCGCAGTGACGCCGAGAACACGTCCGCCGGCAGTCAACCATTCGCCGTCACTTGCGCGCGCTGTCGCGGCATGAAAGATAGCGACGTCGTTGTGCTGTGCTGCTCGAGCAAGTCCGTCGATGCGCGCGCCAGTTTCAGGTTTGCCAGGATAGCCGCGCGCCGCCAACACGACGCAAGCAGAGGATTCTTTCGACCATTGCACATCGATTTCGCCGAGGCGCCGATCGACAATCGCGTCAAGGATTTCGATCAAGTCTGTTTGCAGTCGAACCAGAATCGCCTGCGTCTCCGGATCGCCGAAGCGGACGTTGTACTCCAGCACCTTCGGAGCGTTGTCTGTCAGCATCAAGCCAACAAACAGAACGCCGCGAAAAGGAATGCCTTCTGCTCGCGCGCCTTGCAGTGTCGGCTCAACGACTTCGCTCACCACGCGCTTCAAAGTAGGGTCATCGAGGACGCTCGGATCGGTAATCGATCCCATGCCGCCGGTGTTCGGTCCGGTATCGCCTTCGCCGACGCGCTTGTGATCGCGTGCGGCGGGCATGAGTCGAAAGTCTTTCCCGTCAGAAAACAGCAGCACTGACGCTTCCCGGCCGCAGAGCGCCTCTTCGATGACAATCAGATTGGCCGCCGATCCCAATGCGTCCAGGTCAGTCACGGCTTTTTCAGCCAGTGCGCGCGACTGCGCCACGACAACGCCTTTGCCTGCGGCCAACCCGTCCGCTTTGACCACTACCGCTGATTCCTCGCCGCCGAACGCGCCGCTCCGCAAAATACCGATCGCGTCGGCAACCGAATTCGCAACGCGATAACGCGCGGTGGGAATCGAATGACGTTGCATGAAATCTTTCGCGAACGCTTTGCTCGTTTCCAGTCGCGCTGCTTCCCTTCCCGGTCCGACGATCCGAAGCCCGCGCCGCTCAAATTCATCCACGATCCCTTCGGCAAGCGAAGCTTCCGGCCCGACCATCGTCAGCTCGATTCGCTGTTGTTCGGCAAAATCGGCGAGAGCGTTGACGTCGAGTGCGCCAATCGCCACGCGTTCGGCAATCTCGCCGATTCCCGCATTGCCAGGCGCGCAAAAAATTTCCATCGGCCGCACAGACGTCCGCTTCAAAGCC
Organism: Pyrinomonadaceae bacterium; assembly: GCA_036001745.1. Lineage (GTDB taxonomy): Bacteria > Acidobacteriota > Blastocatellia > Pyrinomonadales > Pyrinomonadaceae > UBA11740. The sequence continues at coordinate 2,457 of DASYTZ010000280.1, forward strand.
CAAACCAACGCATGCTCGCGGCCTCCCGATCCGACTACCAGAATTCTCATGATTGGTGGAGACATGCTAACAATGAATGAATCGCAAATCGAGCGATTTGTTTTGCAGCAAAAACGCTTGACAGCCTCGCGGCTTAGTTATAAGTTGCACGCGCTGTGGCCGACACCTTTGAGTGCTCGCCGCTTTTCCGACGCTAACCAGCATTCGATCTGATCTTCTCGGCCTCCTCGTCAGCCTCCATTGTGTAGTGGAAATGCGCCCGACGCTCGGTCTGGGCTCGAACCAACCTGGGAGGTCAACAGATGTCAGACAGCGAAGTCCTCACAACTGAAATCGGCAACTCGTCTGACTTTAATGACCAACGAATCAACTGTGTTGATTGTGGCGAGAAGTTCGTTTGGAGTGCTGGCGAGCAGGTTTTCTTTCATGACAAAGGACTAAAGAATCCGCCCAAGCGTTGCAAGTCATGCAAGCAAGCAAAGAACGAGCGGCTGGCAGCCATTTCCGCTTCACATGCGGCCGGTGTCCGACAACGCATCGAAGTTACCGTAGTGTGCGCGCAATGCGGCCAACAAACGACCGTGCCTTTTTATCCTTCACAAGGCCGGCCCGTGTACTGTCGCTCCTGTTTTCTCGCGGGCCGCGCGATGAGCGCGAACGCGTAACCCGTTCGGATCGTTCTCTAGTGGTGCAGGTGATAAGGAACGTTCGTTACGACAATTCCCTTCTTGAATAGCAGCGCCCCCTTCAAAAACAAAGTGTTTTGATTGTGCAGAAGGTTCTGCCACCACTTGGCGGGAACGAATTCCGGCAGCACGATCGTCACGACGCCTTGCGTCGTGCGTTTGACTCGATCTACGTAATTCAAAAGTGGTCTGGCGAGTGACCGATACGGGGAAGCAACGACGACCAGGTTCACGCCTGAGCCCCATTGCTGCCATTTCTCGCGCAATTTCTGCGCGGCTTCATCGTCGAGATTGACGTAGACGGCCGTGACATGATGCGGCGCGATCGACTTCGCGTACTCGAGCGCCTCAATCACGCCGCGGTGGATTCCCGAAATCGGCACGATGACCTCGTGATGAATCGGCCGGAGCGGCTCAAGACCTTCAGTTGAGAGCTGCTGTGCTATTTCGATGTAGTGGCGATGGATCTTCAGGAACAGCAGAACGAGCAGAGGGATCAGCAACACCACGACCCAAGCGCCATGGATGAATTTCGTTATGATAAAGACGAACAGGACTACGCCCGTGGCGGTTGCGCCGATTGCGTTGATCACCAAAGACTTTTTCCAATGCGATCTCTTCTCGAGTTGGGCAACCTCTGCGAGCGTCTTCGGTTCCTCGCCTGATTTGGTCAACCGGATTCCTTCGAGCTTGCCCGTCAGCATGAGCTCCGCCGATTGCTTCTTCTGCACCTGTTCAGTCCCGACCGCGCTACCAACGACAGCCGCCGCACGCATTGCTTGTAGCTGGCGTCCTTCGCGCCACCAGTGAATGACCATGCCGGCCTGCGACAAAGTAAACGACAGGAAAACGCCCACAGCGTAGAGCGGAATCAGGCGGCTCGTGTCGCCGCGGAACGCCCAAACCAGTAATCCCGAAAACGCCGCCAACAAGATGATGCCGTTTGAGAAGACCAGGCGGTCGCCCAGACTCGCAAGCTGGCGCGGCAGATATCGATCGCGCGCCAGCAACGACGCCAAGCGCGGAAAGCCTGCGAATGACGTGTTCGCTGCTAGGATCAAAATCGCCGCCGTGGTGGCCTGGACAATGTAGTAAAACCAACCGATAGGGCCGGTGAACACGACACGCGCAATTTGCGAAATCACGGTCTCATGTTCGTGCGGGTGGACATGGAAAAAGTACGAGAGCACGCTGGCGCCGACGAACATCACGATCAAAAGCAGCGCCATCCATGCCAGTGTCGTGGCCGCGTTCTTCGCTTCTGGTTGCTTGAACGCCTGCACGCCGTTTGAGATGGCTTCGATCCCCGTCAGCGCAGCGCAACCATTCGCAAATGCGCCCAACAGCAGGAGCAAATGCAACGGTTGCGGTTGATAACCCTCGGCAAACTTCAAATCGGCATCGTTTTGCGGAGCCATCAAATCGGGATGCAGATAAAAGCGAATCAGCCCATATCCGATGAGACAAAGGAAGCTGAAAATGAATGCATAACTCGGAGCGGCGAACATCGCGCCCGCCTCTCGCACGCCACGCAGATTCGCGACGGTGATGAAAGTGATAAAAAACAGGCAGAGGAATATCCGATGCTCATGCAGCCCGGCAAAACGAGTGTCCAATGTGGCTGACGTGATTGCTTCGACCCCGGCCGCGACCGACACTGACACAGTGAGAACGTAATCTACGAGCAACGATGCACCGGCGACTAGTCCGGGAATCGTGCCGAGGTTCTCCTTGGCGACGATGAATGCACCACCACCGGAAGGATACGCGTGAATCGTCTGACGATAACTAAGTGTGACGATAACCAGCAGAAGACTGATCGCGATGGAGATCGGAACTACTCGGCCGAACGCGCCGCTCTGACCAGCGAAATAAGCGGCGGCCAACACCAGCAGAATTTGTTCGGTTGCGTATGCGGTTGAGGAAAGCGCATCCGACGCAAATATTGCCAGCGCGGTTTTTTTGGTGAGTCGTTCGTGTGCTAAGCGCGCTGTTCTAATCGGGCTGCCGACCAGCAGACGCTTTAATGAGGCCATTCGTCCCTAACCGCAACGAGCCTTTACCCACGAAGAGCGCAAAAATGCCACAGCGTGCAACTTTCGAAAAAAGCGCCAACTGTGGCGGTTGCTCACCCGATGGTGGCTCGCTGCTTCATTGTCCTAAGATAACGTGCCCTGGGGGTTCATTATCCGTGCCGTATGTTATGCCAGTTCTATTGAAAGTCAACAGGCGAGCCCACGCCGATCAGATTCGAAGTCTGTTGAGGGTGCCCCAAAAATAAAAGCGGGCGGGGCCCTCCCACAAGCCCCACCCTAAGGCCACGTGTCCTCACCCCACGCGACCACTTCGCCCACCGGGGAGGCGGGCGCACGAAGATTATGCACAAGTCACCTACCGGATGCAACCAAAAGCACAAAATTTTTACAAAAAATCTCGCTGTGGTCCGCTTCACTTTTCTGATGCATCACGAGCGCGCGGGCAACACTGATTCAACCGCATGCAGCAAGACGAAAACTACATCGTCTCCCCCGGCGGCGTCATGAACTTTGAGTGCCACGTAATCATTCGTCACGTCATTGATCAGACCCTCGTAAACTCCGCCAGAAATAGTTTTAATGACGACAGCTTGACCTCTATACCTGATTAGTAAGTTCTCAATGTGCTGATAATTCATGGCTTCATCTCCATTCTTGGCGCGTGTTCCGACCGCGTTTTCACGCCCATGTCACGAAAAATAAACGGTAGCCGTCCGGGTCCTGTAAGCTGACAAATCGGCCGCCCCAGCCCTCGTCCCGCGGTTCTGCCACACCAACTTCTCGCCCTCGCAATTGGTGATAAAACTCGTCCACGTCGGTAACTCCCAACACGAAGTGCACGCCTCGCCCTCTCTTGAGCATCGTCTCGACCTGCTGCACCAGCGTAATGCGTAGCGAACCCGATTTCACAGAGGCGATCGGCGGGTCCGCGTGAGGTTCATGAGAATCGATTTCAAACCCCAGGACGTCGCGATAAAAAGAAAGCGAGTCTTCGAGATTATTGACTTCCAGAAAAAGTAGATCGAGCCCGGTAATCATCGCATGCGCGTACTAGATCGACACCAGGATGAAATAGATGCCAAATCCTCCGCCAATAACGACCAGCCAAAACGCAATCTCGGGAATTGCAGCAAAGCGACGCGCTGGATGAGACGCCGTCAATGACGCGCGCGCGTTCGTCATCGCGGAATGCGCCAACATCACTCCGAACAAGATCACGCCGGCGGCGAGAATCGCCAGCGGCCAAAGAAACCACAAACCGTTGAATCGAACCAGCAGCAACAACATCAATCCCAGTGCGATCGCCAGCAGGGCGCTCAACAGTTGTCCGTACACGCCGACCTCGCGCGCGGCTGGCGCCGAACGAATGTCCGCCCGCATCGGCCGCGTTTTTTGGCGCTGCTCGTTGTCGTATGCCCTGCGGCTGCCTGCATCGCGCAAAACGCTGTAGGCTTCGTTCAGCGCCTTCATATCGTCTTCGGCGCCGCCGCGGTCGGGATGTCGCTGGCGCGCCTGCCGTTTGTACAGACGCTCAATCTCGCGCGCCGAGGAGTCTTCTCGCGCGCCGAGTATCTCGTAGTAGTTGGGCCTGGAGCTCAAAGTTGGTCACTGCATTCTAGGATTCGGATTCGCGATTTTCAATTGATTGAACATCCGCAGCGGTTGCTGCTAACTTTATGGGCATGAGCGAGCAGTTCGCGCCCGGAGATGATTTGGTATTTCAGCTTGAAAGCGGATACGGCTTATTGCGGGTGATCGCGATTGATGAGCACGCAGATAAAAGGACGTGGCACCTGCTGGCATACGAAGAACTGTTTGGCGACGTGGAATCAGCGGAACGAGCGCTCGCGACTCCCGAATCGCTTCACATTAGAAAGCGGCACATGGCCTTGACCGATCGCGCATTTGAGCGCACGCCCGCTGCGCGTTTGGGCAATCGGCGCGTCACTGAAGACGAACGCGCGTCATACGAGAATTGGGTCGAGAACGGAGGCCAGGTTTCAGATCGTTCCGCATTGTTAATGCTGGGACTTCGATAGGAATACAGAAAGCGTAATGCGAAGAACAGTTATCATCATTAGCCTGCTGGCGTTTGCCGCGCTGCCGTCATTTGCGCAACGCCGCGAGCGAATTGTCACCAGTTGGAAACCGCTTCACTACGACGTCACTCTCGCCTTTGATGATCAGCTCACAGAGCTCAGCTCAGCGCGCACGCAAACCACAGTTCAGGTATTGGCGCCGAGACTTACGCAAGTCAATTTCGATTTCGGAGAGATGCCGATTGATTCAGTGACTGTCTCGGGCAAGCCGGCGCGATACGATCGCACTTCAGAGTTGCTGAATGTGTTTCTGCCACGAGCAATGCGGCGTGGACAAAAGCTCGATATCACGATCAGTTACCACGGCCAGCCGAAAGACGGACTCGTGTTCGCGAAAGATCGAGACGGCAACCAGTCCGCGACCGGTGACAACTGGCCGAATCGAGTGCATTACTGGATTCCATCGCTGGATCATCCTTCGGCGAAGGCGAGCATTTCGTTTACAGTTTCCGCACCGCAGCGGTATCAAGTCATCGCTAACGGAAAGTTCGTGACGCTCACCGGCAACGCGGCGACTTCGCATTGGAAATTTGAAGAAGCGAAAGCAATTCCACCCTACTGCATGATCGTCGCAGTGAATCAGGGCGCAATCATCAACTCACCGGACAAATCGGTAACAAACCTTCTCTTCAACGTGCCACAACGCGATCGCGATTACGCGCCCAAGGGTTTCGCGCCGGCCGCACCCGCACTAGCATTTTTCAATCAGACGGTTGCACCGTATCCGTACGAAAAGCTCGCTCTGATCATCGGCGCGACACGCTTCGGTGGGATGGAAAATTCGAGCGCGATCGTCTTCCCCAGCACCCTCTTCGATTCGCGCGGAAACGAAAAGATGAGCACGCACTTCGGCATCCCTTCACGGATCGAGAGTGTCGTGGCGCATGAAATTGCGCACCAGTGGTTCGGGGATTCCGTGACTGAGTCGACCTGGGCTGACCTGTGGCTGAGCGAAGGCTTCGCAACTTATTTCGCTGGCCTGTTCATTCAAGAGTTTGACGGTGAAGAAGCGTTCCGTGCCTACATGAATGACGCCGCGCAGCGCTACTTCGCGTACGAAAAGCAGCGCAACGCGCCGATTCACGACACGCAGACACAAGACCTGATGAAGCTGCTCAACGAAAACAATTATGAAAAGGGCGCGTGGGTTCTGCACATGCTGCGGATGCGTCTCGGAGACGAAGTGTTCTTTCGTGGCCTCCGTATTTACTACACCGACCACGCGTCGGGTAACGCGACGACGGAAGACTTGCGAAGCGCGCTCGAACAAGAATCCAAAACGAGTCTGCGCGAATTCTTCACGCGCTGGGTTTACGGCTCAGGCCATCCCGTCTACGAATGGTCATCGCAAGCCGTCGAACAGCGCGACGGCGGAAATCTCGTTACGATCGTTTTGAAACAGACTCAGGGTGGCCCAGCTTTCCTCGATCCTGTTCCGGTCACCATCACCAGCGAGGGCAAGACCACGCGGCTGACGCTTCAACCCAAAGGCAAAGTCGCAACCGCTCAAATTCGTGTTGGTAAAGTTCCCCTGAACATTCAGATAGATCCGGAAGGCACGCTACTGAAGGAACTGGTTCGCGCGCATATGGTGAATTGAAAGACAAATCCGGCCCTATTTGAAAAACCGCCGGTAAAGATTGAAGCCGATAATGAACCTGCTCGGAGGCAACACCAAGTTGCTCGAGTTGTAACGTGCAGTCGTCGTTGTCTGTGTGTTCGAGAAAGTCAACGAGAATGAATGCCGGCCGATGTCCTTCTGGATACCAAAGCCGATCTCCGGCTCCGAATCAACCGTGAAGCCGGTGACGGTGAAGCCGGGCCCAAGGATCGGTCGAACTCGGCCTAACTTGAAGCCCACCCGCGGTGTGTATTCAAACAATAACGAAACAGTCGGCCTGATGCGCGCGTTCACGCCAAAACCAAATGAGCCCGCGTGTTTGTCCTGGCGAAACGCATCGGCGGCCGCAGCCGGTGGAAAGAAATTGTTCGCTTGTGGATCGAATCGTCGTTGGCCGTTGGCATTCAGATGCACCGCGGGAGAAAAGAAAAGATTGACGTATTTCGTAACGCTGCGCGCAACCATCGCTTGCAGATTGTAGGTGAAGTTTCTGGAAAAATTTTCGTCGCCTTCTACGCTCGCGTAGGTCGAAAGCGCAATTGGTGAATGACCTTTCTTTTCGTCCAGCCAGTGATAGCCCAGCCCGACTTCGATCGTGCGGCACAGCCCGCGTTGACACAGCGGCGAGCGATACGCAGACGCATAGAGTTTGTCAGTGATGCCATAAAAAACTCCGAATGACGCCACGCCAAAACTGTCGAGCCCGAAAAGCTGACGCGCGCTGTCATCCAAAGGTCTGATCGGCTGCGTGAAACGGTGCGTGAAATAAAGATTCAGGCTCCCCCGCACGACACGTTTGGGCGTGGGCACATTAATCAGGCGATAGTCGTAACTCTCCTGCGTGTTTTCCTTTGGCTGCTCGACCTTTGGTTCCGGATGCGGAACCGCAGCCGGCGTCTCGCCCTCGGGAATTCGCGTGACAGTTTTGGTCGCTGTATCGATCCGGAAGCGCTCGCCGTTTGATTCCACGATCGCGACGCCCGGTTCGTCAAAGCTTACTTTGATGTTGGCCGGCGTCTGTGTTTCTTCCACCACGAGTTCGCCATTCATGTTTTCGTGGTCTTCCCCGCAATAAACTGTGCAGTAGATGCGAAAGTGTCCGGAGCGATCAGGCGTAAACTCGACGGTTTGCGTCTGCTTTGCCTCGACGCGAACGTTGATGTTGAACTCGTCAATCGCGAATCCGTGCGTCACGTCCGCTGAAGTGATGATGAGCTTTGCCGGCTGTCCCTTCTGGAGTTTGATCGTCCGCGGATCGAATTCAAATCGCCGCGCCGTGATGTGAATTTCAACGGGTTGAGACGGCTTAGGCTGGGCGCTTACGCTTTGAGAGAACATTGGAAGCAGCATCAGCGACACAATTCCGCCGATAAACCATTCGCATCGAGATGTCATTACGAGTTTCCCCTTTCGCTTGGAGTGAAGTCGAAAGTGTAGTGGACCGGCTGGAAAATCGGGTTGGAGTTCGTGGATCATCCGCGCGGCAATCGCTACGGGACGATTCTGATCGTACCCGTATTGCTGACCAAGGAACCGACTTTGACTGTCACCGTACAGGCGCCGGCCGCTAGATTATCAGGCAATCTGAAAGTGATCTGACTGAAATCAGAGTTTGCCACGGCCCGCACGTCCTCAGCCGAAACATCGAAGGGCTGGTTATTCGCGTCAACCAGGTTGACGACAACAGAACCGGCCGGCAGGTTCGCGGCAAAGACCATCACTCGCGTGTTTTGATCTGAGCCGAGGTTCCACCATTGCGCTGGGCTGTGCACCGGGAGTGGATCTCGCAGGAGCAGCGCGTCAAGTGCCGCGGCTTGATTCGCACTTGGGCCATTCTGCTCGAGACGCAACTGCGGGGGCGAAACAGGTTGCGATGCGGCAAAAGTAAAATAGATGTTATCGCCGGAGCTGTTGCCGTCATCGTTGGCTTGATTCCCGGCAACGTAAAACGTAATCACCCCGGAAACATCCGCAGGCGCAGTCCAGGAGAATGTCCAGGTCGCGCCAAATTGCTGACCCTGAAAACTTCCAATTGTGTTCTGCTCGATGTACTGACGCGTGGGGAATGGCCCCTGATTGTTAATGACCTGCGTCAAACTGTTGAGCGGCGCCAGAGTCCCGGCTTTCTGGTCAGCTCCATCAAGGGCAGTCAGTTCGAATCCCCATCGCTTCTTGGTCGGATCCGTCGTCATGTGAGTGACCGTGATGTTGTACGTTTGGCCAGGCGTGTACGTCGCCGGCACGTTAAGCGTGATCGACCCCGAGCTTTGTGTGGGCGTCGTGTGACAATCGTTGCAGATGAGTTCGCCGGGCGCTCCCGTAAAACCAGCTGGCGGTCCCGAGAAATTTGCCCTCACAATCGGATTCGCTGAGTTATCTGTAAACAAAACGAGGCCGACGGCGGTAACGAAAAGTACGATGACGACAAGCAATTTCAGATCGAAACGCAGGGAGACTGCTTTGGTCGATGGCGACGCAGAACGGTGTACAGACAAAACAGAACAGCCCGACGAATCAATCGCCGGGCTGCATGCCTGATGCACAGATTCTGCAGACCCCATCTCTTTGTTTGTTCGCACCGTCACATCATAAAGCCCATGTTGGATGGAGAGAAGTGACTCAACAGCGGAAAGACTGCCGGGTAATCGCTCGCAGAGAGGCCATACCAGTTCGCAAGCGTCGCCGCATATTGCTCGACAGCCGTAGTCGGAATCCAACGACCACGACTGTCAGTATCGTCCGGACCACTGAGGGCGAGGGTCGGATAGGTGCCATACAGTCTCCCGCCGATGACCGAACCGCCCATCACAAAATGATGATTGCCCCAACCATGATCGCTGCCGACAGCCGCTACGCCCGCTCCGGACGGCGATAGCGTGCGGCCAAAATCCGAAAGGGTGAATGTCGTCACGTTTGGCCCAACGCCAAGTTCGACAGTCGCCGCGTAAAACGCGTTCATGGCCTGGCTCAGTTGCTGAAGCAAATTTCCCTGTCCGCCGGTGAACGTCGCGCTGGTCTGATTGCTGTGCGTATCGAATCCGCCCAGATTGCAGAAGAAGATTTGCCGCTTCATGTTGATGCCGGCAGTCGGGTCAATGCTGGCTTTGATCACACGGGCGACCTGTAAGAGCTGACGGCCGAGCGTGGTGTTCGGAAATACAGTGGCGATGGCCGGGTTGACGGATGCCAGCGCTGCTTGTGTTTGCAGCGCACTTGAGCGGACGGAGGCTGACGCTTTAATGAGCGTCACACCCGGATCAAGCACATTGATCTGATCAAAGGCTGTTCGTCTTGCCGTATTCTGCGCGTTCGTGAAACCACTGGAGCCCGGCGGATTGTTTAAGGGAAGCACGGCGGACAGAGCGGTGTTCGAATCACCGATGGCCAATGGGCGCGCCGTCGCGCCCGTCACAAAGAGACTAATACCGGCGATTGAAGTCATCTGCGGAAATGTCGCCGCGCCGTTCAGACTGCCTGTCTTGTCCGCAATGCGCCCACCCCAACCCGTCTGCACCACGCTGTCGGCAACAGACGATTGCCAGAGACCTACTTGATCCGAGTGCGAGAAAAGTTGCAGCGGCTTCTTGCCGGTGCCGTTCTGATAGGTCGTGCGCGTCAGTGGCTCGACCAGCGGTCCGACGTTGGCGACGATCGCGAGAGGACTATTGCTCTGATTGAAGAGCGTCCGAAGTTCAGGCAGCATTGGGTGCAGGCCGTACGAGCCTCCGCTTAACGGCGAGATCTGAAGCAGATTCCCTTGCGGAATGGCGAGGCCCGAAGCGTTGCGGACGTTGTTGTAGCTGGTGAACTGATTGAGATCAACAATCATGTTGTTGCAGTCGTTGCCACCGCTCAGAAAGATGCAAACGAGCGCGCGATAGTCGGAAGCGCTTTGGGCGTATGCGTTCACCAGTCCGAGTGTCTCGACCGTCGATGCCAGCGCCATGCTGCCGAGCGCACAGGCGGAGTTACGTAGAAAGTCTCTGCGTGATTGGGCCATCGATGTTTACCTCTGCACGTCGTACTGCGGCGCAGTTACCACCAGGTACACTGCGGTCTGCACGCGCTTGCGCGCGAAGTTTCCGTCCGAAGTCGGCACACTCAACACCGCCGTCAGTATCGAGCTGCGCATTTGCGTAGACATGGTTCCGTGCAGCAGCAGCGCGTTGAGCTGGTCAACCAGTTGACCGCCGCTGGTGTCCCCGGAAGCCAGGGCGTCGAGCGAAGTGAAATTCAGTTGCGTGCCGGTGGGCGTGTTGGCGCCCACGGGAATGCCGGAATAGATCAGCGTGTTCGCGACGTTGGCACGACGCAGCGTGGTCGATGTGGACAGAATCTGAAACGCTGGGCCAAGGATCTTCGTGCCTGGCACTTCGTAATCAGGCATGTAGTAGCTGAACACGGTCGTTGGCTGAAAGACTGGTTCGTCGAGTTGCGCCGGCATGTCGCCACCCGAGGCAGGGTTGCGGCTGCCGATGACGCCGTCGCTTGAAGCGTTGAAAGCGCGCAGAATGTTGTTGATGTACTGCACGGGCTCGCGCAGCTTGCCGTAGTTCGGATCGGTTTTGAAATCGCCGCGCGCCTCGGGATCGAGCAGGATGTTGCGCACGACCGCCTTCAGATTTCCCCGCGCGCCGCACGGGCTTTCCGGATAAAGTCCGTTGCAATCACTGTTGAAAACCGAAGCGACGCGCTGCACGTAGCCCGGCGAAGGATTGCTTGTCACGAGATGCTGAATAAGCTGCCGTGAAATGAAGGGGCCAACGTTCGAGTGATTGAAGATATTGTCGAGCCCGGCCGTCAAATCGCTCTGCGCACACGCAGCGTTCTGCGCGCCGGTTGTGCTCGTGCAAGCAGGAATGTTCGTTCCGTTAAAAAGCGTTTTCGCGCCAGTATCGTGCGTGCCGTTCACGCCGCGCGGCAGCATCGGGTCGCGATAATTCGTCATGCCCTGCTGGATAGCCGCCTGCCAATTCCAGCCGGTAAACAGGCGCGTGAATTCGTTAACGTTAGTTTGCGTGTAAGTCGGAAGCGGCTTACCCTGCGAATCGACTACGGGGGTGCCATCAGAATTCAATTGATTGATTCCAACTGAAAACAGTTGCAGGACTTCACGCGCGTAATTCTCATTCGGATTGTTAGCTTGACTTAACCGCATATCAAGATAAGACCCCATTGCCGGATTCAGCGTGATGTCATTGAGCAGAGTGCGGTAGTTGCCAAATGCATTACGATCAAGTGCCTGTAGATAGGGAACCATCCACCACGCCGCCGGCCCGACGTCGCGTTGAGAAACTACGAAGATTTGGTGCAGCGCCCAAGCCACTCGCTGACGCAACTGCGTGTTGCGGGTGAGGCTGTTTGTGAAGAACTGCTTTTGTATGGGATATCCCGAGTAGTTGTCGCGTTGGCAAATTGCATCGGTGCCACACTGTGTGGTTGGGTCATCTACAACCAGCGGCAGATCCGGAAAATCCGATCCCTTCGCCGGATTCAGAACCGTCGCCGTGAATTGTTCGTCAAGCCACGCGCGCATTCCGACCTGCTGGATGTGCGTCACATCGCTGCCGTCGCCCACCGGTCCCCATGTCGCCTGTTCAAGCAGTCGCCGGATGTCCGCGACAGACACTGTCGGGTCGTTCGGTCCATAGGTTGGAGGCGTAAGCGGCGGAACGGCCGCTGGCGGCGTGGAGGGTGCAGGCGTACCCACCGCCCCGGAATCGTCTGGTGGACCGCCGCCGATTTGCCCAATCGCCACGCGCACACGATTGCTCGCCATCCCGTGCAGGTTCAAGCGCACGAGCACGTCCCCGAGACTGCTCGTCATCAAGTCATTCAGCCGCAGGACGACCATGTAAACGCCTGGAAAATTTGGAACGGTGCCAACGTATTCGACCTTGAGCGGATAAATCGTGCCTGTACCATCCTGTGCGTCGGCGGACAATGCATTCGCGCCTTCGCCCTGAAGGAACTCGAAGTCCGTACCGAACAAAGTAATTCGCGTACGCGGATCGGAAGGACTGAAGTTCACCTCCATGTTGAGCGAGAACGGTTCGCTCACGAATGACACAGACTCGAGCACCACTGCGCGCGTCGAGGAGCCGGAAACGCTGTATAGCACCGGACTTTTTTGAGGAGCGGCTGACACTGGACGGACGACGCTGCTGGCGAATACTGCGAGACCGGCGCACACGACGCTCCGAAAACGCCGTCGCAAACAGGAAGCACGGTTTTTCATAAGGGGATGCTCTCTCGTCAAAACAGATCGCGTATCGACAATGAGGCTGGCCAATTTGTCTATTTTGGTGGAGGGGCCACCGGGCGACTGAACCCTGGTTCGATTGACTATACCGAGCAGGCCGCCGTCAGGTCAATACTTTTAGACGATAAGAGTTGCCGATTGGCTGAGAAGATTTTGCCCGGCTGATTTCAGTCATTCTGCCCGATTGGTAGCATAGACTTCAGTCTGTGATTTTTGCCGAAATCCACAACCGTCACAGACCAAAGTCTATGCTACTTAGGATAGTTTGGACGTAGCGCGAACCAATTCATAGAACCCTGCAGCGGCGCCGAGGACAAGTCCCGCGACAAGCAGCCAGGGCTTAGTGCCGAGCCATCGATCCAGCAGCCAGCCGATGATCAAACCTGAGACGACCGCGGCAAACAGAGAGAAGGCAGCGCTGTACGCGATGCCGGTTTTTCGGTTGGTTTCTTGCGGATCCTCACCCGCCATTGAGGGTTACCAGGTGTTTCTGGTTAAGTAGTTCTTTGGTCCTTCGTAAACCAAGGCCCGCCGCGAGTGTCGCATCGAATCGTGAATGAAACAGACGTGCGTACACCAACAGGGCTTGCCGCCATCGATCGCCTTCAGCTCGACTTGCCGCTCGTGGGCTGACCAAAGCGCGCCGAAGTCGTAGGCGTAATCTTTCAACGAAGCGAACTTCTCGCGCAGCTCGCACGCGCGCACGTCGCCGTTGTAATCGATGACCGCGATCGTTTCACCGGCGGTGCATGGAAACGGCCAGGCCGTGGATTTTGTGAAGTTCGCATTCTGGGTCCGGTAGTGTGTCGTGATCGTGCCTACGTACGCGACGTTCTTCACGAATCTTCTAGCCGCGTCGTCTTCGGCGAACATGCGATCACCATAGCGTTTGGTTACCTGAGCGACATACGCGTACATCTGCGGTAGAGCCCCTGCGGGAACTTGTTTGATCTCGTCTCCAACCAAAGTCTCTCCGCGCACAATGTTGAAATATTGACCGTCGAGCCGAAAGTTGGCCCACATGAACTCGCCGAGCTTTTCAATCTGGTCGTAATTGTCAGCGCAGACAACCGTGTTCACGTTGAGTCGAAATCTGTCATTGAATTTTTCTTTCAGCGGATAGAGCGACGTGATGCAATCCAGCGTCCTCTCCCAATGACCCGGAACCCCGCGAATGCGATCGTGAGTCTCGCCGTAGCCATCGAGCGCAATATTTAAGTACAGATGCATCGAAGGGTGCCGGCCCAGCGTGTTGTCAACGATCTCGTACACGCGCTGTTTCACAAGCCCGTTTGTCGGAATGATCAGTCGTCGGACGCCGTTGTTGCGCACGAACAAGTCGATGATTTCCGAAGCATCGTGACGCAACGTGGGCTCACCGCCGGAAAGCCAAAGGTCGGTAATCTGCGGCATCGTGCGCGAGATGTTTTCGATCTGATCGAAAGTCAAGTCGCCGGGCTGGTTCAGTTGTTCGTGATAGAAACAGGTGCGGCACAGAGAATTGCAACGCGAGGTCACAAACAAAATCACCGTGCCGAGACGCTTCTCGCGTTTCGTTGAGCGAAGCAGTTGAACGAATTGTGCGGCTTTGCCAGGCATTTACTTCTGGACCGTTTCGCGCGAAAGGATGACAGTTTCGCTCGGCGATTTCAATTCGTACTTGATCCCGCGCCAGGTAATCCGCCGGGAAACCGCGGCGGCCAGCGCGTTGTAAAGAAAAAGAAGCGAGGCAACCGGCCACAACATAACGTGCGCGAGTGTGGTGCTGACGCTTTTCATTCGCTCGTCGGCGATTACGATTGCTATCGCCCGCAGTCGCAGATGCGACTTCACCGCGCCCATTGCGAATATCAAAAGCAGCAAGACCAGCGGGGTCTCGAACGATAATCCAAGCACCGCTCGCGCGAGCACCAGTGCGGAACCGCCACAGAACGTGAGCGAAAAGATGGCGCTGCCGATGAGAACCGACTTCCACAAGTGCGGCGCATAGACACGGGTGATTTTCAGTTGGCGCGTTGTGAACTCAAGCAGCTCGCGTAAACTGATTCGGTGATGTGAAGGCGTCAGGCATTGCGGCACAAACTTGATCGGCAAACCAGCTTCGTGAAGCGTACGCGTGACGGCGAAGTCGTCTGAGGCTGTGCCGCGCCAACGATCGGAGATTTGCAGTTTCTTGAAGGTCTCGCGGCGGATCGCCGTCGCGCCACCCCAACAAAAATTCTTTTTCGTGTTCGCGCCCAGGGCCGAGGCAATCGCCGCATTCCAAACTGACTGCACATGCGCAGCGAATCTGCGCTTGAGCGGGACGAACCAGCGATAACCAGTAGCTGCTCCTACGCCTGAATCGCACAGCGGCGCTATCAGAAATCGCAGCCAAAACTCTTGCGGGCGCGCGTCCGAATCCGTGAACACAAAGACTTCGCTGCGCGCGTCGGCGGCCTTGACCGCCACGCGCAGGTTGTGAACTTTCTGTCCGCTATCAATTGCCGGTCCCGCCACGATAGTTTGAATAATTGGTCCGGTTGGCTGATCAAACGATTGTCGCGCCTCTTCAATGACTGCAAACGCCGGATCATCGGTAGAGTCACTGACGAAGATAATTTCAAACGCCGCGTAGTCCTGGGCAAATAAACTCAGAATGTTTTCCTTCAATCCGTCGTCCACGCCTCGACAAGGCACAAACACCGTCGCGAACGGCGCGTACTCAGGCGGCTCCTGCGCCAGTTCCCTTTGCAGATACCGAACGAAGCGCATGCCGCTGCGCAGGGAAAGCAGGCCGAGGAAAATTGAGATTCCGGCAAGGAAATAGAAGAGGTATACGATTATTAACAAGCGAAACCAGAAGTACGCTCAACAATGCTTTCGGTCAATTGAGCCATTTAGATTCGTCAATGGGAAAATCGTTACCTGAATATAGGCGAACAGCCTCCTCCACTTTCATTCTGAGCGTAATTCCCTGTTGAAATTCAGCGGCTTGCGCGTAACTAACCAGCCGGCGAATTAGGGCGTTGTAACGTGAGTGCGCCGAATCAGAATTGCTTCTGGCTAACAACTCATAGAGCCGCATTTCTGAATATTCCCAATTATGCGAGGGAATATCTAATCCGATCCGTCGCAGGCGCGGCGCGCCGATCGCAACCAGGAGCGCCTCGACCGTTTCGCGCCCTGCGTGCAGATCGCGAACGCCAGCCTCGATTAGATCGGCTCCCGGTAAGGCATCATTCATGCACTTTAGTTTACTGCGAAGGCGCGGGATTATTCGAGGCTGCTGGAGCCGTAATTGCCGCAGGCGCTGGAATCAGCTTTTGCGCCAGCGCGATAAATGGTTGCGGATAAATGCCAATAACGATTATTCCAATCAGTGAAACCAACAGGCCGGCGCGCAGGGCGGGGGACATCGCTAATGGTTCGTCGTCAGCGACGGTGTCGCCGAGATACATCACGCGAATGAAGCGAATGTAGTAGTAGAACGAGACGACGATGTTGATGACCGCCCATCCGGCCAGCCAGTAGTACCAGGATTTGTGATCCGTCTCGCCGCGATTCAGCAATCCCCAAAGCAAAAAGTATTTGCCGATGAAGCCACCGGTTCCCGGTAATCCACCGAGTGACAGCATAAAGATCGTCATCATCGCCGCCATGCCCGGCGCTTTCTGCGCCAAGCCCGTCATGTCGTCAACATTGTCGCCAATAATGCCGCGCCGGCGCAGGCTGATGATGATGCCGAAGGCGCCCATGTTCATGAGCGTGTACACCAGCAGATAAATAAACAGACCGATATTGCCGTATGTATTGTTCGCGACGATTGCCAGCAACAAATATCCCGCGTTTGAGATTGACGAGTACGCCAGCAGCCGCTTGGAATTCTCTTGCGTGATCGCCGCCCAGTTGCCCACCACAATAGTAAGCGCGGCAACGATTCCAAGCAGCGGCGCCCAATCGATCTGCATCGGCTGAAGCGCAACGAAAAATATGCGCGCGTACAAAGCGAAGCTGGCGGCCTTCGATCCGGTGGAGAGAAACGCCGTTACTGAAGTCGGTGCGCCTTCGTATGCGTCCGGTGCCCACATGTGAAACGGCACGGCGGCGACTTTGAAGAACAGGCCGGCCGCAAGCGCGATCATACCGAGCAAGAGGATCGGCCGAACCTCGGTGGGGCTGTTCGCGAGGCTCTTTCCGACGTCGCCGAGGTTTGTTGAACCTGCGAGCCCGTACAGCAAGGACATGCCGTACAAGAGAATCCCCGACGAAAAAGCGCCGAGCAGAAAGTACTTCATGCCGGCTTCGTTAGAACGCCGCTGACGTTTCGTGAATGCCACCAGCACATAAAAGGTCAGCGCCATCAGCTCGAGTGCGATATAAAGCGTGATCAGATCGTAGCCACTGCCAAGAAACATCATTCCGACAGTGGCAAACAAGACCAGCGCGTAATACTCGCCATGCTGCTCGCGTTCCAGATCGAGGAATCGAATTGAGATCGCGATGGCTAGCGCCGCAGCTAGCAGGAAAATCGCTTTGAAGAGCAGCGCGAATCCATCAATCCGCACCATTCCATAGAAACCGTCAAGCGGTGTCAGTGTCTGAATATTCCCAAAGCGAAACGTGCCACCGATGCTGTAAAAGAGGGCGACGAGTGAAATCAGCGCCAACGCAATTCCGACGAGCGAGAAGTACGCGATCCACTTGCTGAGCTTGTAAGGAAGGATCACTTCCATTACCAGCGCGACGCAGGCAACGACCGTCAGGATCAACTCCGGCGCGATCAGTTGCAGATCGTGGACGTTGAAAAGGCTTACGGTTTGGAAAAGAAGGGCCATTCGTCGTGCTTCGTCCGCGAAGCGGACGCCTGAAAGTAGCCCAGTCCCGACACGTCGGGGCTGGGATAAGCGTTTCTAAAGAGTTCCAGAGCCCGCGAAGCGGGCGACAGAATTCTGTATTTTCAGCGCGCGTGCTCCAAAACGTCTGTCGTCCGTTTCACGGACTTGAAATTCATTCACCTCGAGAACCCACCGATGAATCGGTGGGCTATTATCGGTCGTCCGCTATGCGGACTAATACGATTACTTCTGCGTCTGAATCTGCACCGGCACGCTGGTTGTCGTTATTACCGGCGCACCTGTTACGGTCGTGCCGGTGGCGGACTGCGCCGGTATCGGATAGTTCGGTCGAATTTGCTTCACCACGGCATTCACGGGCTTCTCGATGTAACGCAGAAACGGCGCGGGATACATGCCAATCCAAAGCGACATGACGACCAGCGGCAGCATATAAGCCCACTCGCGAATGCTCAGATCCGGGAGCAGCTTGTTCTTTTCATTCGTGACTTCGCCAAAGAACATTCGCTGGTACAGCCAGAGCATGTAACCGGCGTTCAGAATAATTCCGAGTCCAGCCCAACCGGCCCAGACGGGATTTGCTTCGAACGCCCCCCGCATCGCCAGGAATTCCGAAATAAATACTGCGAGTAACGGCAAACCAATCGCCGTCATGGCCATCGCCAAAAACACCGCGGCGTAGCCAGGCATCACGTGTGAAAGTCCGCCGAATTCAGCAACGTTACGCGTGTGCCGTCGCTCGTAAATTATTCCGACCAGAAGGAATAGCGCCCCGGAATAAATTCCGTGACTTACCATCTGCATGACTGCGCCGTTAATGCCGTTCGGATTCAAAGCGAACAGTCCCAGCATTACGATGCCCATCGACGACACGGACGAGTACGCGACCAGCTTCTTCACGTCGCCATCTTTCTTCACGACAAAGTACATCGCCGCCAACGCGCCGTAGATGATCGAGACGATCGCCAGAAACACCATCACACTGCGCACGCCGAACCGGCCGAAGAACGCTTCATCCATCGAAGCTTTCGGAAACATCGGCAGATTGAAACGATAGAAGCCATATGTGCCCAGCTTCAGCAGAATGCCGGCAAGAACGACTGAACCGGCCGTCGGCGCTTCAACGTGTGCGTCCGGCAGCCAGGTGTGGAATGGCCACATCGGAACCTTGATCGCGAAGCCGAGCGCGAACGCAAAGAAGAGCAGCACCTGCACCGTCCCCATGTCCATGACTGAGCCCATCGCCTGCATGTACATGATATTGAACGTGCCAGCTCCGGACTTAGCGAGCGTGACGGCGTTGTTCAGCATCTCCATCGCTTTCGGATCACCGGCGCCAATGTTCACCAGGGTTGCGTTGGTGATTTTGGCTGCCAGCGTCACATCCTGCGTCAGGAAAAACATCTTCAGGATTCCCAGTAGCATGACGACAGAGCCAACCAGCGTGTAAAGGAAAAACTTGATCGCTGCGTACAAACGATTCTCGCCGCCCCAAATTCCGATCAGGAAATACATCGGGACCAGTCCAACTTCGAAGAACAAGTAAAAGAGAAACATGTCCATCGACGTGAACACGCCGAGGATGAACGTCTGCAACAGCAGCAGAAGAATGTAGTATTCCTTCTCGCGCTTGGCGATGTACTTCCATGATGAAAGCGCCGCGAGCAGGCCAAGAAAAGTCGTCAGCACAATCAACAATACCGACACACCGTCAACGCCCATTTGATAACGCGCGCCGATAATCGGGATCCACTGATGGTCTTCGAGAAACTGAAAGCCGCTGAGGACGCGGTCGTACTTGAACAGCCAAAACGACGCGATGAAGTCCAAAACCAGCCACGCGGTGGCGAACTTTTTGATCGCGTCGTTCTGTTCTTTGCGGAACAGACCGAGAATCAAAAGCCCGCCGAGCGCCGGCAGCCAGACAATGATCGAGAGAATGTTTTGTGTAATCACGTCAACCTCTGTGCTCCTCTGTCTCTGTGCATTCTCTGTGTCTCTGTGGTTGCAGTAACTATGAATTCATTCACCACAAAGGCACTGAGGTCACACAGAGACACAGAGAAGAACTAAAAAACTTTAATCAAATAAAATGCGACCGCGGCCAGCAGCCCAATCACCATCACCAGCGCGTAGTTTTGAGTAAATCCCGTTTGCGCCGCGCGCACAATCGGCGACATTAGTCGCACTACGAAATTGGCGATAGCATTAACAATGCCGTCCACGAAATAGATATCCGTACCGCCGGTAATCAAACTCGAAAGCCGCGTGGTCCAGGCTGATCCATTCACCGCGCCGTCAACAACCTTGGAATCGAAGGCGAAGACCGCTCGCGCCAAATCCATCGTGCGGCGCGTGATGGCCCAACCGTAGATCTCATCGATCCAGTATTTGTTGTAGCTGGCTTCGTAGAGTGGCCGCAACCGCGTCGCCCAGAGATCCGGGAGATTCGGACTCTTTACGTAGAAGAGCAGCCCAAGTCCGATGCCTATTCCAGCGACAACGAGCGAAATCACAATGAAAACCCATTCAGTCGCAGTTTCGCCGCCGAGCTTGGCTTCGACCGCGTGAGCCAGATTGAATCCGGTGTGATTCGAATTCTCTTCGACCCGAGAAGCATCTGCCGGCGACATTTCGCCGAAGGCTATTACTCCGGTTTTACCTTCTTCGGCTCTGCCGAACTGGCCCGTCGATGGATTCCAAATAATCGGCTCCATCCAATTCACAATGTTTAGCTTGCCACCGACGTGCTTGCCGCCTGTGAACGCGGTGCTCACCCCGGCAAATCCGCCAACCGTAGCGAGAATCGCCAGCACCACCAGCGGCATCCACATCGACCTGGGCGACTCATGCGGAATGTGCGCGTGATGCCCGGGCGTAGCATGATCTTCGTGAACTTCGTGTCCGGGTGTGTGCTCGTGGGCGTCGCGGAATTTCTCTTTTCCCCAGAACGTCATCGCGACGAGGCGCGTCATGTAGAACGCAGTGCACGTCGCCGCAATGGTGCCGACGATCCAAAGCAGCCAACTGATCGGGACGACGGTCGTCGAGGCGGTACGCCAAAGAATTTCGTCCTTCGACCAGAAGCCGCTGAACGGAATGATGCCGCAGATGGCCAGCCAGCCGGCGAGGAAAGTCCAGTAGGTGTACGGCATGTATTTCTTGAGCGCGCCCATCTTGCGCATGTCCTGCTCGTGATGCATGCCGTGAATCACCGAGCCTGCGCCCAGGAACATCAACGCCTTGAAGAAAGCATGCGTCATCACGTGAAAGATTCCGATGACGAACGCGCCGACACCGCAGGCGAGAAACATGAAGCCGAGTTGCGAGACCGTCGAGTAAGCGAGGACTTTCTTGATGTCGTTCTGCGTGATGCCAATCGTCGCCGCGAAGATCGAAGTGAATGCGCCGACGACCGCGACGATGAGCATCATGGTCTGCGAATGCTGGAAGATGACATTTGTGCGCGTGACCATGTACAGACCCGCAGTGACCATCGTCGCCGCGTGAATCAGTGCTGACACCGGCGTCGGCCCGGCCATTGCATCAGGCAGCCACACGTGCAGCGGAAATTGCGCTGACTTTCCGCACGCGCCAATCATCAGGCCCAAAGCAATCCAGGACAGCAATCCCCACCGGCCGAGTGTCTCAACCGGATAGTTTGCCGCCTGGGACAGCACCTGCGTGTATTGCGCGGTGCCAAACGTCGCGATGATTCCGAATATCGCCAGAATAAATCCAAAGTCGCCGATACGATTCGTGATGAATGCTTTGCGCGAAGCATTCGCCGCTTCATCACGATTGAAGTAGTAGCCAATCAGCAGATAAGAACAGAGACCGACGCCTTCCCACCCGACGAACATCATCACGAAATTCGAGCCCATCACCAGCACAAGCATCGAAAACATGAACAGGCCCATGTACGCGAAGAAACGATAGAAGCCCGGATCGTCGTGCATGTAGCCGGTGGCGAAAACGAAGATGCAGAGGCCAACCCCGGTCACAATCAGCATGAAGACTGCGGAAAGCGGATCGAGTTGATAGCTCCAGTCGATATTCAGCAACGAACCCCGTGGGCTGGATGAATCGATCGGCCGTTGGCTCTCACTCGGATTGGTCGTAACTGGCTGCTGCGTGTATCCGAGAGTCTGATTCACCGCGCCGCCGGGAATCCATGTGAAAACTGCCTGAGTAGTGACGTAAGGGTTAGGCCAGAGCTGGTTGCTACCGAAGCCGTACGAATAGATCGCCGCGGCGCTGATAAGAAAGGAAAGTCCGACTGTGCCGACGGCTATCCCGCCGACCAGCTTCTCCGGAAAGCGAAACCAACGGCCGAAGATGCCGTTGATCGCGGCGCCGAGGAGCGGTAGCAGGGGAACTAGCCAGATGAAGCGATACATTGCTGTTTGGTCTTTGGTCTTCGTTTTGATCAAAGGCCAAAGACCTAAGACCAAAGATCGCTTTCTACCATTTCATGAGATCAATCTCATCCACCCAGATCGTTTCGCGATTGCGATACAGCGCGATCACGATGCCGAGCCCAATCGCCGCTTCAGCCGCCGCCACGACGATGATGAAAACCGTGAACACCTGGCCCGCGAGCGGATTGACGCCAGCGCCGCCCGTGTCCTGCAAATAACGCGAGAACGCGATGAAGTTCAGGTTCGCCGCGTTCAGGATTAGCTCAATCGACATGAAAATTACGATGATGTTCCGCCGCGTCAGGACACCGGCGACGCCGATTATGAAAAGGATCGCGCCAATGACCAGGAACTTTGAAAGGTCTGGGTGCTTAATACTCTCCAACGCGGACGAAACGCGGCTGCCGGAGGAATCCTGGAGAAGCAGGCCGAATGCTGAATAGAAATTGAACATTCGTTAACTCACTG
>DASYTZ010000281.1:0-8353 GCA_036001745.1 Pyrinomonadaceae bacterium
CCGTCAGAAAGGGCTGAGACAAAACTTCTCTATTGCGGTTTGCAAAATGCGAACGGAATCACGGAGTTCCGCTACCGGCACGAATTCTCCCGTGCGATGTGCCACGCGAATGTCGCCGGGGCCGAATACGACCGCTTCAGCGCCTAAGTGGATCATGCTTGGCGCTTCCGTTCCAAACGCAACCGTTCCGGAAGCTTTGCCAGATGCGTGTTCGAGAAACTGAACCAGCTCTGAAGCTACGCGAGTTTCAAAGCTCTCGTCGGCGCGATCAGCGTCAATTTCGCAGACAACGTCACTATCTTCTCTCTGCAAGTCTGCCGCGGCCTCGCGAACGAGATTTAGAACATGATCTGAACTTTGACCGGGAATCGTCCGCCATTCGACGGTGAAACGGCATTCACCGGCAACGATGTTCTTGGCGCTACCGCCGCTGATCAATCCGACGTTGAGAGTCGTATAAGGCGGATCGAAATCTTTGTGCTGATCCTTCTTCAAATCTTCGGCGATGCTTTCGATCCGTTGAACCAAACGAGCGGCCCGAAAGATCGCCGAAGCCCCCAGCTGCGGATAAGCGCTATGAGCTTCGCGCCCGCGGATTGTGACCTGTGCCAGACAATATCCCTTGCCGGCGCGCATCGGCTGCAACGAAGTTGGCTCGCCCACGATTGCATACTTCGCTTCGAAGGGCTTTGACGCCGCCAAACGCTTCGCACCGAGACAACCAATCTCTTCATCGGCAGTGAAGACCAGAGCCAGCGGCTTCTTTAGTTTTGCCAAATCGATAGTTTCAACTGCCGTGAGCGCCGCGGCAATGAACGCCTTGGTGTCGCACGCGCCGCGGCCGTAGAGCTTGCCGTCGCGTTCGGTGAGCGCGAGCGCTTCGCTCCAATTTGGATCGTAGGGAACGGTGTCCGTGTGGCCAACAAGCGCGAGTTCAGTAGCATAGACTTCAGTCTGTGTCTGTGCTGAGGACGAGTCACAGACTGAAGTCTGTGCCACTAGGTTGATCTTGGCAACTCGGTTCTCATCGACATGAGCGAATCGTTCGACAAAGAAACCCGCGGCCGCGCACCGCTCTTCGAGATAGGCAACAATTTCAGCATTCGACCGCGACGAAACAGAGTCGATCGCAACAAGATCAGCGAGTGTTTGTTCGACGGTCATTTGGAGTGCGCCGGCCTGACGGCGCTTTTAATTGCCTGTGCCGAATCGAGGACGAAGATAACAAAGGGCGTCAAACCGCCGCACTCCAAATTACACCCACAGGCGCCTCTGCAAATCGTTGAATCGCTCGATGGCTTCCTCCTGAATCAGATGCTGACCTTCAGAGACGATTGGTTTGCCGCCCACCACTACTTCGCGTACCGCCGCGCGCGATATTGAAAAAACGATCGAAGCGAGCAGGTCGTCCGGTGAAGCGCCGGCGATCGTCGGATCGTTAAGATCAACTGTGAAAAAATCGGCCGGCTTTCCAATTTCGAGGGACCCGTTCGGCGCACCAATGCTGCGCGCGCCGTTGACGGTGGCGCAATCAAATAGGAAAGCGGCCGTGTCAGAAGCCCGGGCGGACGAGGGCGTCCGCGCTCCCAATATCGCCCGTTCCAGCTTCTGAAGCCGCAGGTGATATTCAAGCTCGCGTGCATCCTCAAGCAAATCAATCTGCGCGTGGCTGTCTGTGCCCAAACAAATCGATACGCCATGTTTCAAATATTCATCGGCCGGCACAACACCATCGCCGAGATTCCTCTCGGTGGTTGGGCAGGCGCACACCATCGCGCCCGACTTCGCGAACGACGGAATCGCTTTCGGCGTGACGTGTATTGCGTGCACAGCCGTGAATCGATCGCTCAACAAACCTTCGCTTTCGAGCAGAGCGATCGGGGTACGCCCGTATTCCTCAACACACGCAGATACTTCGGCTGGCTGTTCCGCCACATGCATGTGAACCTTCAACTCGTGATCGTTCGCGTAGCCAATGACCGCGCGCAAGTAATCGAGCGGTACCGCGCGCACGCTGTGCGGTGCGACGCCAACCCAGGCCGTAGCCGACGGGGCAGTAGCCCGAGCACCGCCCCGATTGACATCGGCGATCAAGGATTCGAGATTCTTGAGAAAACTCCGAGGGTTAGCTTCAATGAAGCGTGTCTGCTTTGGCTCCGGCTCAACGTTAAAACCTGATCGCGCATACGCGACTCGCAGCAGAGCAATGCGCAATCCAACATCACCCGCCGCGCGAATGACTTCTTTCGCTAATAGGTTTGGATCATCGTAGGGCTTTCCGTCAGGCGCGTGATGCAAATAATGAAACTCTCCGACAGCAGTGATACCGCTGAGGGCCATTTCGAGAAACGCCATCCGTGACGCGTCATAAATATCTTCCGGCGTCAGCCGCGTTGCTGCTGAGTACATCAGCTCGCGCCACGTCCAAAAGCTGTCGCGTTCATTTGCGCGGAATTCGGTTCGCCCCCGCAGCACGCGTTGAAACGCATGCGAGTGCGCGTTCACCATTCCCGGCAGCAGCGCGCGATTCGTCAAGAGAATCCGCTTTTCTTCCCGCAATTCCGTGACTGGCGGAATCTTGACGATTGCACCGGCCGCATCGCACACGAGCGCGCGATCGCCTTCGAATCGGCCGCTGGTGTAAATCAGATCAGGCAGCCAGGCGATCAGCGCATCATTTTCAGCCTTGCTCATTTACGCCGCGCAGAATATCACAAGCGCGCTCAGGCATTCCCAACCGACACGGCATCGTTGCACCAGCAAATCCAGTCCTCTATGCTTTCGAACATGGATGGGTTGTCTGCTTCGTTGGCCGTACTGACCGCAATGATCACGCCCGCCGTTTTGATTTCCGCGAGCGGCACGATGATCTTGTCAACTTCAACGCGGCTTGGCCGCGTGGTCGATCGAGTGCGCTCGTTGTCGGATCGGCTACAGGATTTGTCGAGCGGGAAAACCTCGGACGAATTTGATGAAGAGCGGCGCGCGATGCTTTACGATCAGTTGGACAAGTTAACTAGCCGCTCGCGCTTGCTTCAGCGCGCGCTCACAACCTTCTACATGGCAGTGGGCGTCTTTGTCGCGACCAGCGTGGCGATCGGGGTGGTGTCTTTCTCTGGCGCGCGGTTCGCCTGGATTCCGGTTGCGCTTGGCTTGATCGGTGCGTTCTTTTTGTTTTACGGCAGCATGCTGCTGATTTTCGAAGCGCGCCTCGCGCTGAGCACGACGCACGCGGAGATGGACTTCATCTGGCGCACGACGAAACGCGTGGTGCCAAAGGAGTTAGTCGAGCAGCACAAAACGCATCACGTGCATTTTCGGAAGAAAAGTGATGAGTAATGAGTTAATACAAACAAGTCCTGGCTATCTTCGCTTGCTGGAATCCGGCGAACTGTCGCGGCGCGTTGAAGCGCTGGAAGCTTTGCTTGAACGGTGCACCGTCTGCCCGCTTGACTGTGGCAACAATCGTTTGAACGACGAAGTGGCGCGTTGCTATTCCAGACGTCTTCCGATCGTTTCGTCTTACACGTCTCACTTCGGCGAAGAGCCGCCCCTCGTCGGCACGCGCGGCGCGGGCAACATCTTTTTTGGCAATTGCAACCTGCGCTGTGTCTATTGCCAGAACTACCAGATTTCGCAAGCGCACAAAGAGCAAATCAAGAATGAAGTGACGCACGAGCGGCTGGCGGAGATGATGCTGGAGCTGCAGGCGCGCGGCTGTCACAACATCAATTTTGTTTCGCCGACGCACTTTGCGCCGCAAATGGCCCGCGCAGTCTTGATCGCGGCGGAGCGGGGCCTGCGCCTGCCGATTGTTTACAACACGAACGCGTACGATTCAGTCGAAGTGTTGCGGCTGCTTGACGGAATCGTCGATGTATATCTGCCGGACTTGAAGTATGCGGAAGATGAAGCCGGCTTTTTGTATTCAAAGGTACGCAGCTACGCCTCGGTTTCGCGGGCCGCGATTAAGGAAATGTTCAGGCAGACGGGTGACGAGCTCGTGTATGGCGAAGATGGTTTGCTGAAGCGAGGACTCGTGATCCGCTTGCTCGTTCTGCCGAACGACATGGGCGGCCTGCGCGAGTCGCTCCTTTGGCTTCGCGATGAACTAAGTCCGCGCGTCGCCATTTCGCTGATGGCCCAGTACTACCCTACGAACGTCGCCGGGACGAACCAACGTTACACGCTGCTGTCGCGGCGTATCAGTGAGACGGAATGGCTGCGCGCCGTGTCCGCCCTCGATGAGTTCGGAATGGAGAACGGGTGGATGCAGGAGTACGACGGAGCAGCGTTCTACTATCGTCCGGACTTCTCAAACCAAGAAACACCGTTTCACGATATTCGCGATTTTGCTCCTACCGCGTAGGCGCCTGCGGACGACCGGGCACTTCAATATCCGGCTCTTCTTCCCGCAGATCGTCAAGCATCTCTTTGTAAATCGTGATCTTTCCGTCGCGGGTCATCGCGGTTTTTACGGTCGCGAGATAATCCTCGAAAACCTGATCCCGGCGGTCCTTCAACGCGGTCTCCATTAATGAATCGCGCTGCTTGGTAAACTCGGCCATGTCGGCATCAGTGCGTTTGGTTACGCCGATGACGAGATAGTTTTCGTTCAAAAAGATTGGTGCTGAGAGGACTTCTCCCGCCTTGCCGGATTTGTACAACGGGTCGTCCAAAATAGTGCTCGATCCGAGGTCAGCCAGCGGCGTGCCAATTTTGTAGTTGGCTTCGGCCTTCGCTTCGAGCCCGAACTTTTGCGCCGCCGCTTTCAGATCTGCCGGCGTTTTCGCGCTGGAGATGATGTCTTTCGCGGTCTGCTCGAGCTGCGACTTCGCTTTCTCTTCCTTAACCCCAGACGCGACTTTATCTTTCACTTCGTCGAATTCGGGAATTCGCGGGTCGCGCTTCTCAACCAGCATCGGCACCGCGAAGCCGTTCTTGATCCCGGTGCGTTCGCCGACGTCATTCGGATTATTCAGTGGTGCGATCGCGTCCTCGAATTGTTGCGAGCTGCCGATGTCTTTCACGTCGTCGCCTGGTTTGACGAAGGACGTCTCGCGCACCATTTCGGCCGGGTTCATGTTGGCTTCGGCGGCCAGCTCCTGCGCGACCTTTTGCGGATCTTTTATCTGCTTCAGCCGTTCCTCAGCCTTCTGGGCAATCTTTTGCGCGATGGTGTATCCGCGCCGGTTGCGCAGCGAGACTAATAGCTCCGGCTTGGCCATTTCGAAAGTCTTGGGCACTCCCTCTCCGCGCCGCAGAATGTAATAAGCATTCTTGTACTTGATTGGATCCGTAACCTCGCCCGGATGCATGTCGAGCGTTTGCTGATAGGGGTCGTCCGGCTTGCTGGTATTTTTCTTCACCAGACCCGCAACGTGTCCGCCATTCTTTGCGGTGGCCGCATCTTCTGAGTTGCCTTTCGCGAGCTCTGCAAAGGCGTCTTCGGTTGCCGTGCCCAATTGTCCGCGAGCTTTCGTGACCAGTTCGTCAGCCTTCTTTTTCTGGGTCGCATCCAAGTCTTCGCGTGCCACCTTCAAAACGATCTGCTGAATCTTTACCCCAGCCTCTTTGTATTGCGGTTGCAGACTATCGAATTCCTGGTGCAATTCCTGATCAGAGATTTGCACCTTCTGTCCTGACTTGTCCTGATCGATAAAGATGTAACGAATCTTCTTTTGCGGAACATCGATGCGGTAATCGGTCTTGTGTTTTTCGTAATACGCCTTCATCTCTTCGTCAGTAGGTGTGATTTTCTCGGCCAGCTTACTGGTTGAAACTGACACATACGTCAGATCCAGCGACGTGTTTTTTTTCTGGTACTCTTCGCGAACTTCGTCTTCCGAGACGTTGATGCCGGCGGTGATTAGCGCTTCCAATTTTTCCCTCGCAATGTCCTGGGCGACGCCGCGCTCAAAGACCGTTGGGTCGCCGACACGTTCCTGATACTTGCTCATGTCGAACTTGCCCGACGCGTCCACGAGCAGGAACTTTCCCGACGGATCGCGAAACATATTCGAGACGCGATCCTTGATCTCTGACTCGGAGGCACCGAGACCCAATCGTTCCGCTTCCTGCGCGATCACCCGCGCCATAATCAAATCGTCGAGAATCCTCGTATCCGTGTAACCCATTCGCGCGAGGCTAAACTGCGGCCCAAAGCTGCTGTAACGCGCTTGCAGGCTCTGCTTGTGCGTCGCGAATTCGCCGACGGTAATTTCGTCGCCGCCGACCACCGCGAGCACCTCACTGCTTTTCGTGGGCTCAACTCGGGTCGATCCGCTGTTCGGCCTGAAAAACAGCACCAAGCTGACGGCCATAAGTCCGACAAAACCGAGGATGAGAACATTGCGTGTCCGTTCGAGCTTGCTAAGTTGTTTGAGCATAGATGAAACCTTTCACTACCAGCGAAATGACGAATTCTAAAGGAGAGTTGAAGGGCCCGCAACTGGCGGCGTTTGCGCAGCATGCTGCGGAACCGAAACGCAGCTTGAGTCGATTGCTTTTGCGCGCCTGCTTCCGCGAGTGATATTTTAGCGGCATCGATGCAGATCGCCGTTTCCACGCTGGCATGGATTGGTTTCTGTATTTTCATTCTCATCATGCTGGCGATCGACCTCGGAGTTTTTAATCGCCGGCCTCACGAAATTGGCTACAAGGACGCAGCGATTTGGAGCGCTGTTTGGGTAGCATTGGCGCTCATCTTCGCCGGGCTTTTGTTCGGGCCGCTGGGGTGGGAAATGTTCGGCGTCGCCCGGCAACAGAAGGCGCTCGAGTTTCTCACCGGCTATTTAATCGAACTCTCGCTGTCCGTCGACAACCTGTTTGTTTTCGTCCTGATCTTTTCCTACTTCAAAGTCCCGCGCAAGTATCAGCATCGCGTTTTGTTTTGGGGGGTGCTGGGCGCGCTGGTGATGCGCGTCGTCATGATCGTGACGGGCACGGAACTGATCGAACGCTTTCACTGGGTTATCTACATCTTTGGCGCGTTCCTGGTTTACACCGGCATCAAGATGTTTGGGCAGCAGGAAACGGACATCGATCCCGAAAATCGCATAATTGTGAAGGCGGTGACTCGATACGTGCCGATTGTGCGGCATTACGAGCGGCGGAAATTCTTCACCGTCGTCGACGGGAAACGCGTAGGAACACTTCTGCTGCTTGTCTTGATTGTCGTGGAATTTACTGATTTGGTGTTTGCGCTTGATTCAATCCCGGCGATCTTCGGCGTCACCACTGATCGTTTCATCATTTATACGTCCAACGTGTTCGCGATTCTGGGACTACGCACGTTCTATTTTCTGCTCGCCGGCATCATTGAAAAATTTCATTACCTCAAGTACGGCCTCGGAATTGTCTTGAGTTTTATCGGCGTGAAGATGCTCTTGCCGGTAGTCACGAAAATAATAGGCGCGGCATTGTCTGCAGCAGGATTTCAGTCATTAGCAGGGCGCGTGGCGGGATTCCATGACATCCCCACGGGCTTTGCGCTGGGCGTTGTGGCGATCGTCTTACTGTCATCGCTCGCCGCGTCAGTAATATGGCCTAAACACCGAAATTGAGTTGCGGAGGGTTGTTCAAAAATGACCCGGGGGATCGCGATTTTGTGCCGTAAACACGACATCGCCCCGAGGGCGTTTCCCACGGGGCGACGGAGCGCGCGCCGGAAAGCTCCGGCAGCATTTTTCGGAAACGGTGCTTAAGTCACCTGGGCTGTAGAGAGTCTCGGTGTTTGACTCTGCGCTCGTTTAGCCCCAAGTGTTTAGGAACCGACGAGTACAGCCTTCCATTCATCTTGGTAAGTGCCTAAAGTCTAAACCTCAGGGCCTATTTGGTCAAGCATCAGATTGACTGAACTTGTTGAATACAGACATCTAGCCTGGCCAGATGAGCGGGGCCAGCAAGACCACGATCACCGCCGATATCACTGTCAAAGGCGCTCCGACCTTCACAAAATCGCTGAATCGGTAACGTCCCGGTCCATAAACCAGTAGGTTCCCGTGATGCCCTATCGGCGTTAGAAAGGCGACAACTGAAGCCATGGCTACGGTTACGACGTAAGGCTCCGGCGGACGGCCCAGCGCCTGCGCCAAGGCCACCGCGACCGGCGCGAATAAAGCGGTCGTCGCTGCGTCAGACATGAACTGCGTAACGACCGCAACCACTGCAAACAGCGCCAGCAAAGTCATACGTTCCGGCCAGCCCCCAACTGCATGTTCAAGCCACCTGGCAAGCAATCCGGCCGTCCCGCTTTTCTGCATGGCCAGGCCCAAAGGAATCGCCCCGGCAATAAAGACGAAGATGCGCGCGTCGATCGATTCGTAGGCAGATCGAATGTTGATGCAGCGCG
>DASYTZ010000282.1:0-8331 GCA_036001745.1 Pyrinomonadaceae bacterium
GATGAGCGCGATTTCGCCTTTCTTGATGTGGTCAACGATATTTGGCCGCCCTTCGTTAACTTTGAAAACGTTTGCGGCATCCAGGCCGACTTCGCGCAAACGTTCGGCGGTTCCGCGCGTCGCGATCAGTTCGAATCCCAGGCGCGTGAGCCGGCGAGCGAGAACCACGGCCTGTCCTTTGTCCAGTTCGTTCACGCTGATGAAAGCAGTGCCGCGCTCTGGCAAGCGCAAGCCGGCCGCGGTCATTGCTTTGCCATACGCTTCGCCGAAAGTCTCGCCGATGCCCATGACTTCGCCGGTCGAATGCATCTCGGGCCCGAGAATGGGATCGACACCCGGAAACTTCGCGAACGGAAACACGGGTGATTTCACGTAGAAACGATCAACCGTCAAATCCTCAGGCAAGTCGAATTCCTTCAGCTTGCGTCCAGCCATGACCAGCGCGCCAATGCGCGCGAGCGGCACACCCGTGGCCTTCGAAACAAAAGGCACCGTGCGCGATGCACGCGGATTTACTTCCAGCACGTACACGCGATCGTGTTTGATCGCGAACTGAATGTTCATCAGGCCCTTCACTGACAAAGCAGTCGCGAGCTTTCGGGTGTAATGGCGCATCGTCTCGACATGTTCTTCGGCGATGCGCACGGCCGGCAGCGCGCACGACGAATCGCCTGAGTGAATGCCGGCCTCTTCTATGTGCTCTTGAATACCGGCGATGACACAAGCGGTCTCATCGGCGAGTGCATCGACGTCGAACTCCGCGGCCTGCTCGAGGAACTTATCGATCAAGACAGGACGATCATGCGAGAAATCAACGGCCGTGCGCATGTAATGTTCAAGAGTTTCTTCGTCGTAAACTATCGCCATGGCGCGGCCGCCCAGTACATAGCTGGGTCGCACCAGCACTGGATATCCGATGCGCTCCGCGATTTCGCGCGCTTCTTCGATCGAAGTGGCCGTGCCGTTCTCCGGTTGCGGAATGCCAAGCTCGCGCAGCAAAGCGCCAAACCGTTTGCGATCTTCAGCCAAGTCGATTGAATCAGGCGACGTGCCGATAATCGGCACGCCCGCTTCATGCAAACGCATCGCGAGATTCAGAGGCGTCTGGCCGCCAAACTGGACGATGACGCCGGTGGGCTTCTCGACATCGACGATATTCATCACGTCTTCGAACGTGAGCGGCTCGAAGTACAAACGATCCGACGTGTCGTAATCCGTCGAAACCGTTTCGGGATTGCAGTTAACCATGATCGTTTCGTAGCCCGCCTCGTGCAGCGCGTACGACGCGTGCACGCAGCAGTAATCGAACTCGATCCCCTGGCCGATGCGGTTCGGCCCCGAGCCGAGAATCATGATCTTCGGTCTGTCAGTCGGCTGAGCCTCGTCTTCTTCTTCGTAAGTCGAATAGAGATAAGGCGTGTACGATTCGAACTCGGCGCCGCAGGTATCGACGCGTTTGTAAACTGGAATCAGACCGAGCGATTTTCGATATGCCCGCACTTCGTCTTCGGTTCGTTTGGTCAAGTAGGCAAGACGGCGATCAGAGAGCGCGGCTTCTTTGAACGACCGGAGAAGATCGATTGGGATGTGCTCGAGCGTCGGGTCGGCCTCGACTTCGCGCTGAATCTCCATCACCTGCTGGAGTTGATCCAAAAACCACGAATCGATTTTCGACAGACGATAAATCTCATCGATCGACCAGCCGTGTTCCAGCGCGTACGTGATGTACGAGAAGCGCTGCGAATTCGGTCGGGCGAGTTTTCTTTGCAATTCGTCGTTCGGGACATCTTCAAGGCGAAGAGGCTTCACCGCTTCTAACGATCGCAGCCCTTTGAATAACGATTCCTTGAACGTGCGCCCGATGGCCATCACTTCGCCGACGGATTTCATCTGTGTGCCGAGGACGTCTTCGGCTTCCTGAAACTTTTCAAAGTTCCACTTGGGAATTTTCGTGACGACGTAGTCAATCGTCGGTTCAAACGAAGCTGGCGTCTTCTTGGTGATGTCGTTCGGAATCTCATCGAGCGTGTAACCAACGGCGAGTTTCGCGGCAATCTTCGCAATTGGAAATCCCGTGGCTTTCGAAGCGAGCGCGGATGAGCGCGAGACGCGCGGATTCATTTCGATCACACGAAACTCGCCGTTCTCCGGGTTCACCGCGAACTGAATATTGGATCCGCCGGTTTCAACGCCGACCTTGCGAATGATCTTGATGGCCATGTCGCGCATCGTTTGATATTCGCGATCGGTCAACGTCTGCGCGGGGGCGACTGTGATCGAGTCGCCCGTATGGACGCCCATCGGATCGAAGTTCTCGATCGAGCAAATGATCACGACGTTGTCCGCCAGGTCGCGCATCACTTCCAACTCGAATTCTTTCCAGCCGAGAATCGATTCTTCGATCAGCACTTCGTGTATCGGCGATGCGGCCAGGCCGGCGCGCACGATTTCTTCAAACTCTTCCGGATTGAAGGCAGTGCCGCCGCCCGTGCCGCCAAGTGTGAACGAGGGTCGAATGATCGCCGGATAATTCGTGGTCTTAACGATGGCTTCGGCTTCGTTCCACGATTTTGCGAAGCCGCCGCGCGGCATACTCAACCCCGCTTCGTCCATCGCTTGCTTGAAGAGCATCCGGTCTTCCGCGATCTTGATCGCTTCGCGCTTTGCGCCGATCATTTCGACGCCGTTTTCTTCCAGCACGCCCGCGTCATCCAAAGCAATTGCGAGATTCAGGGCCGTCTGTCCACCCACTGTCGGCAGCAGCGCGTCCGGTTTTTCTCGCTTGATGATGGCCGTTACCGATTCAACCGTGAGCGGCTCAATGTAAGTACTGTCGGCCATCACCGGGTCGGTCATGATCGTCGCCGGATTCGAGTTGACGAGGACGACTTCGTAGCCTTCCTGCCGCAGAGCTTTGCAGGCCTGCGTCCCGGAATAATCGAACTCGCACGCCTGTCCTATGACGATTGGGCCCGAGCCGATGATCAGAATTTTGTGAATGTCAGTGCGCTTAGGCATCGAAGTAGCGCAAGTTGTTAACTTGCGTCGCCGCAAACTAAGAGTTTGCGTTACCAGACTTGCGAAATGTCAAAACATTTTACATAACTATGCGGCGGACGCGAATTCACTGAACCATGAAGCGAGCTCCCACACTTCTTTCGCTGTTGCTGTTATTCAGTCTGAACGTGTCGGCGCAGACGCCAAAGACGGCCGAGGACTACAATAACCGTGGACTCGAACGCCAGGCCAGGGGCGATCTCGATGGCGCGATTGAAGACTTTACGGTAGCCATTTCTCGGACCGGCCAGCCGCAACATCTCGCCGCGTTCTACTTCAACCGCGGCAACGCGCGGACACAGAAGAACGACTGGGATGGCGCAGTTGCGGATTACACCAAGGCGATCGATATGGCGCCCAGCGACCCAGACGGTTACTACAACCGCGGAGTCGCGTGGATGAATAAGGGCGACTATGATCATGCCATTGCTGATTTTTCGAAAGCACTGGACATCGCGCCGCGATCGCCGCTCGCTTATAACTTTCGCGGCAATGCTCGCCGCGCAAAAGGCGATGTGGATGGAGCAATCGCAGATTACACGAAAGCCATCGAGCAAAGTCCCCGTTACTTTGAAGCGTTCTACAATCGCGGCGCCGCGCGTCAGGCGAAGAATGATTTCGACGCAGCGATTGAAGATTATTCACAGGCGATTCAGCTCGCCCCGCAGTTTAGCGATGCATATGTGAACCGCGGTCTGGCAAAACAGAGCAAGAAAGACTTGGAAGGTGCGATTGCTGATTTCTCAGCGGCTTTGACGCTGAAGCCTGATGATGCGGGGACATATTTCGCGCGCGCCACCGCTCGTCAGGAAGCGAAACATTTCGAGAACGCGGTCGCCGATTATTCAAAGGTCATTGAACTGGATCCGACTAACGCGCAGGCATTTGCGAATCGCGCCGTGATCGAAATGCTGCAAGGCAACAAAGCGCAGGCTCAACGCGACTTCGATCAGGCCTTCAAATTAGACCCATCGCTGAGGCCGCAGTACAAGGATTTTATTGAGGGACGGAGAGCGCGGCCGGAACGGTAACGGACTCACAATCTGTGTGGAAATTGTGAACCGCGCTAAATGCTCTCCCACTTACCACGAAAGATTAGTGCCGATCGATTTCACTTGAACCCGAACCAGCGAGTGCTTTGTCTCACCATAAGTTCTTATAGAGAAACACCAGCGAGAGAATCAAACCAGCGGCAAAAATAATCGGCGCAATGATGGTCACACGACGGACCACCCAGAATTGCCAGCCGTAATGCTCAAGTCGATAAGATATCGTATAGTGGATTCGCTCTCCAAAATACTTTTCTATTTCCTCCCTGGGCTGTAGAACCTCATACTCCATGAATTGTTGTGCCCAAATGCGCAGCGCAACTTCTAGCATCAACGAAAAAACCAGCAGCACCAATCCCCAAAAAAAATAACCCTTGTGTTCGAGGGGTATTACCGTATCTCCTCTGCCGCGGAGCTTTGGGACGAAAGAGACAACTGCCGCCACGCCTACGATTACACTTACGTTGAGAGCGATGAATCGGTGAATGGCGTCAATATACCGATCCCACGTTGTTTGTATTCTCTTGGAAATTGAATCACGAGCCTTCTGAGAAAGCGGACTGTTTTGCGATTCAATCGGATCTGGGGGGTTCGTTGCTGTCGATTCAAGGTTCTCGGTGGGGCCTTCTTGGGTTTTCATTTGGTCCTCTCAAAAGGATGCGGATTTGACCGAGGCGGCGATTAGATACAACTTTCAGAGGCTTGAAGCAAGCGGAAAAACAATGCGCACCTCGGGCCACGTTTCCCTGGGAGCACGTTCGCGGTTTTTACATCGAAGCCTCCGACGTTACACTACGCCTGCCATGATGATGCTGAATCGCGTAATGCTCGCCCTGGTCGCGCTGCTGATGTTCTGTTCTATTGGATTCGCTCAGAGCAGCACTGCGAATAGTGATGATGTACTCAAGCCGATAACCATCAAGAAAGATCTCTATCCCGCAGATGCTGATGCGAAAAAGGAAATTGATGACACATTGAAAACGGCGGCGACCGAGAAGAAACGCGTAATTCTCGTCTTTGGCGGCAACTGGTGTTACGACTGTCACGTGCTGGATCAGGCACTGCACGAAGGCGAAGCAGGAAAGATCGTTAAGGAGAGTTTTCTGCTGGTGCACATCGATATTGGTGAAGGCGACAAAAATCTCGATCTAGTCGAGAAATACAAAACGTCTCTGGACAAGGGAGTCCCCACCGTTGCGATTCTGGGCAGTGACGGAAAAGTAATCTACAGTAGCAGCGATGGCGAGTTTGAAGCGGCGCGCAATATGTTGAAGAAAGATCTGGTTGCGTTTCTGAATCAGTGGAAAGCGTTGACGCAATAGCCCGCGCGTTGCACGAGTTCGTAACGTTTTTCGAAAACGAGCCCTCCCTCACGGTCGGGCTACTGCCCCGGTTGGCTACTCTTGGAGCCAACGAAGGAGAAGAGAATGAAAAGACATCTGGCGTTGGTGCTCATCGGGGCGCTTTTCGTGTTCTTTCCGGGCCACCTGCTGGCTCGTACGAAGAAGGACGATGCTCTAACTGTTGAAAAGATCAAAACGAAAATCACGAGGCTCGGCGTGGGTGAAAAGGCACGCGCGCAGATCAAGTTGCGAAACGGCCAGAAAATCAAGGGCTTTGTGAGCAATGCCGGCGACGATAATTTCAATTTTACGGACCGCAAATCGGGGCAGACTACCACCATCGCCTATGCTAATGTCGTTGACGTCCAGAAACCCGGCATGTCGAAACGGACAAAGATAATTATCGGGGTCGCGATCGGAGTTGTGGCCACCGCCGCCATTCTTGCCTGGGCGGTTACGCATTCGTTTCCGAACTTTACGCTTAGCAATGCCAGATAACTGCCAGTAGCCTCGCTTGAGTAAGTAACTGATTTTTGCTAGTTTGCGCTCGTTTCCCCAACCACAAACGCGGAAGAATCACGATCATGAGAACAAGACTGTTCACGCTGTGGACTGGGCTGACCGTTTGTCCTTTGATTGCAAGTTCGGTTTGTAACGCGCAACCCGCCGGCAAAAACGACTGTCGAACATTGCCGGTTCCATCCGTGGCTCGGACTATCTCAGCGAAGGTTCGCGGCGAGTTTCTCAAGAACAATCGCAAAACCCTCGTGCAGGATCTTTATCTGAAGTCAGACGATGGAACACAGACGCGTGCGTTTCTGATCAAGCCTTATAAGCCTGCGGCGCCCAAGGGTGGCGCTGTCTTGTTTGTTCATCTGCTTGGAGCGCCGCCCGATAATGATCGTGAAGAGTTCTTTGAAGACGCGCTCGAGCTGGCCGACACGAACGTGACTTCGCTTCTGGTCGAAGCGCCGTGGGCAGACGCAGAATGGTTCTCCGAGCGAAAGCTCGAGCAGGACTTGCCGAATGTTTTGCAATACGTGGCGCTGTTGGAAGGGCAGTTGAAATTCCTTTTGGACGAGGCTAAACCCGATCCTGAGAAGGTTGCTCTGGTCGGACACGATTTTGGAGCGATGTACGGCGCGCTGCTGCTGCCGCGACAACCGGCGATAAAGCAGGCCGTAATCATGGCTGCCGTGCCGGATTTTGCCGATTGGTTTTTGCTCGGCCGCAAATTGTCAAAAGAAGAAGAAGAGAAGTATCGCAACACGGTTTCGCCAATCGCGCCATCGCGCTATTTGCGCTGTGCGGGAAAAGCGAACATTCTGTTTCAGTTTGCCGAGACAGACAGATTCGTTGGCAAAAAACAGGCGGATGATTTCATTGCGAGCGCGCTCGGGGAAAAGCAAACCTTGTGGTATGCAGGCGGTCACGAGCTCCAGGAGCCCTCGCGCAAAGATCGAATCAACTGGCTGAAGCAGCGAGTCGGTTCCGCGAGCGCAGCGGATCGCTGAACAACCGGAACGTAATTACGCTAACCCGCCATCGTCTTTACAGCGGCGGGCCTCTTGAGTAACTCTGCCGTTTTTGCTAGTTTCCTAATCGTTCCCCTAAAAAAGCGAGTATCGAACCCAGGAACGTAATTTTTCCTGCGGTGCGAACGAAGATGGCTCCGGCAAACTCCAATGCGGATGGCGGTGCAGCGGCGAAGGTCGCTGAAGCCGGGCCGCGTTCTTCGTCCAGTGTTGAGTCTCTCGAAAAAGAGAATCAAGAACTCCATCGCACGAGCAAATATCGTTCGCTGTTTCTCTCGCGCCTGGCGCACGAGCTGCGTACGCCGCTGACGTCGATTCTTGGCTTTTCAGAAATAATGCTGAGTCAGGAGAAACTCACCGATGCGCAGCGTGGCTTCTGCGAAAGAATTCAGAGTTCCGCGCAACAACTTCAGGCGAGCCTCAACCAGTTGTCAGATTTGGCGCGACTTGAATCGGGACAGACGCGGTTGGCGGCCGAAAAGATTTCAATCGCTGAGGCGGTGCGCGACGTTTTGCCGGCGCTCGCGCGCGGAGCCGAAAAGAAGCGGCTCAAGCTGGTCTTTGATGCCAGTGAAGATTTGCCGGCGCTGGTTTCCGATGCCTCGCGCGTGCGGCAGGTGATTTACAATGTTGTTGCCCATGCGATCTACCGAAGTCCCGAGGCTGAAACGATAACAGTCCGAGCCGATTCAGCATCCGATGCCATTGTGATTTCGGTCCGCGACAGTGGCGATCCGATTTCCGAGCCATCGCGCATTGGAATTATCGACGCCGACGACAACTCCAGCACGGGCGAGCTTGGGCTTTCGATCGCGCGGCAGAATCTGGAGATTCTGGGCGGCTCAATCAGCGCGCAAAATCTCGAATCGGGAGGAGAACTTCTCATTCATCTTCCACTTCAACTCGGACAGTCAACCTCGCGCTAACCCCAAACCAGCCGTGATATGATGAGCGTTTCCGAACCATCTCGATGAGCAACTCTGCGGCTGCCGTGACTCAACCAGTAGAGATTCGCGAAGTCAGAACCATTGAAGAGTACAGCGCGTGTGTGCATCTGCAACGCGAGGTTTTTGGTTTGCCTGACCTGGAAATCTCGCCGCGGCGGCACTTGATTGTTTCGGCGCAGGCGGGCGGGTGGACGCTCGGCGCGTTCGTTGGAGAAAGGTTGGTTGGCTTCGTGTTGCACCTGCCGGCGGTGCGCGGAAACGAAATCTTCGGCTATTCGCACATGATGGCGGTCGCGGCTGAGTACCAAAACAAAGGCGTGGGCGCGCAGCTTAAGTGGGCACAGCGCGCGCGCGCTTTGTCCGAGGGCAGGGAATTCATCAAGTGGACTTTCGAGCCGGT
>DASYTZ010000283.1:0-3268 GCA_036001745.1 Pyrinomonadaceae bacterium
GGTCGCACCATCCGCCGGATGAATGCATCGATATCGTTTGCTTCGAAGGGAAGAAACACCGCGTTAAGGTTCGCTTGCGCGTTGGCGGCGTTGTGAATATGCGGCGAGATCGAATGACTGACAGGGCGCCCAATCAATCCCGTGATCTCCGTTTGCTGATCGATGCGATCGATTCGGTAAAGCTCGCGGAGTTCTCGCGCGGTTAATTGCCCGGGCGCGGTGGCGGTGTCTTCATCGAGCGAACCGTATGTCAGCCACGACCCACGCGAAGGCCCGAGAATTCGCGTCATCACGCCGGCCTGGCCCATTGCGATTGCGATCAGCTCGCGGCCTTCGCGCTGAGCGCGGTTCAGCAGCTTGAAAATCGAAATGCAGTCAGTCGCATCATTTGCTTGCACCGCAATCTTGATGACGCGCGCAGACGTAGCTGCCATCCGTTCGTAAAGCTGCTCCAAACCGTTGGGTATGCCCTCGAAGTCGTGGTGCGAACAGATGACCCGATCCGCGCCCAGTCGATCGATCAACTCGCCCATCGCAGGTTCTTCAAACAGAAGTTCGGCCTCAATGTCGACGAGATCATCCGAAGACTGATTGCGCAACCATAACTGCGCGAGTTCCGTCCAGAACTGAATCCGTTCGGCTTTATCAATTGCGCGGAAGCCGCCCTGATTCTGTGGCCGAAACGTAACGATGAATGGCGACGAGACCGCCTCTCGCAAATCGCCATAATGCTTCAGCGCTTCAACAAACTCGGCCGGCTCCAGGCAATCGAACCTGATTTCGATCACGTCGCCGAGTTCAGCCGCCCGCTTCACTGCACCTGCTAATTCCGGAGCGCGCTTGACGCAGACCGGAACGCAAATCCTGGCTTTCGATTTCATCGAAACACAACGAGAGGCGATGGATTGTCATTCCATCGCCTCGACCCCTGCCTCGAAATTCACTCCTAGCCGATTAAGATGGTTTCTGAGTGTCCCACAAATCGACTCGCCGCGTCGGCGCCTCAGTTGCCAAATGTCGAGTAGTCCCTTCCGTCACGCTGGCGACCGGCGGGTTTAACTCGTTCGTGTCGGCAGGTAGGTTTTGCGGTGGTGCAGCATAAGGAAGTTGCTGCTGGCCGGCCGACTGCGCTGCCTTCACTTGTTGCGCGCGCACCATTTCCGAGATGCCTCTGCTGACCATTCCGAACGCGGGAATCAGCAACCAAAACCACCACACGCGACCGCCGATTTCGGCGCCAAACAGACCTATCGATATCGCGACGACAATGAATCCGATGCCCATCAGAAGGCTGCGCACTCCCTCTTCAAGACTCGGCTGGTTACGTCGTCTCCAACGACGCGACATCGTCCGGTAATCGATTGGCGGCGAGACCGTCGGCGGTTGCCCGCTGAGCGCCTGCGGAATCAGACTGATATTTGCGCCGCAAGCCCGACAGAAGTGGGCGCCTTCAACATTTTGCGTCGCGCATTTGGGACAGAACATCGATCGGTTTCTCCGCGTTGGGATTCGTGTTGATTATACAGCCGGGAACTCTGAAATTTAGAAACGTAAGCCGAGGCGGCGCTGTTTCAACTTTTCGAGTCTACCGCGCGTTGTCGCAACGCTTCGTACAAGATCACCGCAGTCGCGACCGAGACATTGAGTGACTCGATCTCGCCCAGCACCGGAATTCTCACTACGGCATCACAGTGTTCACGCACCAGGCGATGCAAGCCTGAGCCTTCGCCGCCCATCACAATTGCCGACGCGCGCGTCCAATCCCAGTCTGTGTAGTTCGTCTCCGCGTCCGCCGCGGTGCCGACGACCCAAACGTTACGCTCCTTCAACTGATCAATCAAACGTGAAAGGTTTGTTGCCCGGGCCACCGGAACATACTCGATCGCGCCCGCGCTGGCTTTTGCCACCGTGTCAGTCAATCCAACCGCGCGGCGTTCCGGCACGAACACCCCGTCAACGCGCGCGCATTCGGCAGTTCGCAAAATAGCGCCAAGGTTGTGCGGGTCTTCAACTCCGTCGAGCACCAGAACCAAAGGCTGCCGGGCCGTGCCGACGCGCGCGCCGATCGATTCGAGCAGGTCGTCCTCATCAGCGTATCCCGCGGCTTCGACGCGAGCGACTATGCCCTGATGCGCGGCATTGCCGGTGATTCGATCGAGATTCGGCCGGGGCTCGTAACGCACAGAAACCCCTTGCGCGCGAGCCAATTCAACTAACTGCGATAAGCGCGCATCCTTCGTTCCGGTTGCGATGATGATTTCCTGAATCGGACGACGTCTCGCACGCAGGGCTTCGAGGACCGGATTCACACCAAAGATTTCTGTCGTGCGCGCGCGTTCGCTTTTGTGCTTTTTCATGCTGGTGCAATTACGACATGCGAAGATAGGCAAGCAAACGCGAATAGCGCGTGAACTGGAGTTCGTTGTCGGTGATCGTCGCCGATAAATCGAACCCGCCGAAAGCTGTCCGTCGCTTTACCTTCGCGCCGGGGCGTTGTTCGGCTGGCCAAACGTTATTGAGTGCCCCTCGCAAGCGCAGATAAGAATCGTCATACACGGCGTTAGTCGCACGCTCCCTTAACAATTCGGTGAGCGCATTGAAGTTCGCAAACGCCGTCAATTGTTTGTCCGCGCCGAGGCATGAGAAGTCGAAGCTGCCCGCGCGAATCCGCCAACCGATCGCGTCATCGCGCAAGTAAAGATCGAGAACGGTCTCATCAGTTAACATCTCTCGTTCGTCGATTATGCGTTTGCTGCGACTGCCTTTCTGATCAATCTCGCTCGTTGCGAAATACAAACGTCCCACCACGATCAGAACGATGTCCGTCCATTGTGCGATGATTCTTTCACCGCCGCGCCGGGCGTTTCCGACAACGCAATCGCCCTGAGCTTCCAACGCGCCGATCTCTTTCGGCGCGACCTGTACGGCGAGTTGCTCGTCCGAAATAATAATGGTTGTAAGCCCGCGCTCGCGGAGCTTCTCAGACACGATTTGCGCTTGGGGTTCTGAATTCGCGGCAAACACGGGGGCGCCGATCGAACCTGAGATCAGCGAACTCAATTCCCGAGGCGGGATATTCAACGATTCAGCGATTTCACTCAACGGGTCGTCGGGTTGCGCGGGGGCCGGCAACGC
This sequence comes from Pyrinomonadaceae bacterium, assembly GCA_036001745.1. Lineage (GTDB taxonomy): Bacteria > Acidobacteriota > Blastocatellia > Pyrinomonadales > Pyrinomonadaceae > UBA11740. The sequence continues at coordinate 3,136 of DASYTZ010000283.1, forward strand.
GACAATGTGAAGCGTATTCTCGGAACTCTTTTCCGGTTGAGGAGCCGGCACGGACTGAAATGCATTCTGCTCAGTGACTTCGAACGCTGCGCCGCAATAAAGGCAGTTCGCGCGGGTCGGTGGATTGGTTCTC
>DASYTZ010000284.1:0-5240 GCA_036001745.1 Pyrinomonadaceae bacterium
ACGCTCGAAGACGAGCTGAAGATTCTGCGCGCGATCAGGCAACTCGATCAGCAGACCTCGCTGAATTATGTTCCCACGTTTCTCGGCGCGCATGATATTCCTTTTGAATACAAATCGCGGCGGCAGACTTATGTCGATCTCATAATCAAAGAAATGCTGCCGCGCGTGGCGGAAGAGAAGCTGGCCGAATATTGCGACGTTTTCTGCGAAGAGAATGTCTTCACCACAGACGAAGCCTGGCAGATTCTCTCCGCGGCGCGTTGTCATGGACTTGGACTGCGCGTCCATGCGGATCAGCTTTCATTGTCAGGCGGCGCAAAGCTGGCGGCCGAATTGAACGCGGCAACCGCGGATCACCTCGAACACACGGACGCAACTGGAATAGCCGCGCTGAAAGTTGCGAAAGTCCAACCCGTTCTGTTGCCCGGTTCGGTTTACGCGCTCGGGTCGAATCGTTATCCCGCGGCACGAGACATGATCGACGCGGAGCTGGCAGTCGTGCTCGCGACTGATTTCAATCCCGGCTCTTCGCCGACGGCTTCAATGACGATGGTGCTTTCACTCGCGTGCACGCAGATGAAGATGACGCCCGCCGAAACGATCACCGCGGCGACGATCAATGCGGCCTACTCGCTCGGCCGTGGCGATGAAGTCGGATCGCTGGAGAAAGGCAAGCGTGCGGACTTCGCGATTCATGACGTGTCCGACTATCGCGAGCTGCCCTACTGGTTTGGGATCGAGCATCCGTGGCGCGTGTATACGGGAGGTAAACTGGTGTTCACCCGCATCTGAGGGTTTCTCTCTGGCTTTCTTCTCTGTGTCCTCTGTGGTTAAGTGATTTTGCGAATAAGTTTCAACCACAGAGGTCACAGAGGAACCGAGGCCACGGAGAAAAAACCAATTGACGAGTTGCAACTCGTAATTTATTATCCCCTCCAACACTGGAAAGGAGGTGATCCAAAAATATATGAGTACAAATCACAGTGAGGTGGCTGAGACCTAGTCTCAGGATCAATCCTCGAAATGTTCGGATTGTTATCCTGAGTAAGTCACTGTGACACCTTCTTTCCGAAGGTCCGGAGACCGAAGGTCAATCCAAACAGTTCACCGGAAAGCCGCTCGGCGAGCAATCGCGAGCGGCTTTTCTTCTCTGCACGAAGTCACTAAACTCTCTTTGCATGCCATTGAACGCTGCTCGCGTCATGTGCATCCAAGAATCACGATAGAAAACTCCGCGTCTTTAGCAAGTGTCAGAAAAGCTGTCGAATTCCCCCGTCTTTTACGATCCGCGCGGCCGTCGCTGGCGTCACGTACGTCGCACGTGGCTGGCGCTGGGTGTCCTGGCGACAATCGTCGTCGGCATCTTTATTGCCAGCGTCCTCGCAAATCCAGTTCTACCGCACTTGAATCTACGGCCGTTAGCAACGCTTCCCCGCGCTTCCGACATTAAGCCAAAAGCACCCGCGCCGATCCCGAATGCGCGCGAACTAAGAGCGAAAAAAGCAGAAGCCGAACTGCAGAAGGTTTACCAGCAAGTGAAGCGCGTGCCGGGCCGCCGCTCTGAGTTCCTGCCCGTCGCGCCGCCACCGGCGAACACGCCCCTTCCGGCGCCCGAGGCGGCTAACGGTAAACAGCTCGCCATCGGTTTTTACATCAACTGGGATGAATCGAGTTACGCGTCGTTGCAGCGCAATCTCGATCACCTCGATTGGGTCGTGGCGCAATGGGCGCACATCGTAGACGCCAAGCCGGACGAAAATCCGATTGATACCGAAGTCGATATCAAGGCGCTCAATCTGATTCGCGAAAAGCGCCCCCAGATTTCGATCCTGCCGATGGTGCAGAACCTCGATGACGAGAAATGGCAGCCGGACGTTTTGGCGCGCGCCGTCGCCGACGAACAGTCGCGACAGAAACTAGTCGCGTCGTTGCTACAGTTCGTTACTGATAACAAGTTCGCCGGCATCTGCGTTGATTTTGAAGAACCAAAGAAAGAAACGCAGCCGAACCTGTTGACGTTTGTGCAGGAGCTGCACGCCGCGTTTCAGGCGCACGGGTTGCTGGTCGTGCAAGCGGTGCCTTTTGATGACGAGGCCTGGAACTATCGAGCGTACGCTGCGGCCAACGATTACCTGATGTTGATGGCGTACGACGAGCACTGGGCGGGAAACGTCGCAGGTTCAGTCGCGTCGCAACAGTGGTATGAGCATCTGCTCGCGCAACGCCTGCGAGATTTGGATCCATCGAAAACCATCGTCGCGCTCGGGAACTATGGCTACAACTGGACGGAAGGCGCCGACAGTCCGGAAGAGGTCAGCGTCCAACAAGCACTGATCGATGCGATGGAGTCGGAGGCGCAAATCGACTTCGATGCCGACACGCGCAATCCACATTACGAGTACGACGAAGAGGACAACTCGCATCACATCGTGTGGTTTCTTGACAGCGTGACGGCGTTCAACGAGATGCGCGCGGCGAGCGGGTATCACCCGGCAGGCTACGCGCTGTGGCGGCTCGGCTCGGAAGATCCTTCGATCTGGTCAATCTTCGGCAGCGGACAAGTGAACGTTGCTTCGGCAGATTCGCTGCGTCGCATCACGTATGGTTACGACGTTGACTTCGAAGGGACTGGCGAGCTGCTGCGCGTCGAATCGAGACCGCACGACGGCGCGCGCGGAATCTCGGTCGATCCTCAAACCGGTTTCATCGCTTCTGAAACCTACGACAACAAGAACATCCCCACGTCCTACGTCATTGAACGCACCGGCGATCGCCCGGGCGATATTGCTCTGACCTTCGACGACGGGCCCGACCCAAGATGGACGCCGGCGATTCTCGATATTTTGAAGAAAGAAAATGTGCCGGCGACGTTTTTTGTGATTGGCAAGAATGGCGACGCCTACCCCGATCTGCTGCGGCGCATCGTCGACGAAGGTCACGAAGTCGGTAACCACACCTACACGCATCCGAACCTCGGCGAAATCCCCGGGCGGGTCGTCGATTTGGAATTGAACGCGACCCAGCGCCTGATTGAATCGATCACCGGACGCTCGACGGTGTTGTTTCGTCCGCCTTACTTTGGTGACGCGGAAGCCGACAAGCCGGACGAAGTCGAATCGGCGATCCGGGCGCGGGACCTGGGCTACGTGATGGTCGGGGTGCGCATTGATCCAAACGACTGGAAACCCGGCACGACCGCGGATCAAATAGTCAGGAACACCATAGAACGCGCCGAAGACAAAAATCCCGACACCCGAGGCGAAGTCGTGCTGCTGCACGATTCTGGTGGCGATCGCAGCGCAACGATCGCGGCGCTCCCGCAATTGATTCACGAGCTTCGCGCACGCGGATACAAGTTTGTTCCTGTCTCGGAACTCGGCGGCTGGACCCGCGATCAAATCATGCCGCCGTTACCGTCGAGCGAAAACTTGTACACGCGCACTGACAAGCTGACGTTTCTCACGCTTTCGATTGGCGGATGGCTGATGCAGTGGGCATTCGTAATCGGTATTGCTCTTGGCCTGACGCGGCTGACGGTGATTGGTGCGCTGGCGTTTGCGCAGTGGGTTCGCTCGCGACGCCGCGAACATGAACACACGGGTGAGCAGTTCGAGCCGTTCGTGTCAGTCATTGTTCCGGCTTACAACGAAGAGCAGGTGATCGAAAGCACGATTCGCAGTCTGCTGAATTCCGACTATCCACAGTTCGAAATAATCGTGGTCGATGATGGGTCGGCCGATCGCACAAGCGAAGTCGTGCGTGAACATTTCGCGAGCGAACCACTCGTGCGTCTGTTCACGTTAACTAATGACGGCAAAGCGTTAGCGCTGAATCACGGTCTGCGTCACGCCAAAGGCGAAGTAATCGTTGCACTCGACGCTGATACGCAGTTTCCATCCGAAACGGTTCGCGCGCTGGCGCGGCGCTTTGTCGATCCGAATATCGGCGCGGTCGCCGGCAATGCCAAGGTCGGCAATCGCATCAACATCGTCACGCGTTGGCAGGCGCTGGAGTACATCACTTCGCAGAACATGGATCGACGCGCATTCGTCAGCTTGAACTGCATCACGGTTGTGCCGGGCGCCGTCGGCGCGTGGCGTCGCGACTTGATCGAGCAATGCGGCGGATTCAGCAACGACACGCTCGCCGAAGATCAAGACCTGACACTGCGAATTCGCAAACTCGGCTACAAGATCGGTTACGAAGAGGCAGCGACTGCCTGGACCGAAGCGCCCGATCGTCTGCGGACGCTGGCGCGGCAAAGATTCCGCTGGGCGTACGGAACCTTGCAGTGTCTTTGGAAACATCGCGGCGCGCTGTTCCGTCTACGATACGGAACGCTCGGATTGGTTGGCATGCCGAACGTGTGGATCTTCCAGGTTCTGTTTCCTTTGATCTCGCCCATCATGGATCTGATCGTGATCTACACGTTGCTTTCGTCCGTTTACTATCGCTTCGAACAACCCACGGGGTTTTCATTCACGAACGTTCGTCAGGTCATGTTCTATTACGCTCTGTTCCTTGCGGTTGACTGGTGCGCGGCGGCGTTTGCGTTCGTGCTCGAGCGCAAAGAACGTTGGCGGCTGCTGTGGTGGCTGTTCCTGCAACGGTTCTGCTACCGCCAGGTGATGTACTACGTCATGGTCAAGTCAGTTGCCACGGCAGCACGCGGCGCCGTCGTCGGCTGGGGTAAGCTGGAGCGGAAAGCGACGGTGGAAGTGCGGCCGTAGCGAAGGAGGTCGTCGACGAGCGTTACCAGTTTTCCATTTACCATTTCTCATTTTTCATTTGTCATTTTTCATTTACCTCCGTTACAGATTGGTCTGTCAAAGAGATGACCGGAACGCGATCGGCAAATGGCAAATGACAAATGACAAATGGAAAATAGTCTTTGCTCTTGTCATTCTACTTGCCGCCGGCTTCCGCATTTCCGTCGCGCATTGGTTGCCGAACGACTCGCCTGACGATGGACGCGTCTACGCGCAGATGGCGCGGAACGTTCTTGAGCAACATGTCTATTCCCACGATGCTGAACCACCGTACAACCCTTCGTTGATTCGACTTCCGGGTTATCCGTTCTTTCTCGCGGCGATCTATGCAGTCTTCGGCCACGATAACAACGGTGCGGTCCGCGTCATTCAGGCACTGATTGATACAGCGACGTGCGTACTGATCGCGCTGCTCGCGTTTTTCTGGCAGCCAAACGAGAAAAAGAAACTCACGAGCGCGGCGGTGGCCCT
>DASYTZ010000285.1:0-10708 GCA_036001745.1 Pyrinomonadaceae bacterium
AGAAGAATATGTTCTCTCGTCTGCGGCATCGGACCATCAGTCGCGGCCACCACCAGAATCGCGCCATCCATCTGGGCCGCGCCCGTGATCATGTTCTTTACATAGTCGGCATGGCCCGGACAGTCCACGTGCGCGTAGTGCCGGTTCTTCGTCTCGTACTCCACGTGCGCTGTGGCGATCGTGATACCCCGGGCTTTCTCTTCCGGCGCCTTGTCAATCTGATCGAAAGCGATGAACTGCACTTTCGGATTCGTCTTGCCCAAAACTTTGGTTATCGCCGCCGTCAAGGTCGTCTTCCCGTGGTCCACGTGCCCTATCGTCCCGATGTTCACGTGCGGCTTGCTGCGATCAAATTTCTCTTTGCTCATCTTCTATTCGTCCTCTATTGAGTTCTTATTCTGGAGCCCGCGATGAGATTTGAACTCATGACCTCCTCCTTACCAAGGAGGCGCTCTACCCCTGAGCTACGCGGGCCAACTCAAGGATGAAGGCGGAAGCATGAACCCGCCTGCCTCGCGTTTGTTCTTTTCATCCTTCATCCTTCCTACTTCCGCCTTTGCTTTTGGAGCGGGCGACGAGACTCGAACTCGCGACCCTCAGCTTGGAAGGCTGATGCTCTACCAACTGAGCTACACCCGCCCAACTACATTGCCGATTGCCAATTTTCAATTGCCGATTCTAATTCCTATTCAACTGTCGATCTTAATCGGCAATTGGCAATCGAAAATCGCCAATGGCTCTGGTGCAGGGGGTAGGATTCGAACCTACGTAGGGCAGTGAAGCCCGCCGGGTTTACAGCCCGGTGCCATTAACCACTCGACCACCCCTGCCTGTCCGGTTGATTAAACGCGAATGCACCCGGTGAGAAACTGTTCCTAGCCCTCCACAGCGCGCACTCCGGCCCCAGCCGCAAACTCGTCACTTTAACTGACGTGAGAGCGATTTGCAAGCGCACTGCCGCGCAAAAACTGAAAGACGCACCCCGCGCGAAATCGAAACGCGGAAGCGCGCAGCAGGAAAGATTTTGGAGCCGGCGAAGGGACTTGAACCCCCGACCTACTGATTACAAATCAGTTGCTCTACCAACTGAGCTACGCCGGCCCGAATGCAAGGATGAAGACGAAAGGTTGAAGGACCAATCACAAGCTTCCGCCAACGCGCACGATACTAGCAGCAGTGAGTTTCAAAAGTGAAGTGGAAGCCGCGGAATTACCGCGAAAAACCGGCCGAACCGCGCTTGACAATGCACTGACCGTTTTCTATTCTAGCCGTTCGCCTTTCAGGCACTTAAAACAGAAGGACTTATCTATGTCAACATACTTTCCCAGCGGCGCTGGTCTGGCTCAAAATCGTAAGTGGTTCGTGGTCGATGCCGCTGGCAAAACGGTCGGACAACTAGCATCGGAGGTCGCGCAGATTCTGACCGGCAAACGGAATCCGCAGTGGACACCGTTTCTCGACATGGGCGATCACGTGATCGTCGTCAACGCGCGCAAGGCAACCTTCACCGGCTCAAAAGCGACCGGCAAAGTTTATCGTCACCACACGCTGTATCCCGGCGGCTTGCGCGAAACTTCAGTCACCGAGATGTTTGCGAAGCATCCCGAGCGAGTCATCGAGCTCGCCGTGAAAGGAATGTTGCCCAAGACTAAACTTGGGCGGGCGATGGCCAAGAAGTTAAAAGTCTATGCTGACGCCGAGCATCCCCACACGGCGCAGCAACCTGTGACCCTCGACTTCCCTTCCCGCGCATCTCAAAAGTAAAAAAGGATTTAAGACGTGGCAGATATTCAATACTACGGAACGGGCCGTCGAAAAACATCGACCGCTCGAGTTTATTTACGGCCGGGCGATGGTAACGTCCAGGTCAACCGCAAAGCGTTCGAAGCATACTTTCCGAACGAAACGTTAAGAATGATCATTCGTCAGCCGCTGAACCTGACTGAGACTTCGAGCAAGTTCGATGTGCTCGTTAACGTCGCCGGCGGCGGCCCCGCGGGACAAGCTGGCGCGATTCGTCACGGCATCACACGCGCGCTGATCGAATACAACGCAGATTTGCGGCCCACGCTCAAGCAGGCGGGCCTCGTAACGCGCGACCCCCGCATCAAGGAGCGCAAGAAGTATGGACAAAAGGGCGCGCGCAAGCGCTTCCAGTTCTCGAAGAGATAAGACTGAAATCCATTGTCGCGATTTCGGATTGGTTGTCCCGAACGTCGGGACCAAGTCGCGGCGAGTACATAAACCAATTAAGGAGAGAGTAATTTGGTAACCGTTACGATGAAAGAATTGCTGGAGGCCGGCGTTCACTTCGGCCACCAGGTGCGCCGTTGGAACCCGAAAATGAAGGAATACATTTTCGGGGAGCGCAACGGCATCTACATTATCGATCTGCAAAAGACGCAGAAGATGTTTCGCGAAGCGCTCCAGGCGGTCAGCAACATGGTCGCCGAGGATCGCGGCAAGATGCTCCTGTTTGTTGGCACAAAGCGGCAGGCGCAGGACGCGATTCGCGAAGAAGCTGAACGCGCGGGTCAGTTCTATGTGAATCAACGCTGGCTCGGCGGATTGCTTACGAACTTCCAGACCGTGCAGAAATCCATCAAGCGCCTGAAAGATCTGGAAGCGATGCAGACCGACGGACGCTACGAAAAGCTGACAAAGAAAGAGCGCATCAAACTCGATCGTGAGCGCCTGGGGCTGGAAAAGACGCTTTCCGGAATCAAGGGCATGAATCGTCTGCCGGATGCAGTGTTCGTGATCGACGTTCGCAAGGAAGAAATCGCGGTGGCCGAAGCCAACAAGCTCGGCATTCCGGTTTTCGCGGTCGTCGATACGAACTGCTCGCCCGAAGGAATTGATTACGTAATTCCCGGCAACGACGATGCGTTACGCGCGGTGCGCCTGTTCGCGTCGCGCATCGCCGATGCGGTGCTCGAAGGACAGCAGATGCTCACCGAAGGCGGCGCGACGGTCGAAGGCGGAACCGAAGAAGGCGAACAGCCAGCGGAAGCCGGCGAGGTGATGGCGGAAGACGAAGCCGAAATCGCAGCAGCGCTCTCGGAAACAACTGAAGCCGAGGCCGCGCCTGAGGAGACTTCGGCGGCAACCGTGGAGTCGACCGAATCGGCTTCCGACGAAACTTCAGAACCCGAGAACGCGGAGGTTGTCGCCGCAAGCTAGTACGAAGCCAGATCTAATTTTCATCGGCGAGCGCAGCACGGGGCAGCGGACACTCCGCCGGGCTGCGCGTTTTAATGAAGTGGCACAGACTTTAGTCTGTGTTCCAAAATGAACTTAACCACAGACTTAAGTCTGTGCCACTCGAACTTAGGAGAACTAAGCAATCATGGCAGAAGTAAACGCAGGCGCGATCAAGGCGCTGCGCGAAAAAACTGGCGCAGGAATGATGGAGTGCAAAAAGGCACTCACCGAGGCCGCAGGTAACGAGGAACGCGCGATCGAGATTCTGCGCGAGCGCGGCTTGGCGTCTGCGAAAAAGAAAGAAGGCCGCGTGGCCGCTGAAGGCGTGGTCGGATCCTACATTCACATGGGCGGAAAGGTTGGCGTGCTGGTCGAAGTAAACTGCGAAACCGACTTCGTCGCGCGCGGCGAAGAATTTCAGCAATTGGTCAAAGACATCGCGATGCACATCGCGGCGGCCGAGCCGCGCTACGTTTCGCGCGACGAAGTCACGGCGGACGTGCTCGACAAAGAACGCGACATCGCGCGCGCACAAGCGAAGAATGATCCAAAGAACGCAAACAAGCCTGATCAGGTCATCGACAAGATCGTCGAAGGGCGGCTAAATAAGTTCTATGAGGAATTTGTCCTGTTGGATCAGCCGTTCATTAAAGCGCCTGAGAAGACCGTCGGCGAGTTGATCACCGAAAAAGTCGCCAAGACCGGCGAAAAGGTCACCGTGCGTCGATTCGCACGCTACAAGATGGGCGAAGGCCTCGCCAAACGAGACGACGATTTCGGCGGCGAAGTCGCAAAACTAGCCGGAGCGTAAGAAAGGTTTCGGGTTTCGAGTTTCGGGTTCGCGATTGTGACTGGAGCGCTTCAGCCACCAGTTCGAGGCTTCGAGCGTTGCATGACAAACGAAACTCGAAACTCGAAACCCGAAACTAACAATCGTTCAATGACTGCTGCAACCGAAAATCCCCCTGCATTCCGCCGCGTTCTCCTAAAACTGTCCGGTGAAGCGCTGCTGGGCGAACAGTCGTTCGGCATCGACGTTAACGTCGCGCGTTCAGTCGCGGAAGAAATCAAACAGGCGCACCAACTCGGGACGCAAATCGCCGTTGTCGTCGGGGGCGGCAACATCTTTCGCGGAGTGTCCGCCAGCGCCGGAAATATGGATCGGGCGTCCGCCGATTACATCGGCATGCTCGCGACCGTGATGAACGCGGTCGTGTTGCAGGATGCGCTGGAAAAAATCGGGATTCAGACACGCGTGCTTTCAGCGATCGATATTCCTCAACTCGCAGAACCTTTCATTCGACGGCGCGCGATTCGACACCTCGAAAAAGGCCGCATCGTCATCCTCGCCGCCGGCACGGGCAATCCCTTTTTCTCGACAGATTCAGCCGCGGCGCTGCGCGCGCTGGAAATCAAGGCCGACGCGATTCTGAAAGGCACAAAGGTCGATGGCGTCTACTCAGACGATCCGATGAAGGATCCATCGGCCACGCGATTCGAGCAGATCACTTTTCAGGAAGTTTTGGAAAAGCGCCTGAAGGTGATGGACGCATCCGCGATCTCTCTGTGTCGCGACAACAGTCTGCCAATTATCGTCTTCAACATGCGGACGCCTGGGAACATTGCGCGCGTCGTGAGAAATGACGTGGGCGTTGGCACGCTCGTCTGCCTGGAAAAGCAGTAAATCGTGAATCGTAAATAGTGAATGGACGCGGAAATTCGCGGTTGTCTATTCACGATTTACGATTTACTATTCACGACCGCCATGAACGACAAAGACGTCATCAAAGAAACCAAGCCGCGCATGGAAAGCGCGATCGAAGACTTCAAACGCAAGCTCGGCACGGTGCGCACGGGCCGCGCGTCAGTTAGTCTGCTCGACGCCGTGATGATCGATTACTACGGCACGCCAACGCCACTGAATCAGATGGCGTCCGTGCATGCTCCTGAGCCGCAGATGCTGACCGTGCAGCCGTGGGATCCAACCCAACTCGGCAATGTCGAGAAAGCAATTCGTGCCGCCGATTTGGGTTTGAATCCTTCGAATGACGGCAAGCTCGTGCGCATTCCGATCCCGCCGCTAACGGAAGAGCGTCGCAAGCAACTCGCGAAACAGATTCACGAAATCGCTGAAGAGCACCGCACCGGCATTCGCAACATCCGCCGCGACGAAAACGACAAACTTAAGAAGATGTTGAAAGACAAGACCATCTCCGAAGACAGCGAGCGGGATGGGTTGGAGCAGATTCAGAAACTCACTGACACATACATCACCAAGATCGACGAACTATCGAAATCAAAAGAGCGCGAGATAATGAGCGTCTAAGTAGTTTAAGCTTCAGCCTATGCTGATGTCGGGAACAGTTTCTGAAGCCCAGGCGTTTACGCCTGGGAAAGTTGCCGGCGAGAATCGGAATTGAGCCTCCTTTAGGAGGCTTTACTTTTTGTAAGCCCATTAATGGGCTACGAATAACGGACGCTCAATTTTCCCAGGCGTAAACGCCTGGGCTGGAGAAAACCGTCTTTCATTCTCATCTGCTAAGATGCCGCCGTGGTCGTTAGCTTGATCCTATCGCTAATCGCCGTTGCGAGCGGCTTCGTTCTCACTTACGCGTTTGAAGAGGACGAGCCGCTCGCGGCGCGTTTGTGCTCAGGCGCCTGCATCGGATTTGCCGCGATGGGTGTCGTCGGTTTCCTCTTCGCGTTAGCCTTTGGCCTGTATGCAATCACGCTGACGGTCACTGCCGCGATAACGGCAGCGCCGTTACTGCTTCTGATCAGTCAAAGCTACCGCTCGCGCATTGATGAAGACATAAACAAAGTACTGAGAGCCATCAGCCGCGCGACCACGCGTCCGAATCGCTGGAACTTCATTTACTTTCTCTTTTACGCGGCAGTTGTGGTTGCGATGTGGCTGATCTTTTCGCGCGCACTACTCGAAAAGCCGGAGGGAATCTACACCGGTGTCCTCAATAATTACGGCGACCTGCCGTTTCACCTGAGCGTTATTACACGGTTTGCCTACGGTCAGAATTTCCCTCCCGAGGATCCGACGTTCGCAGGAGTTCGCTTCACCTATCCGTTCGTCACCGACTTCATTTCTGCGATGTTCGTGCGCGCGGGCGCTAGCTTGCGCAACTCGATGTTCATCGAAAACTACATCATCGGCGTCGCGTTGGTTGGGGTAGTTCACAGATTCGGACAGCGGCTCGTGGCCAATCGCACGGCGGCGATTCTGACGCCGCTGCTGATTCTACTTAACGGCGGGTTTGGCTGGACGATGATCTGGGGTGACGTCAGCAAAGTGCAGGGCGGTGTGTTCCAGGTGCTGAGGCAACTGGCACACTCATACACGATTCTTCCCGAGATCGAGAAAGGCTGGCGCTGGGGAAACTCGATCACCAGTTTGCTGGTAACACAACGCGGATTTCTGCTCGGAATTCCGCTGGCTGTGATTGTGATCGGGCTTTGGTGGGAGTGGCTGCAAAGCGGTAAGAGCGATGAGCAGAGCGCTAAGGCAAACGAACCAAAAAGTCCCAAAAGCGGGCGGCCAACCGAAGCTAGCTCTTTGCCCTTTGCCCTTAGCTCTCTGCCGCTTCGCCGCATGCTCGCGGCCGGCATCATCGCCGGGCTCCTGCCGCTGATTCACGCGCACAGCTTCATCACATTAATGATGGTCGCGGTATTTCTCGTGCCATGGGTTTACCGGCGCGCATGGCTGGCGTATGGCATCGCGATCCTGATTGCGTTGCTTCTTTTTCTGATTGCCGCAAGGTATGAAGCCGTCAGCTCGATTTGGATGAAAGTCGCGTTCGCGGCAATCGCTTTCGGCGTCATCGCTAATCTTTATTTTCTCTTGCCGTGGTCGCACCTGCGGCTTTGGCTCTGCTATTTCATCGCCGCGCTGGTAATTGGCGCGCCGCAAATCCTCTGGTCCACGCACCACAGCGCGGTGAAAACGCAAAGCTTTGTTTCGTGGAAGTTTGGTTGGGACAGCGATCAGGAGCCGCCTCGTCCAAGACAACTCGACCACCAATCCATTGGAGAATACCTGGCTTCGCTTGGCCCGCATGTCGAACCGGTACCGGTGACGAACATGCCGCCGATGCGCGCGTGGCTCAAGCGCGCGCCCTACGTCATGTGGTTCTGGCTCAAGAATACGGGTTTGTTCATTCCGTTGTTGATCATCGCGTTGGTGTGGAAGCCCGACGACTACCTCATCAAGCGCAAGCTGCTCCTCTTTTACTTGCCGTTCACGCTGTGCTTCTTCGTGCCGAATTTTGTGAAGCTCGCGCCGTGGGTATGGGACAACATCAAGATGCTTTTCTACTGGTGGATTGTGTCGGCGCCGATCGTCGCTTTGTTGCTGGCGCGACTGTGGGAGCAACACGTTGGTCAGAAAGTTTTGGCGGCGAGTCTCCTGGTACTATTAACGCTGGCTGGCGCCCTAGATATTTTTCCGTTGCTAATTGGCCAGGGCGAGTATCAGGAATTCGATCGCGACGGTGTCGTATTTGCTGAATCGATCAAACAGTCAACGCCGCCGACTGCGACAATCCTGCACGCGCCGATTCACAACACGCCGATTTTCTTAACCGGCCGGAAGTCGATCATGGGTTATCCGGGTCACATCTGGACACATGGATTGGATTACGGTCCACGTGAGCAGGAGATCCAGGAGATCTATTCGGGCGCGCCGGACGCTGCCGCCTTGCTCGCTAAATACCGAGTCGATTATGTTGTCATTAGTCCGCAGGAATATGCAGTAGTACGTCCGAACGTCGCATTTTTTGAACAGTATCCAGAGGTCGCAAACGTCGGTGACTACCACCTCTACAAAATCTCGCAATAAGAAGACGCGGCACCCGAATACGTTGGCAACGAAAACAAAGCCCGAGGCGCAAAACGTCACAAACGGCGAAATGTCTGAGCGCACGTGGAGGATTTCCGCCGTCGCAATACTCGCTGCGGGCGCGGTTCTGCGTCTGTTTTATCTGACGCTGGTCCCGCTGCATCACGACGAAGGCGTGAACGGCAACTTTCTTGTCTCGCTCGTGCGCAATGGCACGTACACCTACGATCCGAACAACTATCACGGCCCAACGCTTTATTACTTCGCCGCAATCGCTCCGTGGCTTGCGCGATTCGTCGGCGGAGTGACGGCGCGCGACAAGTATGGATTGACGACCTTCAATGTTCGTTTTGTCACCGCGGCTTTTGGAGTTGCGACAATTGGGCTCGCGCTGTTGCTGCGAAAAAGGCTCGGAAGCATCGGCGCTTTATCGGCGGCCGCTCTAATTGCGATTTCGCCAGGGGCGGTTTATTTGTCGCGCTACTTCATTCACGAGTCGCTCTTCGTTTTCTTCACCCTGGGAATCGTCGTTGCGGCGCTGAAGTATTACGACACCGGAGCGGGCGTTTATTTGATTCTCGCCGCGATTTCCGTCGCCTTGATGACGGCAACAAAAGAGACTTGGATCATCAACGGCCCGGTGCTGCTGATCGCGCTGATTACGACCACCATTTATTTCTGGCTGCGACAGCGGTTATTCGGCAATGAAACATCAGGAGGCGATGAAGATTCCGGAGAGTTTCTTGCCCGCTTCGGTGGCCCAGTCTCAGTTGCGACCATCGCGCTGGTGGCATTCACCGTCTTCATCGTCGTCAACGTGCTGTTCTATTCATCGTTCTTCCAAAATTATCCGAAGGGCGTAAATGATGCGCTGCAGACCTTGAAGCTTTGGTCGCATCGCACACAGGAGCATAGACATCCTTTCTTGCAGTATTTCGAATGGTTGAGACAGGAGGAAGCTCCGGTTCTGCTGCTCGGCGCAGTCGGCGCAATTGTCGCTGTGTGGCGAGCGGATAATCGCTTCGCAGTGTTCGCCGCTCAGTGGTCGTTTGGATTGCTTATCGCGTACTCGCTCGTCGGTTACAAGACGCCTTGGATCACTTTGAACTTCATCATTCCGCTGGCCATCACCAGCGGCTACGCGCTGGAACAGCTCTATCAGCGATTCGGAGAGCCCTGGGTGCCCGTGTCGATGATCCTGGGAACAATTCTGCTGATTGTGTTCGATCGCTTTGTGAAGTTTGAGTATGGCGAAGCCGGAAAGATTTTAAATGTCAACTGGAACTTTGATCTCTCGCACAATGTTTTTGCGGTAGTGGCGATTCTTTCGTTGGCCATCTACGTTGGCTACATTCTGTATTCCACGAGGGATCAACCAAGACGTCCTGTCCATCTTTATTCAGCGGCGGTGGTCTTGCTGGGCGTCTTGGGTTATCAAATGTACCAGCTCAACTTTGTGCATTACGACGATGACAAGTATGTGTACGTCTATGCGCACACGCGCCGCGAGATGCTGGTAATGCTGGAGCAAATCGATCGGGCTGCGAACCAGTTGAAAACCGGTTATGACACAGGCGTCGCGATCGTCTCGCCCGAATACTGGCCACTGCCGTGGTACTTCCGCGATTACAAACGGGTCGGCTATTACGGAAAGGTTGTGCCCACATCTGAACCAATCATCATCGGCGAGACGGGGCAAGAAGAAGAAATCAACGTGACGTTCGGCGAACAGTACCAGCAGATCGACTCTAGCCGTCTCGGAGATCCGCGAATCTTTCCAGAGCGCGATCCGAACGGAAGCTTTTCACTTCGCCCGGGAGTTGATTTGCTGCTGTATGTGCGACGCGATGTGGCGAAACCCATCGGCGCACAGTAAACTTCAATCGCATGATGCGACTTCCCAAATTCGAATACCGCACGCCGCGCACTGTCGCGGAGGCGGTCAGGATTGTCGCGGATGTTGGGCCGGAGGCGCAGTTTGTCGCCGGTGGAACCGATCTCTATCCAAACATGAAGCGGCGGCAGCAGATGCCGAAAACGGTGATCTCTGTCATGCGACTTCCTGAACTTAATCAAATAATCGGCGACGGTCCGTCGGGTGTCGTTATTGGCGCATCGATGACTCTGACCGACATAGTTGAGAATCCGATTATCAAACGCGACTATCCAGTGATTGCATCCGCCGCGCGCACGATCTCGACGCCCATTCTCAGAAACATGGGGACGATTGGCGGCAACCTGCTGCTCGATACGCGCTGCAATTACTACGATCAGAATTACGAGTGGCGGAAGGCGATCAACTTCTGTTTGAAGAAGGACGGCGACATTTGTTGGGTCGCGCCGGGCAGCTCGAAATGCTGGGCCGTGCAATCGAGCGATCTCGTTCCCGTGATGGTCGCAATCGGTGCGAAGTTCCGCCTTGTCTCGACGCTCGGTGAACGAATGATTGATGCCGCCGGGTTCTACAACGACGACGGAATTGATTATTTGAAGAAGCGGCCGGACGAATTGCTCGTCGACATTCACCTGCCGCCGACGAATGGTTGGCGCGCGTCGTATCAGAAGCTGCGACGGCGCGGAGCGTTTGATTTTCCGGTGTTGGGAGTGGCGGTTTACGTCGCGCTTGACCATGCATCTGCGGGCGAGGCGCCC
>DASYTZ010000286.1:0-4639 GCA_036001745.1 Pyrinomonadaceae bacterium
GAGCAAGGCTAGCAGATATCTTACAACGAGGTGGCGTTGAAGTTCAGCCGATTCCGGTAAGAACGACAATGAGAAGCCAGGGCAGACGTAAACCTATCGAAGTGCCAGGGCCTGATACCTTTATTAACCTAGCCCAACCCTACGGAGCCTTTGCCAAGGCACTCCTCGAGAAGCAGTCTTACCCAAACTTGCGCAACGAGTCTGGCAGTCCGATCGCGCCTTACGATGTAACTGCGCACACGCTGCCATTGCTTCTGGGAAGCAAGGCCGAAGCAGTTTATCGGGCAATCCGCACGATGGGGACGGTTAGGGTTGAGCTGGTTGGTGCTCCGAACGCTATTCCGTCGGCGACTGGATTCGATTCGCACACCGGTCTCTACAAGTCTCATGTGCCCTCGATGGACGAGGGTTGGACGCGTTGGGTGCTTGAGCAGGAAGGGAGTAGTTACCGGACACTTCGGGATAGTGACATTCGAGCAAACAGCCTCCGCCCGAAGTACGACACTATCATCATCCCCGATCAACCCCGCGCCGCGATCCTCAATGGCCACCGCAAAGGAACAATGCCTGACGAATACACTGGCGGTCTGGGTGAACGGGGCGTGAAGGCTTTGCGTGAATTTGTCGAAGCGGGCGGCACGCTCGTCTGTCTCAATCGCGCTTCGGATTTTGCGATCGAGCAGTTCAAGTTGCCGGTGCGCGATGTCGTCGATGGATTGCCGCGCACCGATTTCTATGTGCCGGGATCGATTCTGCGAATCGAACTCGACACGAACGATCCGATTGCACAAGAAATGCCGAAGGAGTCCATCGCTTGGGTCGAAAATTCGCCGGTCTTTGAAGTCCTTGAGTTGTCGACTCTCCAGCTGCACGTCATCGCCTGGTATCCGAAGGACAAAGACCCTCTGCTTTCCGGCTGGCTGCTCGGAGGCGATCGCATCAAAGGGAAAGCCGCCCTCGTTGAAGTGGAACTAGGCAAGGGCCGGATCATCCTCTTCGGCTTTCGCCCGCAGTATCGCGGCCAGTCGCTCGCGACCTATCCGCTGTTCTTTAATGCGATAACCCAACGATAATTCAGCCGCGGCTAATTCTTTCACACAATCGCGAGCGACCTCTTCACTTGCGCGCTTTTAAAGTAGCGCTGGGCGCGCGCCACGTCGCACTCGATCTGCGATTTCAATTCATCAATCGAGCCGAACCTCTTTTCATCCCGCAGGCGATGCAGAAAACGCACGCGCAGCACATCGCCGTACAAATCTCCAGACCAATTCATGACGTGAGTTTCAACTGAGGATCCAGTCGCGTCGCCGAAGGTTGGCCTTACGCCGATGTTCGTGACGCTGCGGCGCCAGTGCCCTTCGATCAGCGTCGCGGTGACGTAGACGCCGCCGAGCGGAACGACGCGGTTGTGCGGTTGAATGTTCGCAGTCGGAAAGCCGAGAGTCACGCCGCGCGCCGCGCCGCGCACGACCGGACCTTCGACGCCGTAAGGTCGCCCGAGCATCCGCCGCGCAAGATTGACGTGGCCTTGCTGCAACAACTCGCGTATGCGAGTCGAACCAATGCGCGTGCCGCGCAAACGCACCTCCGGCACTTCATCAGCAAAGAACCCGAGGCGCGCGCTTACTTTTCGCAGCAATTCAATATTGCCTTCGCGGTTGTGCCCAAAAAAGAAACCGCGACCCAGATAAACTTCTTTCGCGTGCAGTCGATCAACGACGACATCGCGCAGAAAATCTTCCGCGCGGATCTGCGAGAATTGTTTGTCGAAATGGATAACGATAGTTTGCTCAATCCCGAGCACACCCATCGCCTCGATTTTTTGATCCAACGTTTGCAGCAACGGCGGCGCCGATTCGGGATGCAGCACGGCGCGCGGATGTGGTTCGAACGTGATGACCGTCGGCACCGCGTTAACTGCGCGCGCGCGCTCGACGACAGTTTTGATGATGAGCTGATGCCCGAGGTGCAGCCCGTCAAAAACCCCGAGCGTCAGTACCGTCGGGCGAGCGATTTCGGCGTTATTGGTACCGTGGAATAAGCGCATAACGTAAGCACCCGGTCGATCTCATTTTCCATTTGTCATTTGACATTTCTCATTTGCCATTTGAATTCGAGGCAGCTCTCGATTTGTTGAAGACCTGATCAGCCACGTAGTAAATGAAAGATGTCAAATGACAAGTGACAAATGGAAAATGATCGTTTGGCGGTTTATCAATCACTAACTATTAGTCCGTCGTACGCCCACTCAACATTGTCCGGCAGCAGCTTCGAATCGCGCTCGTGCTTAACGTCATGTGTGATGTGGGTGAAGTAAGTTCGCTGTGGCTTCAACTCCGCCACATATTCCAGCGCGCGTTCCAACCAAAGATGGGTCTGATGTGGGCGTATGCGCAGGCAATCCAGTACCAGCACTTGCAAATCGCGCAGGCCTTCGACCGTCGCTGGCGGAATCTCGCTCAAGTCAGTCGCGTAAGCGAAATCGTTGAAGCGATAAGCAATTACCGGCAAGCGTCCGTGAATCACTTCCAGAGGAGTGACCTCAAAACCACGAGCGAGACAGAACGGTGCGCCCGCGATGACCGTGTGCGGCACAATCTGCGGCAAGCCGCCGCCGAAGTGCGACGGTTCAAAGACGTATTGAAAAATTCGGCGGATGTCTTTCCAGGCACGCTCGTTCGCATACAGCCCCAGCGCGCCATGCCGAAAATTCAGTGGGCGAATGTCATCAAGTCCGAAGATGTGATCGGCATGACAATGAGTGACTAGCACCGCGTCCAGATGTTTGATCCCATGCCGCAGCGCCTGCTGACGAAAATCCGTCGAAGTATCAACGATCACGGTTTGGCCGGCGTGTTCGATCAGAACGGAAACGCGCAGGCGCTTATCGCGCGAATCATCAGATGTGCAGGTTTCGCAATTGCAGGCGATCGAAGGGACGCCAGTGGATGTGCCCGTGCCTAAGAAAGTGAGCTTCATTTACAAGAGCGAAAGACTATTTGACATTTGGCATTTGACATTTTTCATTTGTCATTTATCGGCGTGGGGTTGAGTGGCTTCGCGCGAATTCGTGGATGTTAGTCGTGAAGGAAGCTGTTGCCGACGTCACACGAAACTGAAACAGCCAAAATGACAAATGAGAAATGTCAAATGCCAAATGTCAAATGATCTTTCAGAACTCTCCTGACTAAACATGCCGCGCCTACTTTCCGCCCGTGATATCACTCGCGCTGAACTTCGCGGACGGCGGCGTGGGCGAGCCGGAAAAAGAAACGTATTGCATCCGCAGATCAGCGAGCAGTCCTTCGAGCATCTGGTCTTCCTGCGGATCGAGGTTGCCCGCGGTTTTCTTTTCGAGCATGCCGAGCACGTCGATCCAGTGTTTCGCGGTCTTCAAATCGACGCCGGTTTCGCCGGTGACTGGATGCGGCATCATTCCCAAAGACGCTGCAGCGTTCGACGCCAGTGACATGATCAGGCTCACGAAACTCGCCGGATCGTCGAGCGGATCGCGGCCGGATGGCGCCTGTTCGCGAGATGCAGGTGATTCATCCGCTAGTGGAGAACGTTGAGGTTCAGAGCGCGCAGATGTTTCTGCCGCCGGTGGTGGCGTCGGCTGAGGCTTCGCTTCGGCGGCGGCCGCTTTTGCTTCGGCGACTTGTTGCGCTTCTTTCTCCTCCGGCGAAAGCTCGCGCGGCGTGCCGTCGGGATTGAAAGGTCTGCGATCGACTACTTTGAATGTTGGTTGCTCTTCAGCCATGACTGTCGAAAAGAATAGCGCGCTTCAGATCAGCGCACCTGATAATTTGTTGATTGAAGTGAAGGCCGAATGTTAGCACTCGCGTTTGGCTGATCGCAAAGAGCCAAGTTGTAACGCAAATTGTTAATTTGCGAACCGTTCGCAAGTTAACAACTTGCGCTACCATGCCAACTTGAAACTTGAAACTTGAAACCTGAAACTAAGCTCCATGCCGAAGACTTTTGCCAATCTTGTTGAGTTGATGGACCGTTTGCGCTCGCCGGGCGGTTGTCCCTGGGATCGCGAGCAGACCTATGCGACGCTGGCGCCGATGTTGTTGGAAGAAGCTTACGAAGCGTTCGATGCGCTGGAAGAAGCGCGGCAGGGACGACCCGACGCGCTGCGCGAAGAACTTGGCGACCTTTTATTTCAGATTGCTTTCTTCGCGCGCGTCGCGAAAGAGCGCGGCGAGTTCACGATCGACGATGTGATTGACGAAGTGCACGCAAAGATGGTGCGTCGGCATCCGCACGTTTTCGGCGACGTCCAGGCCGGCGACTCCGCGGCGGTGTTGAAAAACTGGGAAGCCATCAAGGCCGAAGAGAAACGCGCGGCCGGAAAGGGGAGTGGCGAGTCTGCCGACGGATCGATTCTTGATGGTGTCTCAACCAAAGCGCCGGCGTTGATGGAGGCACACCAAATCTCAACTAAAGTCGCGCGTGTCGGTTTTGATTGGAAAAGCGTGGATGAGATTTTTGAAAAGCTTCAGGAAGAAGTGGACGAGCTTCGCGTCGCATCGAGCAGCACAAGCAATCAGCCGACGAAGCCGATCACGTGCGCGTCCGAGAAGAGATCGGCGACATGCTGTTTGTCGTTACGAACATCGCGCGGTATTTGAAT
>DASYTZ010000287.1:0-10597 GCA_036001745.1 Pyrinomonadaceae bacterium
ACATCCCGGACAAGATCACGATCCGAGATCTCCTGACGCACACGAGCGGCCTGCGGAACGGGCCGCTCATCAACCGCCTCGCCTTTACGGGCCAGATCGACCAGCGTGAGATCGATCACGTCTTTGCCGAAGGCACCACTTTTAATGAGACCAATTTTGGCAAGTACAACTATACAAACCTCGGCTACAACATTTACGGGCTCGCGCTGCATTACCATTTGCACAAAAAATGGCAGGACCTGCTGCAAGAGCGCATATTCGCTCCCGCGGGTTTAAAACACACGACTGCTTATGTTTCAAAGGCGCGCGCCAAAAAGCTCAAGATCGCGGCGCCGTATGTCGTCGACACCGATGCGGCCGATGCGGGCAAGATGGTCCGAAGCAGGCTCGAAAAGACCGACGAGAACATGCAGTCGGCCGGTGGAATTTTCATGAGCATTTCGGACCTCGGCAAGTGGCTCAACTTGAACATGAACGGCGGCAAACTCGACCGGAAACAGGTATTGCCGGCCGATCTTATCCGCAATGCGCAAACTGGATACACAAAAAGCACGCGTAACGAGCCGCCATTTTCCGGCGATGGTGAATACGGGCTCGGGTGGCAGATCGGCAAGTACCGCAACGAAAAGGTGATCTATCATCATGGCGGCTATCCCGGTTATCGCAGCCACGTCTCGTTCATGCCTGAGAAAAGAGTCGCAGTCGGCGTGTTGGTAAACAACGACACGCTCGGTGGACGCCTCGCCGATATGCTCGCTGCGTACGCTTATGACTGGTGGTTGCGAACTGAGAATCTCGAGGCCGATTACGCCAAACAAGTGCAGGACACCGTTAAGGCTTATGAGAGCAGAAAACAGGGGATCGCTGCTGAGGCCGCCGCGCGGGCAAAGAGAGAGTGGCAGCTTACAAAACCGTTTACTGACTATGCCGGCAAGTACGCGAATGACCTGATGGGCACGATCGAGATCTTCGCAAAAGAAAAAGCCCTCGCTGTCCGCATGGGCAAGCTCAGTACAGTCGCGACGCCTTATACTGAAAAGGACACCATTCGCGTTGTGATGCTGCCCGGCGGAAATGGTGACGTGATCGGCTTCGTAAAGGATACCGAGGGAAAGTTCGGCTCGTTGAATCTCGGCGGCGTCACATTCACAAAGGTTGTGAAATAAATGCGCCTGTGTGTCAGAACGGCGAGCGGTAGCGACCCGATCAAGGCTCAACTTGAGAGCCCGGATGAAGGATGAATCATGAATCATGAAGCATGAAGCATGAATCACGAATGGCGGTTGCGTTCATACTTCATCGTTTCGCCTTCATCCCTGATTTTCCGCGCCGCCCGGTATCGTTAACTGATCTTATGCGCAAGCGCTGGTGGAGCCGTACGCATGAC
Source organism: Pyrinomonadaceae bacterium (assembly GCA_036001745.1). GTDB lineage: Bacteria > Acidobacteriota > Blastocatellia > Pyrinomonadales > Pyrinomonadaceae > UBA11740. The sequence goes on from DASYTZ010000287.1 coordinate 1,388, forward strand.
ACACCGCCCGCCGCGGGCCACGTGCGCGCGCTGGTCTGGGTGGCGCTCGCGACGGCTACGGCCGTCAAACTCTATCTGGCGCTTACGACCGTGGGCGCCCTCGACGCGGCTGGTTTTGCCGATCATCTGGCGAAGATCGAGCAAGTAGGCGGCCTCGGCGCGTACCGTGTCCGCGGCGCGTTCAATAACCCCTTCAACAGCCCGCCCTTCATGATCCACGCGTTGCGGGGGATGGGCTGGCTCGCACAAACGACACCCTTCCCCTTCCCGTTCTGGCTACGCCTGCCCTCAGTCTGCGCGGACGTGGGCAGCTTCCTCATCACGCGGCAAATGCTCGCGCGCCTTTGGCCCGGGCGCGACCTAACGTGCCCGCTTCTGCTCGTTGCGCTCTCGCCAGTGTCGATAATGCTCAGCGGTTACCATGGCAATACCGACCCTTTGATGATCTTCCTGGTGCTGCTTACCGCTTACCTGTGCGAGCGCGGCGGGCGTGGGTGGGCAGCCGGCCTTGCGTTCGGCGCGGCGCTCAACATCAAGGTTGTGCCGCTCATGTTCGCGGCCGCGTTCCTGCTCTATTTGCCGGACGCGCGCCGGCGCTTGCAGTTCTGGGTTGCGGCCGCGGGTCTATGGTTCACAACCTCACTGCCTTACGTGCTGCAAGACCCAGTGCTCATCGTGCGCACGGTCTTCGGCTATACAAGCATCTACGGTCACTGGGGCTGGACGTACCTGCTGGCGCGCCTGCGCCCCGACACCCTCGCTTACGCGCACCCGCCTCACGACGTGGTGGGACCCCACGCTGTCTATGCGACGGTCGGCAAGTGTGTACTGATTGCGCTCGTGGTCGCCTTCTCGTTTTGGATGAACCGGCGCGGGCGCAAAGTCCCTTTGTTCATTCAGTGTGGGCTGCTCGTTGGGCTGTTTCTCACGCTGACGCCGGGCTTCGGCTCGCAGTACCTGGCCTGGCTCATGCCGTGGCTTGTGGCCCTCGCGCCGTGGACGGTGCTCGCCTATCAACTGCCGGCGGCCGGCTATCTCTTCTTTGGCTACACCTGCTGGCTGCCCACGAACTGCCCGCCCCGCGTCCTGCAACTCGCCACCTGGATTGCGTGCATGCTGGTGCTGGTCTGCTACTGCCGCCTGCTGTGGACGATGAGCCGTAGCGACGCGTCAAGGCGCAACTTGAGTGGATGATCCCATCGCATCCAACCCCTACGCGGGCTGCCCGCGTGGCGACCGGGTCCGCTCCGAGTTCGGACACGCCGCGCGGCTTAGGTTCAGACAAAACTTGCTTATTTTTCAACGACGCGAAGTTTCTACGTTTCTCTTAACGACATACCAGTAGCGCGTTACAATCGGGAGCGCTCGAACAACTCGGGTGATGGGTGACGAGTGAGATTTCATCCCCACCCGAACTCAATCGTTGGGTCTCGCTCCAAACATTCATGTCTACCGAACGTGATGCATTCTCAGAATTTGAAAACGAAGCCTGGCAACGTGTTGCCGGCAGGTATGAATCTGCGTGGAGCGGACTCACTAAATTATTCATCCCTCATTTGCTCGAGTCCGCGCGCATCCAGCCGGGCCTAACCGTTCTCGATGTCGCTTGTGGCCCAGGATACGTGGCTGAGGCCGCGCGCGCGGCGGGCGCAGTTGCCACGGGCGTAGACTTCTCGCCCGAGATGGTACGTTTGGCCAAAGCGCGCAGCCCCGACATTCCATTTCACACTGGTGACGCCCAGAGGCTCGACTTTGCAGATGGATCTTTCGACGCCGTGGTGATGAACTTCGGCGTACTGCATCTGGCAGATCCGAAATTGGCTTTTGCCGAAGCCTTGCGTGTTTTGCGGCCGCGCGGACATTTCGCTTTCACTGTCTGGGCTGCCGCCGAGCATAGCGCCGGGGCCAGAATTGTAGGTGATGCCGTCGAAGCTCACGCGAAACCAAACGCGGAAGTCCCGCAAGGGCCGGACTATTTTGGTTACTGTGAAGCTGAAACATGTGAGAGGACGCTCAGCGAAATTGGATTCGACCCAGCGTCGCTCGTCTTTCGCACGGTGACGGTCGAATGGCAAGTGCCAACGGCCGCCTTCGTTTTTGAAGCCGAACGCGATGCTGGAGTACGAACAGCCGCCCTATTGGCAGCCCAAACTCCGGAAGTCTTGTCCGCGATTCAATCCGAAATTGAGTCGGCCTTGCAGCCGTACGCAAAAGGGAAGGGTTTCAGCATACCCTTTGCGGCTCATGTGGTCGCCGCCAGGGCGATCTGAAGTAGTCACCTGGCTTGGCTTGATTAGCGTCGCCGCGTCAACTAAAGCGCGACTGCTACAATTAATCAATCAATAAGTAGGAGAAGAAACCTTATGCTGTTTCTGTTACCGGGAGTATTGAGCATAGTTCTGCTTGCATTTCTTTGGCGGAGCGGCTTCGTCAGTCATCCGCTTCTGATTGCAGGCTGGTGTGTCCTAGGAATTGGCCTGCAAGTGATAGGCGACTTCGGCTCGCCGATTTGGCTTGTGGGTTTGCTAATGAACGTGGGAGCCGCCATCTACATGATCATCCGGCTCAAGCTGGGTTGAGAAATGAGGAGAGCAACTCCGGCAGTGAAAGCAACCCTGATGTGAAATGCGGCGCAGCGATCAAGAGTTTCGCTCGAGAATCTCAAAAGGAATTTTCGTGTCGGCGAAGACTTGCCACAAAGTAACGCGGCCATCGCTTACCACAGCCTTCCACGCCGCAGGCAAGCGCCAACTTTGCTCCGCGTTTCCTTTGAACGAGCCGCCGGCGTAACCGCATAGGGCGAACGCATCTGAACCTTCGAAAACGTCCGTAACTTCGATTTTGTAATCCGGAAACCATTCGAAGTAGCCGCGCCAGCCGGCGAGCATCTGCTCGCGGCCGCTCACTTCGTTGCCGTGCGCGTCGATGAACGTGTGATTGTCGCTCATCAACTTGGCAAGGGCCGCGACGTCATGAGCATTGATGGTATCTATGAAGGCGAGAATGATTTCTCTGCGCGTCATTTGATCTCAAAAACTCCACGCGAGGGCGACACCATAGTCGCGCGCGTGACGATCATACAATGGCGCGATTGCGGGCCACCGTCGAGAATGCACAAGCGATTCCTCCTCGTCTCCGTCGTTCCCGCCGGAACTGGTCCGGTGATGCGCGTGATAGACATAGCGTCCAATGCCGTAACCCATTGCGCTCCCGACCAGAATGTCTGACAGAAAATGTTTTTCTCCGGTGAAGCGCGCCAGGCTGACGGCCGCAGACAAGCCGTAAGCCGCCACTTTCACCGCTCGATGATCGGAATACTCGTTGGCGACGACCGCGGCAACCGCCCACGCGTGAATTGCGTGCCCCGAGGGAAACGACGTGCCGACTCTGAAGAAATCGCCACGGTGACGGATCGAGAGGGGCCGCCGCCTTTCGGCGATCGCCTTAAGTGGGACCACCAGAAGCTCGCTGTCTATCAACGCTTCCCAACTCAACAAGCCGGTTTCCCGCGCGCGTGAATCGTGCCGCGCACGCCCGATCAAATAAAAAATCGCTCCGACGCCGGCCGCTCCGTAGGTCGATCCGGGATAGCTGATCACACGACTGGCCGACAACTGGTCGTCGAATTGTGCTATCCCGGTTGCGGTCGTTCGATCCGTGGCAACGAGCGCCGCGGTTCCAAGGCCGAGCGGCGCAAGCCAGCGCGCGTCGCCGCGATGAAGATGAACCGGCGCCGTCCAGATCGCTTTTTGATCGCGCAGGATGTTCTTGAAGAATTCATGCTCGAGCGTCGGTGAAGAAGACGCGGCCGGACTTGGTGATGGCTCCGGTGTTTGCGCGTGCGCGTGGAATGCTGTCGCGAGTAGCGTCGCTAGAATCATCGCGAAGCGGTAAATCGAACTTCTGTTACTTCGCATGGTACTTCTCCCTGAGCGCTTTACGTTGACAGCTATTTGCTGACGACCAATATTACAAATGAACCGGGCTTGATGCTGCGTTGTGGCCGGCCGCCGGGAGTTGTTGCCGGCGTTTCGACATACTCCGCCGCGCTCAAAAATATTTTCTTGGTTTTGGGATCGAATGCCATGGTGCGCGCGCTCGGTTGGGTTTTAACGGGGCCGGCGTCCTCGTAATCGTCGGCGGACTTTTCGCGAAAGATGTCCAGGACACCTTCGCTACAGGAAAAGAAAATCAGTTTTGCCGACGCGTCGAAGCCTGCATAGTCTACGCCGCGGCCGATCGGAAAACTAGTAATTACTTTTCCCGAGACGGCGTCCATCACCACCATCTTCGGCTCGTTGCGGCAACCGATGAACAGACGCTTCGTCTTGACATCGTAGGCGAGACCGGTCGGAGTTTTCGCGACGCCGATGGGAAAGCGGTGTTTCACTTCGAGCGATTTCGGATCGAAGGTGATCACTTCGTTTGTGTCTTCCATGTTTACGTAAACAACCCCATCCGCGACGATTGCCGACTCTCCGTCGCCTTCGGCTTTTACCGTACCCACGACCTCGCCTGTCTTCGCGTCAATAGCTGTAATGTCGTGCGAGCCGTGGTTGTTCGTAAACACGCGCTTCGTTTGCGGATCGTAGTAAATTCCGTCGGGCCCCTTGCCAACGTCGATCTTTTTTATGAGTTGCAGAGTGTTCGTGTCGAACATCGACATCTTGTTCTCGCGGCCGTTACTGGTGAAGCCATGCTTAAATTCAGAAGCAATCGCTATCCCATGGACACCGGGCGTGTCGGGGATTGTACCGATCAACTTTCCGCTGTCGGCATCGACGACATTGACTTCCGTGCCATGCGAAACATAGAGCCGGCGCGCGGTACTATCGATCGTGATGTAATCAAAGCCTCCGTTGCCGGGCACGGGATAGCGAGTTTCGACTTTGTATCCAGTGCCGCCTTGTAATGTAGTGACGGCCACTGACACTGCGAGCATTCCCGTTTTTAAGCTAACCATTAATTTCTACCTTTCCGGAGGTTCGTTTGTTTCCCCTGTCGCGAACATTTCTCATTCACACCTCGCTGAAGCCGAGGTGTGAATGAGACTTGCTGCGGTAGCCGTATCCGTTAGGCCAAATGCCCGCTTGGAGTGGGCGGCAATTGCTCGCGCTTGATCTTTCTCTCTTGCGCCTGAGCGACTGAGAACAATACTCCCGCGACGATCACCGTCGCAAAAACTCTAGTGCTGAATTTCGTGTTCGTGCTCCTTTCCCGCTGTTTCCCCGCGCAACATTGCATAGACGGTCGGCGTCACTACCAGCGAGAACAGCAGCGCCATCGTCAATCCGCCGATCACTCCGATTGCCAGTGGTTGTAGCAGCTCTGAGCCGGCGCCGAACGCCAGGGCCAAAGGCAACATGCCGAGCATCGCCGCCAAAGAAGTCATCAGCACTGGCCGAAACCGACGCCGCCCGGATTGCAACAGAGCCTGACGCAACGTATCTCCCTCGGCCAGGTGATCTTCGACCGCGTCGAGCATCAGGATGCCATTCTTCGCGACAATGCCGACGATCATGATCATGCCCATCAACGAAACGACATTCAGCGTCATGCCGGTGATGAAAAGCGCGAGCAAGACTCCGGCGATCGCCAGGACCGCGCCGGTGACGATCGCGATCGGGTGTGCGAACCGCCGAAATTCAATCAGCAGGGTTATGAACACGAGCAGCACTGCCAGCACCAGTGAAATCATCAACTCGCGAAAGCTAGACTGCTGTTCCTGATACAGTCCGCCGTATTCGATCGTCATGCCCGGCGGTAGCTTCACCTCTTTGGCGAGTTGACTTCGGATTTCACCGATTGCGGTGCCCAGGTCCTTGCCCTCGAGTCGCCCCGTGACCGAAACCATCTGCCGCAGATTTTCGCGCTCAATTTCTGTCTGGCCCTTTTCGTATTCGACGTCGGCAACTTGATCCATGCGAAACAGTTGGCCGGAAGCGGAACGAATTTGTAAGGCGCGAACTTTGTCGAGTGAGTTGCGCACGTCCGAGGGAAAAATGACGCGCACTCTGATTAGGCGATCCTGCTGCAGTATGTACGAGGCGGCATCGCCGGTCATTGCCGTAGCCGCCGTCTTAGCCACGTCATCTGCCGTTACTCCAAACCGCGAAGCACGTTGCGGATCGATCCTGAAGGTGATTGCCGGCCCGCTCACAACGACGCCGCTTTTTGTGTCGACGACGCCGGAAACTTTTTGTATGGCTGCTTCGATTTCGTCAGCCTTTGCGTCGAGGGCGGCCGCATCTTCGCTGAAGAGCTTGATTTCAATTGGCTCGGGATTGCCCTGAAGATCGCCGATGACGTCGGGAATGATCCCAACGAATTCAATTTCCAGGGCCGGTTCCGCCTCGGCGATTTGCTGACGCAGATCGGAGATGACATCTTCGGTTGCCCTCTTGAGTCCCGGCTTCAGCTTGACGGCATAGTCGCCACGATTCGGCTCAGTCACGAACAATCCCATTTCCAAACCCGTGCGGCGCGAATAACTCTCCACTTCCGGCGTCTTCATCAATTTGTCTTCGACGTCGCGCAACATGCGGTCCGTTTCGGCCAGGGACGATCCGGGCGGCGCCCAATAGTCGAGCACGAAAGCGCTCTCGTCGAACTCAGGCAGGAACTCGGAGCCGAGCGACCGATAAAGCATGTACGAGCCTAGCAACACCGCAGCCACAATCACCACGACGATCCAACGGTGATCGAGAGCATGCGACAAAACCCATTCATAGCGCGTGACCACCGCGTGCAGCACGCGTCCGGATTCGGCTTCCTCCTCAAGCTCTTCCGATGAAAGTTCGCGCACCGGTAAACTTTCCTGGTCCTCATTCACGGTGCGCCGCTTGGCCCTGACAAAGCGTTCAGCCAGCACCGGCGTGAATGTGAGCGCCAAAACCAGCGACGTGAGCAGCGCGACTGACATGGTCAGCGCCAGCGAGCGAAAGAAAACACCGGTCACGCCGGTCAGAATTGTCAGTGGCAGAAAAACGACGACGGGCGTGATTGTCGAACCGATGATCGGCACCGTGATTTCCGAGACGGCGCTCTGCACGGCCTGACGCCGCGACTGACCACCGCTGACGTGCGTGTAGATGTTTTCAACTACGACAATTGCATCGTCGATCACCAATCCGATTGCCGCTGCCACGCCGCCGAGCGTCATCAGATCAAAACTAAGGTGCGCCAGTCCCATGGCGAGAAATGTCACCAGCACGGTTACCGGAATCACGAGCGCGGCCACGAGTGTGCTTCCCCAGTTGCGCAGAAATGCGTAGAGAATCACCACCGACAGCAACAGCCCGATCAGGATCGAGTCGCGGACGGAATTGATCGCATCGTGCACCAGCAGGGATTGATCGTAATAAGCAGCGACGCGAACGTCTCGCGGAATTTGGCCGCGCAACGTACCCAGAGTCTTGCGCACTTCGTCGACGACCAAGACCGTGTTTGCGTCCGGTTGGCGGTTGATGTTGACCAGCGCCGCGGGATGACCATCGGCGGTGACCATCGTGTATTGCGGCTCGACGCCGGCGGAAACTGTGGCCACATCGGCCACCGTAACCGGCGCGTTGTTCACCGTGGCAACGACGATGCTGTTGAGCTCGTCAGGCTTTTTCGCCTGTCCGCTAACGAGCGCCAATTCAAGCTGATGGTTTTCTTCGATCAATCCGGGCGAGACGATGATGTTCGAAGCGCGAATGGCATCGGCGACCTGCTGGGCCGAAACGTTATGGGCCACCAGCCGATCGGGATCGATTACGACGTGGAACTCGCGGGTTTTTCCGCCGGCCACGCCGACAATCGCCACACCCGGCAGCCGCGCAAGTTGCGGACGAATAACGTAGGTCGCGATATCGAACAGACTTGCCTGGTCACGTTTATCTGACGTGAGGCTGTAGCCCACGACCGGAAAAACCGCAAACGTGAGTCGTTCGACATTGCGTATCTCCGCAGTTGGCGGCAATGTGTTTGAAAGTTGTGAGAGGCGCGCCTGGACCAACTGCAAGACCTGGATGATGTCCACGCCCCAATCGAAGTAGAGGCTGATTTCCGACGAGCCGCGCGCGGTTTTTGATTTGATGCGAGAGATGCCGGGAATTCCGTTCATCGCTTCTTCGATCGGGCGGGTGACGGAAACCAGCGTTTGGTCGGCTGGCGCTTCGCCGTTGTCAACGATGATAACGATGCGTGGGAAATCAGTCTGCGGGAAAATTGCGACGGGAAGCTGCCACGCTGCGTAAAGACCAGCCGCGCACAGCAGCCCTACGACTACGAGAATGGCGCGCGACTGGTTTGAGACGATACGAGCAAGCCTCACTGCAGCGCACCTCGCTCACGCCCGCCTAAAAAGTCTATTTGCCATTTGTCATTGGACATTTGTCATTTGGCCATTTGCGTCCAGCGATCGCCAGCTCAGTCGGACGTCGCGTGATTTGCTTCTCGCTCCTTCAAATGACCAAATGACCAAATGACAAATGTCAAATGAAAAATGATAAATGGGTCTTTCACTCATTTCTCCTCGTCCTTCTTCTCTTCTTCCTTCGCAACCTCAACCTTCGTTCCATCGGGCAAAGCATAGTTACCTTCGATCACAACCGTCTCGCCGCCCTGCAAGCCTTCCACGATTTCGATCTTGTCGGCGGTGCGAATGCCGATGGTGACTTTGGTTTCGTGCGCAATGTTTTGCGCGTCCACCACCATCACCGTGCCTTCGTTCGCGTTGCTGGCTTCGAGTGTCACCGCTGACGCGGGCACGATGATCGCGTCGTTCTTCGAATTCGCGAATACCGTCACTTGCGCGGCACCATTCGCGCGCAAGAGGCCGGCGCCGTTAGCCAGCGTCACCCAGACTTCGACCGTGCGATTGGTCGGATCGGTTGAGCGACTCAACAATGTGATCTGGCCGCGCATTTCTTCCGCGGAAGCATCGGTCGGCAGAACACTAGCCGCATCGCCCACCTTCAATTGCGCAGCGACCGTATCGGAAAACGGCGCCTTAACAATGACTGTGCTGATGTCGGCGATGGTGACCAGCTTTGCGCCGGACGCGGCAAACTCGCCTTCGTACTGAAACTGATCGGTGACGATGCCGGTAATTGGCGCGCGGATCGTCGCGTAGCTCAACTGTGCATCGAGGTTGGCCACGTGTTGTTGGGCTTCGTTGACTTTGGCCGCAGCCAGCGCGCGATCGTTTGGATTCAGCGAGCGAGC
>DASYTZ010000288.1:0-14031 GCA_036001745.1 Pyrinomonadaceae bacterium
GCCATGGCGCATGCGCACGTTGAATTTTCCAGGGCGTTTGATTTTTACCGTCAGATGATGAAACTTGCGACGACCCGTGCGCAGATCAAACGTTGATTGATCGGGCCGATAGCCAATCAGGTAGTATGCCTTCTGATCGGCCAACACACGCCGAATGCCGCCGCTTAAATCGTTTGTGTTCCGAATCGGAATACCGCCGGTTTCGCGCGCCAGATAATCCAAACCTTCCTGCGTCTCAAAAGCCGCGTTGCGACGGCTGGTCATTGCATCCATCATTTGTTCCGGGTCCCGGCCCGATAGATCGTCGGCAGCCGTAAAGCCGAGCGTCTGCAATCCCGTGGCGTTCATGGTGTAGATAACCACCGACGCGCGGCCTGCTTCGTCGATGAGTCGTTGCAGTTTTTGCACCGTGCGGAAGTTTCGGTTCGGATCGTCCTGACTGTAGATTCTAAAACCGTCAGAGATAAGCAGAATCGATTTGCGACCTGGCAGCTCACGCAGGCCGCGGACTACGTAATTTACCGCGCCCAGAGTCCCGACGGCGTAAACGTCTTCGCGAAATTGATTGAACTCTTCGTTCGCCTTATCAATCTCTTCGCCGTGATCGCCGGGCGTCGGCGGGGTAATGGAGGCAAACGCGCCCACGCCTCCGCGTCCGCTGGCGTACCACTTGACGCGCTCGATGGCGGCATAGAGCTGCCGCTTGTCGGAGGTGAACTGCTGCAACGCGCCCATGCCGCCGCTCGTTCTGATGATGGCAACCAGATCGCCGGGCTGCATCTGTTCATCGACGAATTTCTTCAACGCCCGGCGCACGAAATACGTGCTTTCAAAAGACAGTCCGAGATCGTCGACCACTAACGCAATTGTGCGGCGAATATCTTCCGGTCGCAGTCTCGATGGCGGCACGGGGGGCGCATTCTTGTCCGCCGAGGTGGATTTCGTTTCCTTCGCCGGCTCGGCCGTTTCAGTAACGTTGTAAGAGAAGTGCGTGATCTTTTGCTGCCGCCCGTCTTCGAAGATTTCAACTTCTTCCGGTTTCAGATCCGTTACGATCTTTCCGTCTTTGTCAGTAACCACGGCATCAACTTGAACGAGATTAGTCGTGATGCGAACGACGTCCTCGGTCTCAGGCTGTTGCTGTTGCTGCTCTGGTTTCTGTGGCGTCGGTGTTGGCGTCGGCTGCTGGGCAAAAGCGCTCGCGACGAACTGCGCTGCCAGCAAGATTGCGAGAGGGAGTCGTGCCTTCATGCGCTTGATAATACTCGACCCGCAATGATATACGGAAGTGCCATTCGGTCAGCTAATTAGCCGCTGACCGGCGATTATGACTGGAACGTGGAACGTAAAACTGGGCAGCCTTTGGCGCACGTACAAAGTGCGCGGCGCCCGCGCTGCGCCATTCGTTAAGGCCGGCGCGCTGACGGCCACTGACGGCGGCCTTGAGCTGACATCGCGATACGATCCGCCAGGCAGCGGTTGGCTGGCGTTCGGCGCCGCCATCGTCACTGGCATCATTGTCGTGGTGGCGGCGCAGCAACTCGGATTTTGCGCTGGCCCGGGCTGGCTCCTGTGGTTCATCGGCATTGCAATGTTGCGCCGCCGCACAGTCACGCTAAATCTGCCGGAAGCTGACCAGGCCGTTTTAGATCCCGCGAATCGTCGACTCGCCTTTCATCTGAATTTCCAGGGAAAGCCGCGCTGGGTTGCCGTTGAAGTGCCACAGAATTTTGATGAGGCCGCTCAGGCCGTGGCAACACAACTGCCGGGCCGCGTCGTCCAGGAAAACATCGATCGCGCGCTGACTTCGGGCAGCATCGCGCTCGTCGTGCTCGCGATTCTGTTCGGCGTGATGATCTTGCTGAGCATCGTTAGCGTATTCGTCTTCACTTTGCGCCGGCGGCCGGCACCGCAACGGATAAACTCAATGTTGATTCCAACTGGTTCATGGGCTCTTGTAGTCAATGGGCTGCAAGGATTCGTTCGTAGAATTCGATGTACTTCGGAATGATTTTGTGAGTGCTGTAGCGTTCGATCGCCGATGCGCGCGCGCGCCGCCCGAATTCTTTCCTCAGCTTCGCATCCATCAGTAAGCGCACCGCGTCTTCGGCCATCTTATCGACATCGCCGACCGAACTAAGAAATCCGTTCTCGCCGTCGTCGACAACCTCAGGCAAGCCGCCCACGCGCGAAGCGATTACCGGAACTTGAACGGCCATCGCTTCCAATGCCGCCAGTCCGAACGATTCCTGCTCCGACGGCAAGAGCAGAATGTCTGACGCGCACAAGTAATCCACGATGTTCGGCTGCTTGCCCACAAACACGCATGCGTCAGACACGCCAAGGCACTTTGCGCGATGCAGACAGTTCGTGCGTTCGCTGCCATCACCAACCATCACGAGGCGCGCCTTTGTTTTCCGGAGCACGCGCGCAAAAATCTCGACGCAATCGACGGGACGTTTTACTGGACGAAAATTGGACACGTGCACAATCACGGGCGCGCCGTCAGGCGAAAGCGCTTCGCGCAATTCGCAATCGATCTTAGGTTTGTATTCGTCTGGACAAACAAAGTTCGGAATAACTTCAATTCGATCGAACGCGAAATGTTCAATCGTCGCCTGCTTTAAGTAATTCGAAATTGCCGTCACGCCATCCGATTGCTCGAGCGCATATTTCGTGATCGGAAGGTAAGAGCGATCCGCGCCCACCAGCGTTATGTCCGTTCCGTGCAGCGTCGTAATCACAGGCAAGCGGCGATGCGATTTGATCGACTCGCGGGCGAGAATCGCACTAATTGAATGGGGAATTGCGTAATGCACGTGCAGCAGATCGAGGTTCTCGTTCTCCGCCACCGTGGCCATCTTTGTGGCGAGCGCCAGGGTGTACGGCTGATGCTCGAACAACGGATAGGACATCATCTCGACTTCGTGAAACCGCACGCGCTCATTCAATTGAGTCAAACGCGTCGGCAAGGAGGACGAGATGAAGTGCACGGTGTGGCCGCGCGCGGCAAGTTCCTTGCCCAACTCAGAACCGACGATGCCACTGCCGCCGTACGTGGGATAGACTGTAATGCCGATGTTCATGAATGCAGAGTTTAGATGTTAGAGATTAGAGGACAGAAGTTCAATTAGCGACTAGCGTCTAGTCTCTGGCCCTCTAGCGAACTATCCTCCAGCCTCTCGCCTCTAACCTCTGGCCTCTGACTACTGGGGCGTGCGCATGTCGCGGCAGACTTGCTTTGTCGCGGTTTCGGGAATATATACAAATCCTGGAGGTCTATCGATGGTAATTTTGTTGCTCGTGCCATTGCTGATACCTTCCTTGCTTCTCGGGCAAACCTCTCAAATTTCATACGGTGACAGTTCCCTGGTTGTGGTCAGCTTCAAATGGTTTCCAGTTCGCCGAGTCCCTAAAAAACAGGAAGTCCCAAATATGGCGCCGCCGCCGGAGATGACCGCCGGCAACAAGAGCGCGGGACGGATAGCGCGGATAAATAATCCGCAAATCCCCGATCCGAACGAGCAAACAATCGATGGCCGCAGTGCCGCAATGGAAAAAATTGTGCAGGAGGCCCGCACTCCCAACCCCAAGCCGATGGACGGTTTTTCTTATGGCGCCAGAGTCCGCAACAGCGGCACTAAATCAATCGAAATTGTGTTCTGGGAATATCAGTTCGTCGACCAGGCGAACAAGGTTGTGACGCGCCATCAGTTTCTCTGCGGGGTGAAAATTAAACCTAACAAGGAAAAAGATCTGGAAGCTTTCAGCCTGCTGCGGCCCAGCGATGTGGTGAACGCCGCGAATGTCGCTGACAAATCTCCGGCTGGTTTTCAGGAGAGAGTTTTGATCAATCGCGTTGAGTATTCGGATGGCTCGATTTGGCAACGCCGTGATTGGAACTTTGCCGAGATCAAGTTGACCTACAAACGCGCGATCGAGACACCCTGGGAAGCCGAGATGTGTCGAGGTCTTTAGTTTCCCCAAAATTCAACTTCGCTCTTCACCCTGTCGCCTAAAAGAGAGGCGGGCGACCCTCGCAATCGCCCACCTCGTCTCAACTTGTCACACCTTTTGAGAAAAAGGGGGGGCAAGTGAGGGCCGCGACTATATACCTCACCTCGAATTGCCGCAAGCATTTTTGCAAGTCTTAACGCGGCAGATTAACCGCAGGACTCAGAGGATTTCGCCGAGGCGCCCCGAGGCTAATTTCCTCTGCGGAAACTCCGCGACAACCTCCGCGTCCTCGGCGGTTCAAATCGATGCAGAGCCAGCACGTTAGCAAAGCGCAAGCGCGAACAGGTATAATGCTATCGAATTCGGAAGGTCACACATTAAGCAATGCCAAAGATTAGCGACATCCAGGAAACACCCAACCCAAACGCGGTGAAATTCGTTTTGCGGGAAGCCGTGACGAACGGCGTCGGCCGCCAGTTTGCTTCCGCTGAGCAGGCCGAGAACGATTCGTTGGCAAAGTCTGTATTCGATATCGGCAATGTGGTTTCAGTCTTCTACATGGACAACATGATCACGGTCGAAAAGGAAGACGCGGCCGATTGGGACGAGTTGCTGCCGGAATTGGCCGTGCCGATTCGTGCGGCTGAATCAGTGGCGGCTGCGCCAGCGAATGGCAACGGCGCGGCTTCGGTTGGCGGCGCTATTGCCGCTGTCACCAGCGACGATCCGCGCCTGCTGAAGATCAACGAGATTCTTGACGAGAAAGTGCGTCCTTACTTGATGGGCGACGGCGGCTACCTGGAAATTATTGACCTGAAAGATCACACCTTGAGCATTCGTTATCAGGGCGCGTGCGGTAGTTGCCCCAGCTCGCTTTCCGGCACGCTAATGGCTATCGAAAGCATGCTCAAAACCGAAGTCGATCCGGAACTCGAAGTTGTCCCGGTTTAGGAGCGCACGCATCCTCCCTGCGGTTCGCGGGCATCTTGCCCGCAACGATCCAAGAACCTAATGCCGTCAGGATGACGGCGTACCGCAGGCAAGATGCCTGCGCTCCTAGATTTCTGGAACCATCATCCTTCCCGACGCGTTTTAATATCGCCACACGTTCGTCCACGGCTTCTCCGGAGGATTCGACATGAAGCGTCTTTGCCTGCTCTCTCTGCTGTTGGTTTTCATTTCAGCATCAGCGGCCGCCCAACCAACTGATGCGCGCAAGCCCGCGTCGGTCGAAACCGCGAAAGCGAAAAGCGAAAAAGACCTGGAAGCCGAGCGAGTCTTGCGCGAACGCCGCGCCAGCGCTGAATCGATTCTGATCAATCTCGCCGCCGATGCCGCGCGCTTCAACGATCAGACACTGAGGGCGCGCACCCAGGCACGCATCGCGGACGTGCTTTGGGATGCTGATCCGGAAAAGGCACGCACTCTTTTTCGGAAAGCCTGGGACGCCGCGGAAGCCATCGATCAGGAAAACCAAAGAAAACTTCAGGAAGAAATCGCGCAACAGAAAGCCAGGAACGGCGGCAGCGCAGCCGTGTCTGGTCCGCCGAACATCCGCGGCGAAGTCTTAAGACTAGCGGCTCGACGCGATCGTGGGTTGGGCGAAGAGTTCTTAGCTAAGATGAAAACTCAAACGCAGCAGGACGCGACTGAAGCTGCGGACAAAGCCAAGTCTAATTCGTTTGATGCTCCGGAAGCAGTCAGCCAGCGTTTGGAGCTGGCGCGACAACTACTGAACGCGGGTGACGTGAAAACCGCGCTTCAGTTTGCCGATCCGGTGCTCGTCAGCATTAACCGTGATGCGCTTGATTTTCTTTCCTATCTGAGAGAGAAGGATTCGGATTCCGCCGATCGTCGATACGCAGCATTGTTGGCAGTTGCTGCCGCCAATCTTCAATCTGATGCCAATACGGTGTCGTTGCTGGCTTCTTATCTGTTCACGCCACATACATTCGTGACCTTTGATGGCAACGGTTCTTCTGTTTCAAGTACCTCGCGAAACAACGGACCACCCGACGTCGCTCCTGAACTCCGGAACGCCTTTTTCCGCGTCGCGGCGGACATTTTGCTTCGACCGATCGCGCCGCCGGGCCAGGATCAAAGTTCGACGGGAGTGCGGGGCAAGTACATGATGCTCAAACGACTGCTGCCCTTGTTCGAACAATTCGCGCCCCGGGAAATGGCTGACGCCGTGCGCACTCAAATGGAAGCACTGAGCAACGCGGTGTCCGAAGACGCGCGCAAAGCGGATGACAACACTTTAAGAGAAGGAATCCGCCCGCCCTTGAACCCTGAGGAACGAGAGAAGGCTTTGCTCGACCGAGTCGATCGAGCGAAGACATCCGCGGAACGCGACCTGTTGTATCTGCAACTGGCGAGGTTGTTCACTGACAGCGACGAGACTCGCGCCCGTGATTACGTCGAAAAGATCGAAGACAGCGAGTTGCGTCAAAAAGTGCGAGCATATATCGATGCGACGATGGTGATGTCGGCGGTGAACAAGAAGACCCCGGACCGAGTACTCGAGTTGGTGCGGACCGGCGAGCTCACTCATTTGCAGAAATCATGGGGTCTCAGTCAGGCCGCAAAGTTATTAAGCAAGACCGATCGCGACAAAGCCCTCGCCGTGCTCGATGATTCCGCGACCGAAGCTCGGCGCCTCGAAGGCGGTGATCCGGATCGTCCGCGCGCCTTACTCGCCGTGGCAAATGCAATGCTGACGATCGATCGTGGCAAAGCATGGGACGCTGTTGAGGAAGCCCTGAAGGCGGCGAACTCCGCCGAAGGATTCACGGGCGAGGATGGAGTGCTGCGGGTGAGCTTGATCACCAAAGGCACTTCTTCGATCCGCTCATCATCCCAAGGCGAGTTTGACGTTGCGCCTATCTTCAACGAGCTGGCGAATGATGATTACGAACGGGCCATTGATTTGGCGCGCGGCTTCCAGCGCGAGGCTCCCCGCGCCAGCGCGACAATCGCGATTGCCAAATCGGTTTTGCAAGAGAAGAAGAAATAAAGCCAGACGTCAGAGATCAGATATCAGACGTCAGTTTTCCATGCTGTGCTGAGCAATCTGACTTCTGTTCTCTACGAATAAATATTCATCGGCCTCATCAGCAGCGCGATTGGGTCTTCCACATTCAACGCCTCTCGAACGTAGAACGGCTCGCCGTCCTCAACGCCAATCAAAGACCCGTAATACCGCGCTCGATCCTGAATTTGCCGGAGGAAACCTTTCTGCGCGATGCGCGTCGCGGGCTCTTTGGAGTCGGCAAGGTAAAACTGTGACGCGTAGGCGCGGATCGCCTCCATCTTTTTCTCGGCGAATTCAGAGACATCGACGATGAAAGACGGCACGACCAGACGCGAGTAAACAGCGTGAGCGACGGCCGGTAACTTGATCGCTTCAAAACCGCTGTCTTTGTCGTATCGACGCATGGTCGCGAGTCGCGCGGCTTCGCGGACAATGTGCGCCGTCGCGGCATGATCGGGGTGTGGATCGTCCCAATGTGCGGTGAAGACGACCTTCGGCCGGTGTTTTCTCAAAAGGCGGACGACCGCCAACTTACTCTCCTCGTTCAAAGCGAGATGGCCGTCCGGCAGAGCGAGATTCACTCGCGTGTCCAGTCCCATCACGCGCCCGGCGTCGAGCGCTTCTTTCGCGCGAATCTCCGGCGTACCGCGCGTGCCCATCTCGCCGCGCGTCATGTCAGCGACGCCGGAGCGATAGCCAAGCGCCTTCAACTTCAAAAGCGTACCAGCCATTGTCAGCTCGGCATCATCGGGGTGCGAAAAGATCGCGAGTACGTCGAGTTGGATCGGTTCAGCCATTCGCTAGACTCTGATGTGCGACAAACATTCAGGACTACATTGAAAAATGAAAACTGAAAATTGAAAAGTGCAAATTGAAATGCCAACCTGAGTCATAGGCAATTTGCACTTTGTACTTTTCAATTTTCAATTTGCAATCTCCGCTCGCTGCTCACTGCCCACTGCTCACTGATTTTATCGCAATCGTCCCGTCTCCAACCGTAAACGAAAGCTTCGCGCCGCCAGCTCCGGTGCGCCCCTGGAGCAAACGCGGATTCGCGGCATTCGCTTCGCGCGGATCAAGCGCGGGATATGAGTTCTTTATTTCCCCAAGTCGCAAGATAGTCGCGTCAATGTCGCCACTAAATCCCGGCGCCAAAAGGACGTCGAGAGTGCCTCCAGCCAACTGCAAACTCGCGCCGAGGCCATGCCAACTGCGCGCGGGAATCGTCACGCGGACCGCGCCGCGCTGAACGATACCGGAAAAATATCCGCCGGTCAGCGACAAATCGGCGTCGCTCTGCAAAGCATTCAGGCGGATCGAGCCTTCGATGCCGCTGAGTTTTATCGGTCCGACACCGGAATCGAGTTCGATATCGGTCAGCGCCGGCACTTTCAAATGAAAGTCGATCTTCCACGGTAAGCCAAACAGCGTTTTCGGAAATTTCTTCGCAACCTGCCGCATGAACTTCTTGTCGTGCGTGCCGGTGGTTATTATGCGAACGTGATTAGCATCAACGTCGACGGCAAAGTTGTTCACCGTCGCCAGAAGATCCAGCTCCGCGTCGCTGGGGCCGTGCAGTTCGATTTCGGCGGTGATGTCGATCTCGTTGCGCTGCCAACCTTCAATCGTTATCGACCCCGCCGGCGCGCCGAGCACAGTTACGCTACCGCCAAAGGGCAGCCGATGTGTCTCATGACGCGTGATGGTTCGCTTGAGATCGACGCTGGGGGGTGCAGCTTTCTTCTCTTTTTGCGCGAGTGTGATTGGCGGGACGAAGACAGTCAACGTGACTGCCGAAATCAAAGCTGAAAGCAGCGATGCATTAAGCTGGCGCACCTGAAACGGATTGTGCGGGAGAAAGAAAGAGTTGTCTAGCGGCGCACGAAGTTGATGTTGCCCTGATAAGTCGTGACCGTAACCGACGCGCGACCATCACCAACGTCGCCGATGACGCGGCGGCCTTCGCCGACCGTTTTCATGTTCGGACTCCAGAACTTACCCATCGAAATTTTCTGCGCGGGCGCGGTCGCTACCAGCCGGAAGCCGCAGTTCACGGGCAGTTGCAGGGTGATGGTTCCCTGTCCTGATTTGAATTCGTAAGTTCCGCCAGAGGCAAAATCGCCGTCGAAGAAGACGTCGCCGGTCGAGTTCGAAGCGAACACGCGCGTGGCGTTGATGCCGTACAGTTGAATGTCGCCTGAAGTCCAGACGTGCGCGCGCACCAGGTCGCCCTGAACATTGCTCACGTTGATTTGTCCACGCCGCGTCTCCAAATCGACTGAAGAGCGCGCTGGTAATTGGACTTTGAAATTAACGTCGCCCACATCGCCGCGGCCGCGGTTGTCACCCACGATATCGATCACCAAGCCCGCATCAGTTTGTCGCGGATTGAAATGAACAGTCGGCGTTTCCATCAGGGCAGTTATTTTGATCTCGTCGCGGTTCCACGTTTCGACCGTGATCGTGCCGGAGAGGTTTTTCAGCTCCAGCCGCACATTCTTGCCGGCCGGATAATGCCGCGACACGCTCTTTTGCGCCCATGCGACGCTTGTCAGCAATGTGACAAGGAAAACAAAGGCGAGCGCTGGTCGAATGATGTGGGCAGGTCGGCGGCGGTTCATCACAATCGGGCTGCTTTCAACTCAGGGTAGAGAGATTATAGATCAGCGAACTCCTTCAGCAAGGCAAGCTTGTCGCTCAAGGCGGCATTCAAAATGTCTTCCGAAACCTCATCGTGAGGATTCTGATTTAGTCTTCCCATTGAATCGTTCACGGCAGTATCGATGACGGTTAGATTTCGTTCGAAGGTCTCGCGCATTTCCGGACTCCAGCGCGCCTTGTTAAGCTCAACGCGCTGGTTCCAGTAGTCAATCAGTTGCTGCTGTTGGCGATAACGATCCCGCACCGTGGAAATTTCGGAAGCGATCGTGATGCCGCCAGTCTTTGTGCCGTTACCGTTACCGTTAAAGATACGCATTCCTGCGAATGTGAGCAGCACCGCAACCACGATCGTCGCAGCGATTGAAGTCGCGAATTGCGGAAACGTGAGCTGCCAGCTTCGGTTCATGAGACGGAACCACCAGCCGGCACCGGCGGGAACCGCAGCCGGTTTATTGCCGGCGAATTCCGCCTCAATCGTATTGCTGATGCGCAACCACATCGCGCGCTCGTTCGGCACGGCTTCGTATTCGCCGCGGTGCTCGCGACAGAATTCGACTAACGCATGCAGGTCCCCGCGCGCCTCAGCGCAGGCGCCGCAGGCGCTCAAGTGTGCTTCAATCTCTTCGCAGTCACGGGGAGTCAGCGACCCATCAATCAGGTCGCTTAGAAGAGCCTGGTACTTCTCGCAGTTCATTGTCTTAACCTCTGATGCGTCGCGCATCACGGATAAAGCTTCGGACGACGCGACTGTCGCGGTCTCGAAAGCAATAAAGGGGAGACTGCGTTTGGGGGCGATTCGTTCGCCGTATGTCAATTTGGCCGGATCTGCCGATTTTCCCGAAAAAACCGGCCAAGTTCTTGGTTGCTAGTGCGCCTTTTTCTGTTGCCTGAGTAATCCACGCAATTTCATTCGCGCCTTGTGTAATTGCGACTTTGATGTCCCAACTGAGCACCCCAGCATCCTGGCAATCTCCTCGTGCTCGTGTCCTTCGATGTCGTGCAGCGTGAAAACCGTGCGGTAACCCGGTGGCAACTGCGCGATCGCCTTATCCAGAGCGATCCGGTCGACGACCGGCATCGCGTTCGGATTCTCGGTCCCCTTAACGATTTGCACGGGCACTTCGCCCTCTTCGGTGGTCTGCTCGAGGCGCACGCCTCGCTTGCGAAAGTGCATCAGAACCTGATTCACCGTAAGACGGTGCAGCCAGGTCGTGAAAGCCGACTCGCCGCGGAAGCTCCCGATTTTCCGAAAGAGCTGGATAAAGACTTCCTGCGCCAGGTCTTCCGCCTCGACCACGTTGCCGGTCATGCGCAAACACAGCGAGTAGACGCGCCGGTTGTGCCGCTGGTAAAGCTCCTCGAAGGCTTTCATATCGCCTTCAGCGGCCTTTTTTGTCAGCTCGTAATCCGGCGTTCGCGGTGTCTCGGTTTCGATACCAGCCACTGGTTCGCGCGTGCGCACACTCTTTTCAGTCTGAACCATCGTCCGACTCATCAGTCTCTCCGTCAGAACGATTGTTTGAGGGCGCAGGTTTTAGTATCCGATCTTAGCGCGAAGGTGACAAGCGGCCGGACTAAAAGGGTAGTGCCGGAATTTGAAACTCTCAACTCATCCTCGGCGGTCTCTGCGCTACCTCGGCTTTTCCTCTGCGGTTAAGCTTTCAGACGTCTCTTAACCCCAGAGGAGCGCGGAGGTTTTCGCCGAGGGACTCAGAGGAAACACCGAAATTAGGCCACTACTACCACAAGCTTGAACTAGCACATGCGTTCAACCATACAGAGATTTCAACGCGGATTACTCAACGGGTCCAATCCCGCGGCGACGGAAAACGCCGCGCAGAGTGTCTGCGTTCCGGCCGCGATAGAGGTTTCGGTCGGCGTCGATGATGGCGCGCGCTCCGCGTGCAAAGGTCGTGAACCCGTCGAGTTGGAAATGACTTTCGAGGATTATGCGATCCGCGATGTCCCGACCGACGGCTCTGCGAATTTCCCAAAGCGCCGCTGACCAAATCTGCCCGTTCTCGTGCTCGGCACCATCGCTGCGGTCGAAAGACTCGAAGGTGAGCCGCTCATCAACTCGGCGCACGCATGGGGGATTGTGTTCGGTATCAGTCACGCCATCCCAGGTCCCGATTGATGTTTGATACCGCCGAGGTTTTTTGTCCGCAAAAAAGCTGGCGGCAAAATAGTCGCCAAACCCTTCGCCCATCGCGGCGGCTTCGAGCGATTGTCCAAAACCCGGACAAATAGCGTCTTGAATTGCGTGACCGAATTCGTGAAGAATGATCTCGGCATCTTCCGCATCGTCGACGCCGCCGGTGCCGAAAGTAATGCTGCGGTCGTGAGGGCTGTACCAGGAGTTGTCGTCCTTGGTGCCGTTGGCGTTAATCACCAGCGGATCGTGAAAGATGCCCAGCCGCCGGCCGCGATAGCCAAGCGATTCCAAATAACCTATGGCGCGATCAATGTGGAAATAAGCCATCACCTCTTCGAACGAACGGTGACTGCTGGGGAACTTGAGTTCGAGATGGTTGCCCGGGACCGAGTGTTCGATACTTTTCAACTTTACACGGTAGCGAGTCAAGCTGGTGTTGACACGCCGACCGTCGATCCGTTGCCGCGATGTCAGAGCTTGCAGCCGGACGCGGACGTACGCTGCCTCAGGCGGCAAGTGAGGCTTGCCTTTATGTACGAGCCGGCGCGCCGAACGAAGCGCAATCACCGGATTCGGGTCAAAAACGAGTGCGAAAACCGCTTCCGAAAGGTTGTCGTATTTGCGCAGAACGCGCCCGGTCGCGCCGTCAACAAATATCACCCAGTCCGCGCTCGGCCTGCGTTTTTGAATGCGAACTCGATACGCGGGACGCAAAACTGACTGCACCGGAAACCACATCTGTTCGGTCTTAACCACGCGAATTGATTTCGATCTGGAAGCTACGCTGAGGAGCGCTTTTTTCCGCGCCGCTGATTCGCTGATCACGAAATCCGCCGTGGGATCGAGAAAGTCGCGCGGGACGGCGCGGTTCTTTACCAGGTAAATGCTCCCCTCTTTTCCGAGATGAACAGTGATGTACGCGCGCTGAATCGGCAGCCTTCTCAGTCTCTGCTGAAAGATCACGTGATGCGCACCCAAGCTTTCGATCTGACGCACCCGGTGCAAACTAAGGCCCTTGGATCCAAGGAGTTTGGAATTCGCCGCGATGAATTGTTCTGCGATAACCGCGGGCGGTGTGCGGCGCGGCCTCGTCCGAAAGCCCCAGACTTCCTTGGGTGTACCGTACTCCGTTCCCGGAACTATCTTGTAGCGCTTCAGTTGCATGGCATGGCTCCTTTCCGCCAAAGCAGATGGACGTTATGTCCAGTAAGTACGATCAAGCGAGCGATAGTGAACGGCCTCGGAAACATGCGCCGAAGTGATCGCGTCGGTGTCGTCGAGGTCGGCAATCGTGCGACTGACTTTCAGAATGCGATCGTAAGCTCGCGCTGACAATCCCAAGCGGGCCATCGCGCGCTCGAGCATTGTCTCGCTTTCTGAATCAATGCGGCAGTATTTGCGGATCAGGCGCGGCGACATTGCTGCATTCGAAAAGATTCCATCGCCAGCCAGCCTGTCTCGTTGGCGTTCGCGCGCGCGAATCACGCGCTGGCGAATGGCTGCGGAGTCCTCAACTTCGGGCGGTGCGTCGCCCGTCAGTTCGCGGAACTTCACTGCCGGCACGTCGATGTGAATGTCTATGCGGTCGAGCAACGGCCCGGAAATGCGACCGACATAGCGCTGAATCTGCAAAGGCGTGCAGCGACATTCGCGCGTCGGGTCGTTCCAAAACCCGCAGGGGCATGGATTCATCGCCGCCGCCAGCATGAATGACGATGGAAACGTGAGCGACATCGCAGCACGACTGATCGTGACTTTTTGATCTTCGAGCGGTTGGCGCAGGACCTCAAGCACGCTGCGATCAAATTCCGGCAACTCGTCCAGAAACAGCACGCCCTGATGCGCCAGCGAAACTTCGCCCGGTCGCGGCAGGGCGCCGCCGCCAATCAGGCCCGCATCGCTGATCGTGTGGTGCGGCGAACGAAAGGGCCGCTCGCTTACCAAACCCGCGCGTCCCGTCAGTCCTGCAACCGAATGGATTTTAGTGAGTTCCAGCGCCGCCTCGAATTCCAGCGGTGGCAGAATCGTCGGCAGGCGCTTCGCCAGCATGGTTTTCCCCGAGCCGGGCGGCCCAATCAAGAGAATGTTGTGGCCACCGGCTGTCGCAACTTCCAACGCGCGCTTCGCCGCTTGCTGTCCGCGTACCTCGCGGAAATCGACGCTGTAATGATCGTTCGGCGAAAGAAGTTGCGAAGGATCGACGCGAATCGGAACGGGTGGATTC
>DASYTZ010000289.1:0-25853 GCA_036001745.1 Pyrinomonadaceae bacterium
TGGAACCGACTCTGAGGAGCCGGTCGATTATCCGCTTTTCATCCACCCCGTTGCAGTTGCCGTCGCGCGCGGCAAAGCCGACCGGGGCGTCGTCCTCGGCGGTTCGGGCAACGGCGAGGCAATGGCTGCAAACCGTGTGAAAGGAATTCGCTGCGCGGTCTGCTGGGACGTTGAATCAGCGCGACTCGCACGGCAGCATAATGATGCGAACGTGATTTCACTGGGCCAGCGAATGATCTCGTTGGACGAAGCACTCGCGATTGTGCGCGTGTGGCTGGAAACGGAATTTGAAGGCGGCCGCCACGTGCGCCGAATACAAATGCTCGACGAAGAGTTTTAGCGTTGGTTTTCTCTGCGCGCCTCTGCGCAGACCTCAGTTATTTCCTCTGCGGTTAAATATTCCTACGCCCCAATGAACCGCAGAGGGTGCTGAGGATTTCGCAGAGGACGCCGAGGAATTCCAGACTACATCTCGACGAAATTCTTAGATGACAACTGCAACCTCCATCGAAGTCACGCGCACGTACCTCGAAATGCGCGAGCCATCTGAACTAAATGGAGCGAAGCTTGACGATCCAGAGATTCAAATCGAAGAACAGCGCGATTGTTCAGTCGAATTGTTTCGCTTTCTCTACGTCGAAGTCGGCAAGAACTATCACTGGATCGATCGCCTGCCGTGGACGGACGAGGACATTCGCGCGCACCTGGCGCAGCCGGAAGTTACTGTTTGGCTGATGACTTACGGCGCCGAGCGAGCGGGCTATTTCGAACTGCGAAAATGCGAAGACGGCTCGACAGAGATTGCTTACTTCGGACTTCTGCCTGAATTCATCGGTCGTGGCTTGGGAAAACATCTGCTGACTTGCGCAACTGAGCAAGCCTGGGCCGATGGCGCGAATCGCGTCTGGCTGCATACCTGCACACTGGATGATCCGGCGGCGTTGCCGAATTATTTGAAGCGAGGGTTCAGGCCGTACAAGACTGAAAGGTATTTTATCGACTGCGCAATGGAGTCAGTACCATCCCCGTAAGCGGGTGGGATTCTTTCTCAAGGTTCCACATTGACGTTCGATCCATCCGCCAACGCGGATGGTACTGACTTCATTGCGTCACGTTCTTGCCGCTGCGATAGAAATGAATCTGCACTTCCTCGAGCGTCGCCATTCCTTCTTCGATTTCGTGATCGATTAGGTCGAGAAACTTCTCGAGCTTCTCGCGCGTGTCAACAATCTCAACGACGATGGGCAGGTCCTGTGACAGGCGCTCGATCTTGAACGTGTGCAGCCGGCTGTGCGCGCCGAAACCGATCATGCCGCGCAACACCGTTGCGCCCGCCAGACCTTCTTCTCTCGCTTTGATCACGATCCACTCGTGCAAAAGCTTGCCGTCGTGTCGATCGCTCTCTCCGATGAAAATGCGCAGCAGGTAACCTTCAGCCGGTAGCATCATGATGAATCTCCTCCTATCAAATCAAAGAACGCAAGTTAGCAACTTGCGTTACAACGCGAGTTAGCAACTTGCGCTACAACGCGAGTTAACAACTTGCGCTACAACGCAAGTTAGCAACGTGCGCTACCTCACCTCCAAATTTGAAATGCGACGGCGCGACTCAACCAAACCGCACCTAAACAGATAATTACGTGCGCGGCAATGTTGGCGACTGCCAGAGCATTCTCGCCATCTCGCCACAGATTGATGGTTTCGTTTCCGAAAGCGGAGAAGGTAGTGAAGCCGCCGAGCACGCCAATAAAAATCAAGGTGCGCGCATCAGCGCTGAAGATTCCGCGTGTCTCAGCCAGTTGAGAAAGAAAACCGATGAGGACACAACCCGCGAGATTTACCGCCAGCGTTCCGAACGGAAAACGAATACTGCCGCTCCAGTTCTGAACAAATCCGGAGACTGCATAACGAAGCGCCGAGCCAAAGAACCCGCCAATGCCCGCTAAAAATAATTTGCCCACGAATCTGACTCCTAACCAGGTATTTGCCCGCCCGCTACCGCAGGCGGTTCCGACAAAACTTGGTAGGAGTCATCAGCCGAGCAGGCGTTTAATGGCGGACTCCATCGCCGATTTTCTTCCCTCTCCCAAAAAGAGAGGGAGTCAATCAAACAAACGCGAAGTCGAACTGTTCCTGATGGATCATCGGATCGCTGGTGATATCCAGAGCGCCGAGATAATCCTCGATTTCGTTGAGCACATCGCGCTCCGAGTTACGAAGCGCGCGCGCCACTTCGGGATTCACGCGCAACATCGCCTGACGCGAGCCATCGCCTTCTCCTTCACGCGAGAGTCGCCGCGCCTGTTCGAGAATTTCGTAGCAGATAGTCTGCGGCGACTTCACCAAACCCGCGCCCTGGCAGTACGAGCACGGCGAGCAGAGCGTCCGCTCGAGCGATTGCTTCACGCGCTTGCGCGTCATGATCACCAAACCGAAGTCATTGAATGAAAGGACCTTCGTCGGCGATTTGTCGCGACGTAGCGCATCCTGCAAAGCAGCCATCACGCGCGTTCGATTGCGCCGCTCTTCCATGTCAATCAGGTCGAGCACGATGATGCCGCCCAGGTCGCGCAGACGTATTTGGCGCGCGATTTCTTCAACAGCTTCCATGTTCGTGCGGGTAATGGTGTCTTCCAGACGGGTCGCACCACGGCCCACAAACTTGCCGGTGTTCACGTCGATCGCAACCAGCGCTTCGGTTTGATTAATGACAAGATAACCCCCGGACTTCAGCCACACGCGTGGCTTAATCGCCTTGTCGATCTCAGCCTGCACGCCGTACTGCTCAAGGATCGGCTCGTCACGCGTGTAAAGCTTGACGCGCTTAACCATCTTTGGCTGCATCCGATTCACGAATTCGATGATGCGCTGATACTCCTCTTCCGAATCGATGCGAATCGCACTGAAGTCTTCCGAAAGCTGATCGCGCAGGATGCGCTGCACCAGATCGAGATCGCGATGGACGAGCGCCGGTGCCTTCGCCTTCTCCGCTGTCTGCCGAAGGTCCTGCCAGGTGCGAATCAGGTAACGAGCGTCCGCGCGCAACTCTTCTTCTGTTGCGCCGATGCCGGCCGTCCGCACGATGAAGCCACCTGATGGTACATCTTCTTCGGTGTGAATTTTTTGAATCAGCTTGCGCAGACGAGATCGTTCAGTGTCTGAATCGATCTTGCGCGACACACCGAGATGCTCGACCGTCGGCATGTAAACCAGATAGCGGCCGGGCAGAGCGATGTGCGAAGTGATGCGCGCGCCTTTTTTAGCGATGGGCTCTTTCGCAATTTGCACCAGGATTTCCTGGCCTTCGCGCAAGAGTTCGCTGATCGCCACTTGTTTTCGTTCGTGCCGCGGATGTTTGCGGCGGCTGCCGCGCGGCGGTGGGCGTCGAGTTGGCCGTGACACAGTAGTCTCTTCCGCCGCGTCGTCGCCGGGATCAGAAGTCGTTGCAATTTCGGCAACTGGTTCGGGCATGTCATCAGACTCGGTGTCTGTTTCGGCAGCTTCTGCTTCAGCGTCCTGACCGTTTGTTTCTTCGCCGATCGCTGAGGGCTTCGGCTTTCGTCGCCGCCGGCCGCCGCGTCGCGTCGCGAACTCTTCGTGCAGCCGAGCGGTTGTGATACTGGCCTCCGAATCCGAATTCAATTCTTCGCCGGCTTCGGTTGTCGGTTCGGTTTCGCCCTCTAATTCATCTGATTCTTTTGATTTGAAGAAACGGCTGATGACGCCGGCCTTTTTGCGGCCACGCGTGGTCGAGGTTCGCGGCGGCAGTTCTGACGCCCCTGCCTCTTCATCGTCACTCACGCGCTGAAAAGCCAGGCTGCGCGAGCTTTCATCGACGATCTCATCGACGAAGTCGCGCACGTGCGCTTCTTCGACGACCGGAGGCCGAGCAGCGCCGATTGCGTCAGCTTCTTCGGTGTCGGCAACGCGCTGAAATTCGCCACTCTCACGGAATTCGTCGGACAGCAGCGACCCTACAGGAGCGCTGGGCACATCTTCCAGATCGAATTCGACGGCATGAACTTCGTCCATGATCCGCTCTTGCAGCCGAGCGTCTTTCAGCATCTCGCCATTCAGCATGCGCTCTTCCTCGTCGCTCACGCGCTCGAACGAAGCTGCTGAGACAAATGGCGTGTCGAAAGGCCCGACCTCGTGCGGAATCAGGCTGCGTTCTTCCGGAGCAGGTTGGCTTTCGGCTTTCGTGGGCCGTCGCCTTCCTCGTCCGCCGCGACGGCCGCGACGACGCGCGCCCGTTTCCTCGACTGGTTCCTCGTCCGCTGTTTCGGCGGGAGCAGGTTCAGCTTCAGCCTCCAGCAAGGGGTCGACTCGCTCGTGCGTGGCTTCGATGTGATGCTCGCGTTCGATGCGCGCCTGCTCGATCTTTTCGGCGGCAGCTTTCTGCGCCGCGGCCGTATCGCCTTTCTTTCCGCTGTCGACGACGATACGTTCGAACTCGGCTTCTTCGTCGAAGAAATCGGAAACGTAAAGAAACGCGTCGCGCTCAAGTCCGATATCAACAAAAGCCGATTGCATGCCGGGCAGGACGCGCATTACGCGGCCTTTGTAAAGGTTGCCGACGATGCCTTGATTCTCTTCACCGCGCTCGATATAAAACTCGGTGACACGGTCATTTTCGACGATCGCGATCTTTTTTTCGCGACCGTTAACACTAACAATTAACTCTCTTGACATTGATTTTCTTTCTGAGGAGCACGCGCCTCCCGAAGGAGCGCACGCATTCCCGACTGTGTCGGGATTCGCGAGCACTTTGCTCGCGCTCTTCGCTTAGTTGTGGTTGGAATTTGCCGGCAGAATGTGCCGACAGTTGATTTGGCGCGCTTTCAAGCGCGGGGAATGCCCCGACGTAATGTAGAGGCTCGGCAGTCCCGATCCGTCGGGCCTGCGCTGCGATCAGTGCCACTCGTTGAGCCGAGTGGACCTCGAAATGATTCAAACTGGAAACTCCGTGAACCGCAGCTCGAAACAATGTTTTGAGCCAGGGAGCCTAGCGTTACCGAATTAGGACGCGCTCTGAAACCTGGGTCGCGGTTCGTTCAAATGGCCGTAAACCGGCCTCAAAAATCCTTGCTCACCTGATCACTGCAATTGAAACTTATCTGCGGTGCGTTGAGCCGGACGGGATGCCCGGCTGAGGCGAGCCGAAAAGAGTATAGCAGAGGCAACCCAGATAACACCATCCCGACTGCGCGCCACGCGGAGCAATCCCCCGCTAATGCGTGATTCTCTTCAGCAATTCTCCAAACCGCCCATCATCGCGCAGTTTCTTCAAATTCGGATCGCCTTCAAACAACGGTTTGTTTTCGTTGCCAAGCGCAACGGACCGCTCAAGCCACTCGAACGCGCTCTTCGCGTCGCCTTCGAGCGCGTAAACCGAGCCGACGGCATACGC
Source organism: Pyrinomonadaceae bacterium (assembly GCA_036001745.1). Lineage (GTDB taxonomy): Bacteria > Acidobacteriota > Blastocatellia > Pyrinomonadales > Pyrinomonadaceae > UBA11740. The sequence continues at coordinate 5,411 of DASYTZ010000289.1, forward strand.
GATGTCAGGATCGACCGTGGCATTGCGCTTTACGGCATCGGTCAGCTCCGCGAGCGCTGCATCGTGCCGGCCTTGGCGACTGAGGCACATGGCCCGGAACGGACGCACGCCGTTCAGGTTTGGATGGTCTGTAATGATCTCCCGCAGTAACGCTTCGGCTTCGGCAACGTGCTTCGTGTAGTACAACAGGAGCGCGCGGACAGTTTTGAGCAGCGGATTGTTGGGCTCGATCGATGCCGCGCGATCAAGCTCTCGTTGCGCATCTTCAAACTTGCCCTGATAAAGAAAAATGAGCGCGCGGTTGTAACTGACCACGACAAACGACGCCGGATCGAGATGCACCAGCCGGTCGTAACTGCGCAACGCGCGATCGTATTCGCCGTCGAGCCGATGCAGCGTAGCCTTCACGAAATAGACAACGGCTTCGTTTGGAGCTTCGCGGCGCATCCGCGCGACTTCATCGCGCGCCTTTTGCTTTTGGCCGCGCCACAGCATCACGAAAACCATCAGCATACGCGCTTCGATGATCGTCGGATCGATCGTCAACGCTTTGTTGAATGCGCTTTCTGCTTTTTCAAAATCGTCGATGCCGCCCAGCCCTTTGAAAACCCGGTTGACGTGACAAGCGCCCAGCCCATCATGTGCGAGTCCGAAATCCGCATCGAGTTCGATTGCGCGATTGAAGTGTGTGATAGCCGCGTCGCAATCTTCGGCGGCCACCGTGCGAAAGATGAATCGCGCGAATCGATCCCGGCCGCGCAAGTATTCTTCGTAGGCTTCAGCGTTGACGGTCTTCGATTGCGCCAAGCCGGCCTGTTCATCAGGGCTCAACTCGATGCGCAGGCCGTCGACGATGCGTTGCGTAATTTCATCCTGCACGGCGATCACATCGTCGGCCGAAGCATCGACGCGATCGCTCCAAATGATTTCCCCGTTGCGCACGTCGAGCAGCTGCGCGTTCACCCGAAACCGGTCGCCCGCGTGAATGAAGCCGGCTGACAGCACCGCATCGACGTTTAGCTCTCGGCCCACGTCCGCGGGGTCGACCGCCTGTCCCTGATACTTCGACATGACCGAAGACGGCCGCACCACCAGCGATCGAATCCGCGCCAGCTCAGTTATCACCGCGTCGGCCAAAGAGAATTCATAGAAGCTGGATGCTGGGTCGTTGCTCAAGTTTTTGAAAGGCAAGACAGCCAGACTCTTCTTCTCGCGGCCGGTGACGGTCGTGAAAGACGCTTCGGGAGATTCCGTCACGCCCGGTTTCGAAGTCAGCTGCGGCGCGCTGGTGTGCAGCTCGATGCCTTTTCTTCTTTTCAGCCAGCGCATCGCGCGCGAGACAGCGCTCGAGCCGCCCATGTGGCGCGCGGGCGCAGCGGCAACTTCGAATTGCGCGTTTGTCGAGACTTCGTGCAGAACTTTTCGCAGCTCGTCGCGGAGTTCCGTGATCTTTTGATAACGATCGCGCGGGTCTTTGGCCATCGTCTTGTCGAGAATCTGCTGGAGCCGCGCGGGCGTTGGCCCGGGCCGCGCTTCGGCCACAGGCTTGGGCTGATCGTAAATAACGGCGTGACGGACATCGACGGTGGTTTTCCCGCGAAACGGCCACGTGCCTGTGAGCATCTCGTAAAGCAGCACACCGGTGGAAAAAATGTCGGCGCGCGAATCGACGCGATCGCCGCGGGCTTGTTCGGGCGCCGCGTAAGTAGCGGTGCCGTACGGCACGCCGACTTCGGTCAACTCGGTGCGATGAATGCCGCTCGCTTGCGCTTCGTTCTCGTCCAGCAACTTTGCGAGACCGAAATCGAGTACCTTCACCTGACCCGCATCAGTCACCATCACGTTTCCGGATTTGATGTCGCGATGAATGATGCCGCGCGCGTGCGCCGCCGCCAGAGCATCTGCGACTTGAATCGCAATGCGCAGCGCGCTGTCCAGCTCGAGCGGGCGTCCGTTCACAAGCTGCCGCACGTTGCGTCCCTCGACATACTGCATCGCGATGTAATGCAGTCCGTTGACTTCGCCGAGATCGAAAATTGTGCAGATGTTCGGATGATCGAGCGCCGACGCCAGGCGCGCTTCGCGATCGAAACGCTTCAGGTTGGTGTCTTTGGCAGTTAGTTCAGCAGGGAGAACTTTGATGACGACGTTGCGACCCAGCCTCGTGTCCGTGGCTTTGTAGACAGTGCCTTGTCCGCCGGCGCCAATCTTTTGCGTGATTTTGTAGTTGCCGAACGTCTCGCCGATCATTGCGCCGGGTATTTAACTCTCAAATACCTCCTGACGCAACCATGTTTTTAGCTTGACGGAAACTGCCGCTTGCTGCTAAAAGCTTCGGTTCGAATTGTTGAATTCGCAAGGGTTCTCGCTGCTTGCTGGTAGCGCGCAGGATCACTGCCAGAAACCAGCTAAAAAGTTTCAGCCTCTCCACCCCCGAATAATCCCACTTCAAGTGGAGGTGCCCGTTCACAAACCGTCGAATACTGGTGTTCGACGCGCTAAAAACCTACTGCTCTTCACCCGCAGCGGGCGCCTTAGAAGGAGTATTCACGTCCGGTTCTGATTTGAAACGCCGGACCGCGAAAGCCGGTTCTGTAACAATTGCGCGAGCAAGCCGACTGTCACTTACTATCGGGTAACGCCCAATCTGTCCGTCAAATCGAACGGCTTGCTTTCATGTTTATCGGCTGGCCGCTGCCGTGAAATTGAGCCGCTGGAAATACTTTTCAGTTCAGAAAGAGGAGTCTATGTCTAAGTCTAATGCCCCTACGTCGAGAAAAAGAATAGCTGGAAACCATCGTGTTGGAATCAGTTTCCGATTCGCACTACGTTACTTATTTGTTCTGGTTGCCATTGGTGGCTTTTTAGGCTCACTAGTTTTGCTGAGGCTCGCGCGCCGGGTGTCGGCTGATACGACGACTCCGGTAAGTATCTCGACTTTCGGGAGTGCGGTAACTCAGGATTTCAATTCGTTGGTTTCGTCGGGCACAGGAACTCTGGCCGCGAACACTCCGGCAGGTTGGGGTTTCTCCGAATCGGGTACGAACGCCAACACGATCTACACGGCGGGCACGGGCTCGAGTAACACCGGCGATACATACAGCTTCGGTTCGGCGGCTTCACCGTCGGATCGCGCGCTAGGCCAATTGCGCAGCGGTTCGCTCATCTCGATTCTCGGGGGCACCTTCAAAAACGATACCGGCGGAACGATTACTTCGCTCAACATCGCTTACACGGGCGAGCAATGGCGACTCGGGGCGACGGGCCGCACAATCGCCGAGCGGATGGATTTTCAATACAGCACTAATGCGACCAGCATAACCACAGGCACCTGGATAGACGTTAACTCGCTTGATTTCACTCCACCCGTTACCACGGGCACCGTCGGACTTCTTGACGGTAACGCTAATCACGTCCTGCTCAACTCGAACATAACTGGATTAAGCATTACCGCGGGCGCGACATTTTGGATTCGATGGACTGACGTAGACGCCACTGGCGCTGACGATGGTCTCGCGATCGACGACTTCTCCGTTACCGCCAGTGGCGTGCCTCCTTCACCCACACCAACTCCGACGCCAACTCCGACGCCGCCGCCCAACAACGTCGTTATCAGCCAGGTTTACGGCGGAGGAGGTAACACCGGCGCAACGCTGAAGAACGATTACATCGAACTTATTAACCATAGCAATTCGCCCGTTAATCTAAATGGTTGGTCGGTACAAGCCTTTGTTAGTACAACCAGTACGTGGCAGGTCACTCCGCTGACCAATTTCACGCTCCAACCCGGTCAGTACTATCTGATTCAGGAATCTCAGGGTGCAGGCGGCACTGACAACCTGCCGCCACCGGACGCGATTGGAATAATTCCGGTAAGCTCGACTTCTACCAAAGTTGCGCTTGTAAACAACACCACGACCATAACGGCCGCATGTCCTGATGCGGCCGCTTCCGGAATAGTCGATCTGGTCGGTTATGGTGCGACGGATTGTTTTGAAGGTGCAGCGCCGGCCCCGACCCTCGACAACACCTCAGCCGCCCTCAGGCGCAGTGAGGGTTGTTTTGATACCAACGAAAATGCGAATGATTTTGTTACCGGGTCGCCCAACCCGCGTAACAGTGCGTCTCCGACCCACGATTGTACCTCTCTCTCGGCTTACGGGACGGCGAATCCGAGCAGCGTGCTTCAGGGAGGCTCCACCACGCTTACGGTGTACGTTGCCGGCGCTCAGAATCCAAATAGCACCGGCATCACCGTCACTGCCGACCTGTCTCAAATCGGGGGATCACCAACCCAGTCGTTTAGTGGGTCTGGTAGTGTGTTTACTTTCAATGCCACCGTGCCGGCAAACAATTCGACCGGCATGAAGTCGCTGCCCGTGACGGTGACCGACGCGCAGAGTCGCACCACCAACACCAGCATTCTCTTGAGTGTTCTGCCACTCGTTGCCGATCACATCACGATTAGTCAGGTTTACGGTGGCGGCGGGAACAGTGGAGCTACATTCACCAACGATTATGTAGAGCTTTATAACCCGACGTCATCGACTGTGACTGTCACCGGCTGGTCGTTGCAGTATGCTTCAGCAGCAGGCACCTCATGGACTAACAAACAACCGATCGGTGGAGTTATCGGGCCGGGCGAATACTACCTGATTAGCCTCGCCTCAGGGGGCGCGAATGGAGCGCCGCTGCCGGTAACACCGAACATTTCCGGCGACATTAACATGTCAGCGACCACTGGCAAGATTGCGCTGGTCAGCAATTCTGCCAACCTGTCCGGTGGTTGCCCGTTGGGCACCGATCCGGACATCGTCGATTTTGTCGGCTATGGAACCGGCGCGACGTGTCACGAGGGCAGCGCAAACACGCCCGCCCCGAGCAACAGCACGGCGATATTCAGGAAAAACGGCGGCTCACTCGATGCCGATCAAAATGGAACCGACTTTCAGACTGGCACGCCGAATCCGCGACGCACTGCTCCGATTGTCGAGTTAGGTCCATGGGTGTCCGGAACCGATCCCGGTACTGACGACAACACTATTCCGTATGACGCGACCATCACCGTCAACTTCAGCGAGCCGGTGACTGTCGATTCCGGTTGGTACAACATCACTTGTTCGGTCACAGGTTCGCACAACAGTCCCAACACGACCGAAGCTCATACCAATGATCTGAAGACTTACGCAGTTACGCCGAACTCGAGTTTCCAATTTGGTGAACAGTGCACCGTCACAATCACCAAGACCGCGGTTCATGACGTGGACATGGACGACAGCGGCGCAGATACGGATACGCTGTTCGATAATTACACCTGGTCCTTCACGGTAGTAAGCGCCGGTCAGGCTGCGCCTTATCCGCCCAGCGTCCACCTGACAATGGGCAATCCGAGCGGCGCGGATGCTTTCCAGCCACTCAATTACCTGATGGAGAAGCCCACTTACTCGCTGTCCTATAACAACAGTAAAGGGACTCCGAACTGGGTGAGCTGGCATCTCGACAGCTCGTGGTACGGGACGCTCGCGCGTGTCGATACGTTCCGGCCCGACCCGAAAGTTGATCCGTCGTGGTATCGGGTGCAAGCCTTCGATTACTCCGGCAGCGGTTTTGACCGTGGGCATATGACGCCGAATGCTGACCGCGACAATCAGAATCGCATTCCGATCAATCAGGAAACGTATCTGATGTCGAACATGGTTCCGCAGTCGCCTGACAACAATCAGGGGCCATGGGCGAATCTCGAAGCGTATCTCCGAACTCAAACCGATGCCGGCAATGAAATGTATATCGTATCGGGCCCGACCGGCGTGGGAGGCACAGGCAGCGCCGGATTTGCCACGACTGTCGCCAACGGTCATGTGACGGTGCCAGAGAAGACATGGAAAGTCGCGCTGGTTCTGCCGCAGGGTACGAACGATATCTCGCGCGTGGACTGCTCGACGCGGACCATCGCGGTAATCATGCCCAACGTCCAGGGCATTCGAAGTAATCCGTGGGAGACTTATCTGACCTCAGTCGATGCTGTTGAAACTCTGACGGGATATGACTTCTTCTCGAACCTGCCCGAGCCGATTCAGCGCTGCGTCGAAGCCGGCGTAAACGGCAACAATCCTCCGCTCGACACCGACGCGGACGGCGTGCCTGACAGCACCGACAACTGTCCGTTCGTCGCCAATGCAGATCAGACTGACACCGACAACGACGGGCAAGGAAATGCCTGCGATGCAGATGATGACAACGACGGCGTCGTTGACACCTCAGATAATTGTCCGCTGGTCGCGAATGCAGACCAAGCCGATGGAGATAGCGACGGCATCGGCAACGCCTGCGATCCAAATCCGAACGACGGGCCTACCGGCGATCTGGACGGCGATGGCGTAGTAAACAACGCCGATAACTGTCCGGCCACAGCCAATGCCGATCAGGCAGACTTTGATCACGATGGCAGTGGCGACGCTTGCGATTCCGACGATGACAACGACGGTGTGGCTGATGGTAATGATCTCTGTCCCAACACGCCGCCCAACACACAGGTCAACGCTGCCGGATGTCCCGACGCGGACGGTGACGGCATAGCCGATTTCGCGGACAACTGTCCGTTCACTTTCAACCCCGACCAGTCGAACTTTGACAGCGATTCGATGGGCGATGCGTGTGACAGCGACGATGACAACGATGGAGTTTCGGATGCGAACGATCTCTGTCCGAACACGCCGCTCAACACTCAGGTAAACGCCGATGGTTGTCCTGATCAGGATGGCGATGGTGTGGCGGATACTGCCGACAATTGTCCGAGCGTTTCGAATGCCGATCAGGCTGACTTCGATCACGATGGTCTGGGCGACGCGTGCGATGCTGACGACGACAATGACGGTGAGCCGGACACGACTGATTGTGCGCCGCTGAATGCGGACATTAATCCCCACGCCGTTGAAGTCTGCGATGGCGTGGACAACAACTGCGACGGCATCGTCGACGAAGGTTTCCCCGACACTGATAACGACGGTCAGGCAAACTGCGTCGATAACGATGACGATGGCGACAACGTGCCTGATACGACCGACAACTGTCCGCTGATCTCGAATGCGGATCAGGCGGACAACGATCATGACGGCATCGGCGATGCGTGCGACAGCGACGACGACAACGACGGCGTGCCGGATGCTACCGATAATTGTTCACTGTTCGCGAATCCTGATCAGGCCGACAACGACCACGACGGGATCGGAGATGTCTGCGACTCGGATGATGACAATGACGGCGTTCCGGATGCGACTGACAATTGTTCCCTGGTCGCTAACAGTGATCAAGCCGACACCGATCATGATAGCCTCGGCGATGCCTGCGATGCCGATGATGACAACGATGGTGTGCCGGACACAGCGGACAATTGCTCGCTGGTCGCGAACCCGGATCAGGCTGACAGCGATCACGACGGGATCGGCGACGTCTGTGATGCCGACGATGATAACGACGGTGTTCCCGACGCGACCGACAATTGTCCGTTCACCGCAAATCCCGGACAGGGCGACAACGACCACGATGGGATCGGCGATGCTTGCGACAGCGACGATGACAACGATGGCATTCCCGACGCAAACGACAACTGTGCATTCGTCGCGAATCCAGACCAGGCGGACAACGATCACGATGGCGCCGGCGACGCTTGCGACGGCGACGATGACAACGACGGCGTTCCCGATGCGACGGACAATTGCCCGTTCACCGCAAATCCGGGACAGAGCGATATCGACCACGACGGGATCGGAGACGTCTGCGACTCTGATAACGACAATGATGGCGTGCCCGACTCACGAGACAACTGCCCGCTCACACCGAATCCGGATCAGCGCGATACTGACGGTGATGGCGTCGGTGATGCTTGCACGGCTTTCCAGTTTCCGACTGGCGGAGCTTTCGTGATCGGCGATCAGGTCAATCTCATTGGTGGCGCTGCAGTTTACTTCTGGGGCTCGCAGTGGTCACAGAACAACCCGATGAGTGGCGGCTCAGCGCCAAGTCCATTCAAAGGCTTCGAAGACTCGGCAAGTAGCCCGACCTGCGGCGGGACGTGGGCCACCACTCCCGGCAACAGCACTACGCCGCCGTCAACTTTGCCGCAATACATGGCGGTGATTGTTTCCAGTGCGATCCAGCAAAACGGTACGGTGTTGACCGGCGACATCAAGCAGATCGCGATCGTCCGCACGAATGCAGGTTACGGTCCGTCACCGGGACACGCGGGTACGGGACAGATAGTCGCCGTGATTTGCGTCAGCGGAAATCAATCGGTAAGTCTCTTGAACTTGCTGAACCAGCCAAGTCAAACGCTCGCTAAACTTTGGCAACCGGTGGCATTCGAACAGCAGGAAACCGCCACGGTTTCTAGCTAGCCGGGTTCACGGACAAGTTATTTTTTACTGCCGGGCAAGTCCATGCTTGCCCGGTTTTTCTCGGGCGGTGGCTGGAACAGTTTGATGAATGTCGGATTCATCAATCTCGGTTCGCCGGTGGCAAATGGAAGTACCGTTAGCGTGCGGCTCCGACTGGGAGTGATGGCGACTGGAAGGTTCAGCTTCCTGGTCAACGTTGAGGCGCTGCCTTGATTCATTGACTCTTGGTTTCCGGATTCTCGCAGCTGCCGGCAATCGGTAACGCGGCACGCGCAACACAACCCAAAGGCGCAGGATCGTTCGACCCTGCGCCTTCAGAATTTCCCGGTGTTGGTGGATCAGGCAACACGTTGACTGGCAGCGCCCGTTTGCGGCGTTCCGGCAAAATAGTTGACACCGCGCACATTCGCTGCTACAAAACGCGCTAATCGAGACAAACTTATCGCACAAAACCCAAATCGTGGCCCTGGTGCAAGTCACGAGGCCAGTTCTCCTGCTTCCCAGCAGCCGCGGTTCACAACAAACAGGAGGTGGTCATGAAGCGTAAGAATTCGAAAGCGTTGAGCCTTTTCGCAGCCGCCGTGCTGATTTCCGTAGCATTCACAGTGGCGGGTCAGACACCGAACGAGAGCAATATCGCGAACGTTGTCGGTGGTGGTTCCGCAGTCCGGTGGGAAGTTGGCGCAAGTAACAATGGAGGAACGTTGACCATCACATTTCCCGATGGCCGTTCCGTTCGCAAAACATTTCGGGCAGGAAGCTCGCCTCAAATCAGCATCGGGGAGAAACAATTCGAGAGCCTGCCCGACGGAGTTTATGTCTATGAGTTGCAACTGACACCGGTGATTTCGCCGGCGCAGAAGGAAGCCGCGAAGTCACGCGGCAAAGACGATGACCCCGAGAGCGAGCGTGCTGGGCGCAAGCGGACAGTATTGGCTCCGCTGGTTCAATCAGGCTCCTTCGCGATCGTTAACGGGTCGATAATCACTCCCGGAGCGGTCGAGCCCGAGTCCTCGCGTCCAAAAGCATCTGCGGCGGCCGGCGCGGCACTCTCCGCGGCGATGATTCAACGCGCGCGCAGCCATCACTTCTCGCTGCTTGCAGTTCCGGACGTCGTCACGCCGGACGATGAGATCATTCAAGGGAGCGCTTGTGTCGGGCTGGATTGTGTCAACGGCGAAGTCTTTGGTTTTGACACGATCCGAATGAAAGAGAACAACACCCGTCTGCAGTACGACGACACCAGTACTTCTGCCGGATTTCCAACCAACAATTGGCAGATTCGCGCAAACAGTTCAGCCAGTGGTGGTGAGAGTTTTCTGGGCTTCGTCGATCAGGGCGCGACCGGGAATTCAGAAACCGGCACGATCGTATTTCAAGTTAGTGCAGGCGCCCCGGCGAATTCGCTCAGGGTAAGCAGCACCGGCAAAGTCGGTTTGCGGACCGCTACGCCGGTTTTGGATGTGCACATGAACACCACTGACACGCCGGCTATTCGGTTCGAGCAAAACAATACCGGCGGTTTCACGGCGCAAACCTGGGACGTTGCCGGCAATGAAGCAAACTTCTTTGTCCGTGACGTGACCAGCGGCTCGCGTCTGCCGTTTCGCATTCGTCCAGGCGCGCCGACAAGTTCAATCGACATCAACGCAAGCGGCCAGGTGGGCATCGGAACGGCGAGTCCCGCCTCGAAATTAACGGTAGAGTCCACGGCAGCAGACACGGCGGGCGAAACCTATCTCCGCGTCAGAAACACTGTCAGCTCTGCCGGCCTCTTGCTCGATCCAAACCAGGCCGGCGATGCAGATTGGCTGCTCATAGGCGGCTTTCCGAATGTGGGCGATTTCACCGTCAGGGAGTTCGGAGTTAACAACTACCTGACGATTAAGAAGACCACCGGTCGAGTCGGCATTGGAACGGCCTCTCCAGATCAACTCCTTTCCGTTAATGGAGATGCCAGCAAAGCCAGCGGCGGCGGTTCCTGGCAGGTGTTTTCCGACGAACGCCTGAAAAACATCAAAGGACGCTTCAGCACGGGACTCAAGGCTGTGATGCAGTTGCAGCCGCTGCGTTATCAGTACAAGAAAGACAACTCTCTGGGGCTGAAGTCGGAAAGTCAACAAATTGGTTTTCGCGCTCAGACACTTCAGAAGGTGATTCCCGAAGCCGTCAGCCGAGCCGAAAATGGGTACTTGATGGTGAACAACGACCCGATCCTGTGGACGATGCTTAATGCCATCAAAGAGCAGCAAAAGCAGATCGTCGAATTAAGGCGAGAAGTTCGAAGGTTGCGTGCTTCGCGGACGCGGAGACGTTAATTCACGAACCGGCGAAGTTGAACGCTGATCGCGAAACCGATCGCGATGAAAGTCGCGAGTACGGATGAAAGGCCGGCGCTCATTAGCGGCAGAGGCACGCCGATGACTGGCAACAGTCCTACAGCCATTCCGACGTTCAGGACGATTTGAAAGATCAAACCTCCCACAATCGCCATAATCACCAGCATGCCCGTCCGGTCACGAGACCGGCGGGCATCGGTGATTAAGCGCGTCAGCAAAAGCGCGTAGGAAGCCAGCAACAAGAGACAGCCAAGGAAGCCGGTGGTCTCAGCGGTGACGGAAAAAATGAAATCCGTGTGCGGCTCAGGCAGGAACTTCAAACTGCTTTGCGAGAACTCAGAATCGCGGGTCCCGGTGACGCCGCCAGCGCCGACCGTTACCATCGATTGCCACGTGTGATAACCAAAGCCGCGCTTATCAGCATTCTCCGGATCGAGAATTACATTGATGCGTTCCAGTTTGTAACCGTGCAACAGGCCGGTCTTGACCCCAACTGCATACCCCATCGGCGCGCCGACAATGCAAACCGCCAGAGCCGCCGCGACAATCCACATCCGCACTGACGAAAGAAACAGCACAACCGCGAGTAGCGGCAGATAAGTCAGCGCTTGACCCATGTCGGGCTCGAGCAGAATCAACGCCATCGGCAGCGCGAGAATCGCGCTGCCTTTCAGAAACTCTTTCCAATTCAAGTTGCGCGTGCGATGACTGCCGAAAAATTTTGCCAGCATCAACACGACCGGAATCTTGACGAATTCCGACGGCTGAAACCGTCCGAGTGGCCCCGGCAACTGAATCCAACATCGCTGGCCGTTTACCTTCACGCCGATCCCGGGAACCAGAACTATGACGAGCAGCAACAACCCGAAGACGTAGAGTATCGGCGCGATTTCCACGAGCCGCCGGTAGTCGCTAAACGCGATTGCCAACATCGCAATTAGCGCGATGGCCAGGCCGACAATCTGCTTTTGCCAGAAAGTCTCAGTCGGCTGGGCATTGCGAATCTCCCAGACGCCGAACGCGACGATCACAATCGCCAACGCCGCCACCAGCCAATCGAAATCGCGGATCGTTCTCTTTTTTAGAACTTCAACCATTTCCTTGCGTGCCGACCTACCGAACTTTCATCGCGATGTTCTCTTTGGGCGTTTCGGGTTGTCCATGTTTCTTCTGGTAATACACGTCGTAAACCGCGCGCACTGACGGCGCACCGAAGCGTGAGCCGAGTCCCGCGTTTTCAATTAAAGCGACGCACGAAATTTCCGGCTTGAACGCCGGTGCATACGAGACAAACCAGGAGTGATCGCGATGCTCGCTGCCTTCCTTGCCGAGGCTGACTACCTGCGCCGTGCCCGTTTTGCCGGCGATATCGAACCCGACCAATTTGATTCCCGTAGCCGTGCCGGCTTCATTCACGACGGCCCACATTGCCTGAACCACCGCGGCGCTTTGTTCTGGCGGTATCCCGAGATCCTTTGGCTGCGGCCGATCGAACCCGCGCCCCGCTCGCTCAGGCCGGTAGTCAATGCTGTTCGGATTACCGACAGCGGCGATCGAACGCACTTCCTTCAGCACGTGCGGCACGTACATCTTCCCTTTCATGCCAATCGCCGAATGCGCGCGCAGCAAAGCGATCGGCGTCAAGACGTCTTCGCCCTGACCGAACGATGAATAGACCGTGTCGATGTCTTTCCATTCCGGATCGCTTGGATAAAGCTTCGCTTTCAATTCGCGCGATGGCGTGATGCTGACGATTTCGTGGGGCAGATCGATGCCGGTACGCTTGTCGAGATCGAATTCGCGCACCATTTGTTGAATACCTTCAAGCTTCATCTTCAAGCCAAGCCGATAGAAATAACCATCGCAGGATTTCTCGATGGCGATATGAATGTTCGGCGAGCCGTGATTACCGCCCATGCAACGCGTGAATTTGTTCCCGACGGTGATGCCCCCGCCGCAAACCAGATTGGAATTCTCGAGCGTGATCGCGCCCTGTTGCAGTCCCGCCGTCGCCATCAAGGGCTTCCACGTCGAGCCCGGCGGATAGCGGCCCTGCACCGCCCGATTCAGTAGCGGTTTGTCCGGGTGAGTGAGCAACTGCTGATATTCCGCGCGGCCTTCCTTGGTCGTGATGCGCTGCGAAAAAAGGTTCGGATCGAAGGTCGGGGCCGAGGCCAGCGCGAAAATCTCGCCATTGTTCGGATCCATTGCGATGATTACGCCCCGGCCTTGCGGCGATTTCTTCAACTGATCTTCCGCGGCCAGTTGCAGATCGCTGTCGATCGTGAGGACGATGTCCTGACCAGATTGCGGCTCAACCCGATCGAGCTCGCGCTGGATGTGGCCGCGGCTATCAACAACTACCCGCCGAAAGCCATCGCGGCCACGCAACACTTCGTCATAAACGGCTTCGACTCCATCCTGGCCGATGATGTCGCCGGGCTTGTAACCCTTGCTTTTGTAGCGCGGGTCCTCAAGCTGCTCAGGGCTGATTTCCTGCACGTAGCCGAGCACATGCGCCAGCATTCCGTTCGCGGGATAACGACGTTGCGGCGTTTGGTCCACGCGCAGCGCCGGGAACTCCAACTGGTGCGCATCGACCCAGGCGATGTCGCCCTGCGTCGCCTCTTCTTTAATCAGAATTGATTCGAACGCCGGCTGCGTCTTGATCTGTTCAAACCGCTCGCGCAGGATTTGCGGATCGAGGTTCAGTGCTTCCGCCAGCGGCTGAATCAGTGAGTTGCGATCAATGCTCTTGGTGTCTTCGCGCGAGAGCAAAATGCTGTAGATAGGATTAGACACGACCAGTTCGTGCCCGTCGCGATCGAAGATGACGCCCCGCGGCGCCGGAATCGGCAGCAAGCGAATGCGCTGGTTCTCGGCGACTTCGGCATATTTGGCGCCGTTGATGACTTGCAGCACGTACAAACGGATGGCCAGCACGCTTAACAGCAGAAGGATTACCGCTTGAATCAAGCGAAGGCGAACGCGAAGATTTTGTGAGTCGTCAACGAACTTCATGATCCGGTGAATAGTAAATCGTAAATCGTGAATAGAAAAAACAAATCACCACTGGCGGCTGGTGCTTCTTCGTCTCTTTCTACTGAAGAATCCAGAGCCACTTCGCGCCACGCGCCTCCGGACGGTGAACGTCCGTCGCTGCCGCGCCTTCTCGCTAAAATAATTGTCATTGACGTAAAGCAGAATCGTTCCCACGACTGTCGTCGCGATTAGCTTGTACGACAGCGCCTGTACAAATGGCATCGAGGCAGATTGCCCGAGCAACCGATTCATTCCGAAATAGACCAGATTGTCGATTAACGAAGCCGCTGCCAGCACGGGAATTCGGAGCAGCGTGGTATCGAGCATCACGCGCGAAGCGACGAAATAGACGGCATAAGCGGTGATGACTTTTGAGAATCCGCTTGCCCCCAGCAATCCTCGGCCCAACGCATCAGTCGCCACGCCCGCAATCGCCGCAATTAACAATGCTTGCAGCGGTTCGCGCCGCAACGCGAAATAAACAACCAGCACCAGAACAAGATCGGCTGCCGCTAGCGGTTGCCATATGGCGCGCAATGCCGAAGGCAAAGCGATCGCGACGATCAGCACTGCGATGATCTTTAGTTGGCGCATGACTGGAAAGCAGGCGGTCTGCCTACTGTTTTTTCTTGTCTACGTTCGGGAGAGACTGATCCAACTGCGTGGGTTTGTTAGGTCGATATTCCAGCACCATTACTTCTTTGAGGCGATCGAGACCCGCACTCGGTCGAATGTGAATTACATGAGGTTGCGTGGCAGATCCAGGATGCAGCTCAACGACCTGGCCCACGCTCAGACCTGGCGGGTAGATACCGTCCTGGCCGGTTGTGTAGACAGTGTCGCCCATCTGCACCTTTTCCAAACCCGAAACGTAGCGCATATCGAGCAGGCCGTTCTCGCCCATCCCTTTTATCGACCCGATCGAATTCGAAGCACCCAATTGACCGACCACCGCGCCCGCGCCCGACTTTTCGTCTGTGATCAGCATCACCTGTGCGCTCAACGGACCAGTTGAAACTACGCGGCCAACAATTCCGTCCGCCGTGACCACCGGCATGTTGATCTCCACGCCGGCCCATCGTCCCTTGTCGATCGAAACAGAATCAAACCACATGGAAGGGTCGCGGGCGATTACTTGAGCGGCAACAGTCTTGTAATTGGTTTGTTCGGCCAGCTTCAGCAGTTTCTCAAGTCGCTCGGCTTCCGACGCCTTTTGCCGGGTGTCACGAAGCTCCGTCTGCATCTGCTCGACTTGCGCGCGGAGCTTCTCGTTCTCAGTCGATGCGCGACGAAGATCGCCGACTCCGCCAAACAATCCGCCAATGAAGTTGCCGACCGCCGATGCGCCGCGTTGCACGGGATAAGCGATGCTCTGCGCGACGGTGCGAATTTTTCGCTGCTTCGTTGATTCGTCGCGGGCGTCGTAGGTCATCAACGCGAAATTCAGCGCGAGCAACCCAAAAAACCACCACGGCGCCCGCTGTCGAATTTCTCTTTGCGTGCGAATTGCAGCCATTACAACATTGCCAATTGCCGATTGCCGATTGCCAATTTGTTCCAACCGCAAATCGGCAATCGCAAATCGGCAATGTTTTTACGTTCCGCTCGTCAGGCTATTGTCCCACTTCACGCGCTTCAGCAGGTCGAAATCCGAAAGCATCTTACCCGTGCCCAGCACGACCGAGGCGAGCGGATCTTCTGCCAGCGAGACCGGCAGTCCCGTTTCGATCGAAAGCCGCTTGTCCAGATTCTTTAGCAAAGCGCCGCCGCCCGTCAGGACGATGCCGCGCTCGACGATGTCGGCCGAAAGTTCCGGCGGCGTGCGTTCGAGCGCCACGCGCACGGCGTTGATGATCGTCGAAACTGAGTCGGCAAGCGCCTCGCGAATCTCTTCGTCGGTGATGGTGACAGTTTTGGGAATGCCTTCGATCAAGTTGCGCCCGCGCACTTCGTATGAAAGTTCTTCATCCAGTGGAAAGGCCGAACCAAGTTCAATCTTAATCGCTTCCGCCGTCCGTTCGCCGATCAGAAGATTGTATTTTCGTTTTATGTATTGCGTGATCGCTTCGTCCATCTCGTTGCCGGCGACGCGCACCGAACGCGAATAGACGATACCGCTCAAACTGATCACGGCGATGTCGGTGGTGCCGCCACCAATGTCCACAACCATGTTGCCGTGCGGCTCAGTGATTGGCAGGCCCGCCCCGATTGCCGCGGCCATTGCTTCTTCGACCAGATAAACTTCCGAAGCCTTCGCGCGATAGGCTGAATCTTCAACCGCGCGCCGCTCGACCTGGGTAATCTCTGAGGGAATGCCAATGACCACGCGCGGGCTGACCCACGTTTTGCCGTTGTGTGCCTTGCGAATGAAGTGCTGAAGCATCTTCTCAGTCACTTCGAAGTTCGCGATGACGCCGTCTTTCATCGGCCGAATCGCGACGATGTTGCCTGGCGTGCGGCCCAGCATCTCTTTAGCGTCGCGGCCGACGGCTTCGACGGCGTTGGTCACTTTGTTGATGGCGACGATTGAGGGTTCAGAAACGACTATGCCGCGCCCTTTGGCGTAAACCAGAGTGTTTGCAGTGCCGAGATCGATTGCCAGATCGCTGGAAAAAAGGCTGAAAACAGATTTGAAGGCCATCTAAAAAGACTTCCCTGAATGGAAATTGGATCGCCGGAAGAGGTGAGCGGTTGTTTCCTTACCAAGCTAGCAGTCGGCTGACTTCGCGAGCGGGTTTTCGAAAGCCGCAAACAACTCACCGAGGGCAACAGCCAAGATACAACGATTCGCGCAGTAATGCTATCGAGAAATGAACGCTGCACAGAAAATTTTTGATGGCAGCATGCTTTGCGAGCCAGGAGCTCGACCGCAGCGGGTATCAACTACAACTGAAGCTCTTCAGATAGAAGTTGGCGCGTTAGCCGTTTCGCGTCAGCGGGAGACGATACTGGCTGCGATTTCCCTGTGGATCGAACGCCATAATGGTGACTTCTCGCATCGTTGAGTTAGCAGTGATTTGAAGCTGGAAACTGCCGTCTGAGCCAACCAAAGCCTCACGTCCCGAAACCGAAATCGTCGTGCCCGGCGCGCCCGAGCCGCGGATGATATAAAGATCGCCGCCCAGATAGCTCGCGCTAAGACGCGTGACTACGACGGATCCAGAGCCGTTGCTCGGGGTCGCGACAATAAACTTTTGCGGCTCGCTCCAGTCGCTGGTTTGTCCGGTGGCCGCGGTCGCGCGCACGCGCCAGAAGTAAGCGCCGGGTCTGAGATCCGTCGCGCTGAATTGCGTCGAGATTAACTGATCGCGTTCGATAACTTTTCCTTCGAGAACGAAGAAAGGTGAGGTTGCAACTTCGACGCGATAGTATACCGGCGCGCCTGTCTGTGGTTTCAACCAGCGCAACGCCACACTAGCCGAACCGTTGTTGCCGACGATGATCTTTTCCAGATCGCGCGGCTGCGCCGGCTGTGGCACTTCGAGCAATCGCTGCGGTTTCGAGATCGTTCCTGATTGATTCACGGAAACATATTCGCCTGAGTTCAACGTCGTGCGTTCACCACTTCGATTCTGGCTCTCGATCGATCCTGCGTTCACACGAATCTCTTCAGTGCCTTCCGGGTTCACGCCAAAGCTCGCTTGCGTCTGCGCGCCGACCTGGTTCTGCGTCTTTGGAGTTTCGACTACGTTCTTCGCGCCTTCGTTCTGCTCCTGCGTGCGCACGAGCATTTGTCCGCTGTCCACAACCACGTGCACGTTGGATCTCTTGCCGCCTTCAAAACTCTCGTTGTCGCGAATGATAATCGTGCTGTTCGGACGAACGACAACTGTCGATCCGTCCGCCATCGCGATGCGCGCGCGACCATCAGCCTGCGTCTGCACCGTGTCGCCGGGATAGAGTTGAGTGTCGCTGCTCGCCAGGACCACTTCGCGCGTGGCGGCATGAATAACGCGCACGTCGCCTTCGAACGATTCAAAGCGCGCTCCCGCCGGCAGATCAGTTTTCAGCGCGACGCGCTTCAACGGGTTGCCGAATTTCCACACGTACAGCGCCGCTCCTGAAGCGACCAGGCCAAGCGCCAGCACGAGCGCGGTAGCGTGGACCACGCGCTTTTGGACTACCCACCAATCAAACTGAAACTGGCTCGTTTTTGTGACCATTTACAGCGGATTCCTAAGACGTTGAGGACGGGCTGGAAGAGTTCTTCGAGCGCCAAACGAAGTTTAACACAACGTTCGGAAGGCGTTCAAGGCACTGTTTTCGCCTAATTTCTTGGGATTAGCGGATGTAAATCGGATTCGAGATGATCCAGGGCTTGCCGGTCGCGGGTGCGGGCAGTGAATCGAGGTAGGCCTCGATTCGGTAAACACCGGAGCTGGTGACTGGGAATCGCGCGGTCGCGGCTGACGCTTGGCTGATTTCGTTTCCGTCTTTGAGGAGTACGAATCGGCTGGGGAGTGGACTCTTCGCCACTAACTCCGTTGGTTTCGCGAATGATATTTCATCGCCCATCATCTTGTCGGACTGAAGCACACGGAAATCGAAGCCTGTTGGATCGCTGAAGAGATCGAACGAGACGTAACAGTGGCCGAGCGAGATTGCTTCGAGCAGAGATTCGCGAGTCAGCGGCTTGTCTTTTTTGATCAGCACGTGAGTTCTTACAGTGCGAAAGCTGCGCTCGTATGGATCGAGCTTTACCCCGACGATCTGTTTGCCGGCAGAGTCGCTGAGTCCGAAGCCGACATTTGAGTGAGCATCGTTTCCGGCAATCGCGACGAGTCTGCGATTAGTCGATCGCGCCGCATCGTCCCAAAGCTTTAAGTTTTCGGTTGGGCGCGCCAAGAAATTCGCGAACATAAGATCCGGATACGAACGATAAGACCAAAGGCCATCGAAGAAAGTCAGAAGGCGGTTTATCTGTTTCGCGTTCGTGAACAGATTGTAAACTTCGACGCCATCGACCGCCGTCGATTGCCACGTCTGTGATTCCGAGGGATACGCAGCAAATGCCAACCCACGATTCGCGTGCTGTTGGTCGATGAACTCTCTTGTCGTGTGACGTTCGTTTGCAGTAGCCGATCCGGGAATCAGCAGCAGCCGATCGCCGTCCGCGGTCGAAACCTCATTTCCATTTATGAACAGCACCCCGCCATGAACGCCGTTCAGCGTCATTGCCGCCGTGTCTAAGTCCATTTGCGGATGCTCAGTCATGATTACGAAAGCCAAATCATTCGCCTTCGCAGCATCAATCAACTCCGCAAACGTTCCGGTGCTGTGCCCGCCGAGGGAGGTATGAACGTGAATCACGCCTTTGTAGTCGACGTAATCGTTTGCAGTTTCGTTAGCGACTCGTTGCGCGGCGAGTTGTTGAATCGTACTTCGCAGCCGCTTTAATCGATAGCGGCGATATGCGAACGGCGCTTGCGAAAGCAGGATTATTACGAGCAGGAAAAGAAAGAACTTGCGGCGACGAGTCATTTGTCCTGTTGGGTGTGCAATCGGCCGAGTTGCTCATTCAGCAATTGCCAGACTTGGCGCACGTGGTCTTCAGTCGTGCGAATGTTGCCGATTGAAAGCCGCAGAATGAGTTTGTCATTGAGCTTTGTGTGCGAAAGAAAGGCGCGGCCGGTCGCGTTGACGCCGTGCATGATCGCCTCATTCAGGGCATCAAGTCTTTTCTCGAGGGCTTCCTCTGTGTCGCTAGCAATTTTTGGGCACGCGCGAAAACAAACGAGCGCGAACGGCACCGGCGCCATTAATTCCCAGTCAGACGACTCTTCAACCCATGACGCGAACAGCTTTGCCAGCCGAATATGTTCGCGAATGCGCGCGGCGAGGCCTTCATGGCCGAAGTAGCGAATGATCATCCAAAGTTTCAGCGCCCGAAAACGGCGGCCGAGCTGCACGCCATAATCCGATCCGCTGCGTACCTTGTCCTGCTCTGGCGTGCGCAGGTATTCAGGTACGAGCGAGAACGCGCGCCGCAACAAATCCATGTGACGGCAATAGAGCACTGAGAGATCGAAAGGCGTGAAGAGCCATTTGTGCGGATTCAGGACCAACGAATCCGCGCGCTCGCAACCATCGAGAATGTGACGCATCTCGGGAACGACTGCGGCTGAGCCGGCGTATGCCGCATCAACGTGCAACCACATCGCGTGCTGCTCGCCAATCGGAACTATCTCCCGAATCGGATCGATGCTCGAGGTCGACGTGGTACCGACGGTGGCGACAATGCAGAAGGGAAGGAATCCGTTTCGTTTGTCTTCGTCAATCGCGGCGGCCAGAGCTTTCGGATCCATGCGAAATTCAGAGTCCGTCGGAATCTTGCACAGAGCGCGCTGCCCAAGGCCCAACGTGATGATGGCTTTGTCGATCGATGAATGGGCTTGCTCAGAAGCGTAGACGCGCAAGAGCGGAAGATCTTTGCGGCCGCTCATGCCTTCTTCGCGGATGCGCACTTCGACGCCTTCGCGCGCGGCGGCAATCGCGTGCATGCTGGAAACTGAGGCGGTGTCGTAAATGATGCCGCTCATTCCTTCGTCGAGTCCGATCATCTGCCGTAGCCAATCAAGCGTGACCTCTTCAAGTTCGGTCGAGGCCGGCGAAGTTCGCCACAGCATCGACTTCGCATCAAAAGCCGCGCTCAACAACTCCCCAAAAATT